>CAYZQL010000215.1:1278-6886 GCA_964480555.1 uncultured Lentisphaeraceae bacterium | reverse complement strand
GGGTACGCTCACCAACCAAAACGCCACATTCCATTTCTGGATGAACGGCGCCACCCGCCTGTTTTCCGGTACCTGTTACGGCGGGGGAATGTTCTCTTTCAACGAGCCCGGCACCTTTGTGGTGGGCGGGTCGAACAGCCTCGAGAACGTGACCTTTAACATGACCTATCCGGGAATTTCTTTGGCGTTCGCGCCGGGAGTCGGAACCTATCTGCTCGGCGGCTTGATCAGCACGAACGGCCTGGCGCTGCAGGATACCTTGGGCGGAGCCATCACCCTCGGGCTGGGAGGACGGAACGATTCGGTCACTTACGCGATGCCGTTCAGCGGCCCCGGCGGGCTGGCGAAAAATGGGACAGGCACCCTGACGCTGACCAACGCGCAAGCCTACGCCGGCGGCACGGCCGTAAACGGCGGCACCCTGAGGCTCGGCGACGGCGTGAACGACGGTTCTCTTCCCAACACCGCACATATTACGGTCGTCAAGCCGGGCACGCTCGCGTACAACACGCTGGCAAGCCTGACCAACGGCACTCCTCTTTACGGCTCAGGAGCGCTCACCAAGGCGCAGCCCTCGACGCTCGCCCTGACCGCGTTCGACATGACCAACGCCGCCGTCACGGTGAACGGCGGGACCCTGGCCCTGAACGGCGGCAGCAGCACGGGTTCCACGGTCACGGTCAATAATGGGGCGGTCGCGGAGGTCAACGGCGGAACTTTAGCAGGCGGCGGCTTCACGATGAAGACAGGAGCCCTGTTCGTGTTCAACGGCGGCAGCAGCACAGGGGCGACTTTGACGGTTGAACCTGGTCATCCGGTCGAGATCCGCGGCGGGACCCACCTCTTCGACAGCGCGCTGGGCGGCACGGGACGTTATCTGCAGACTGGCGGCACCTCGTTCTTCAAGAACACCCTGGGGAATCTCAACACCAACGACATCTTCGTCACGGTCAGCGGCGGGACCATGAACATCGGCTATATCCAGCACTGCCAGGGGCTCGGCCTTCTGGCGAGCGGCACGGCGGTCGTGAACATCGCGAACGCCAACACGCGCATCGCCAGCGACGGCAAGACGCACTCGCTGGTGGTGACGAATGACGCGCAGGTCACCACCGACGGGCTGGTCGTGATGTCAAACGGAGCCGTGGGCACCACCAGCACCGGCACGGTCACGCTGGCCGGCGGCACGCTGATCATGCAGGGCGGCTTCGGGACGCTGGGCTCACAGGCCGCCCACCCGACGTTCGTGAATTTCGACGGAGGCCTGCTGCGTTTCATCGGCTCCCGGACCTCCGCGGCGGGCGCGTACCACCGTTACCAGATCCGGGAGGGCGGCGCGCGCATCGAGGCGGCGACCGTGAGCAGCACAACGACCTTCAACCAGGGCTTCACCAACGCGACCGGGGGCACGGTTGACGGCGGCCTGATCAAGAGCGGCCCCGGACTGCTCCGGTTCCTCGCGGACAACGGGTACACCGGCGCCTCGATCCTCAACGCGGGCACCCTGACCTCGTTGTCAACCGGCGGCACGCCGTTCGGGTACGGTCCGGTGACGATCAACGGCGGCACGCTGGAGATCACCCCTTCGGGGAGCGGGGCGAACCTTTCGCTGTCGGTGGCCCACGGCGATGCGGCGAACACCGTGACGGTCGGTCCCGGCGTCTCGATGCTGCGGCCCGTGCGCGGCAGCCAGACCAGCCTGAGCGTGACGTTCGGCCCTGCCGGCGCGGCGGCGGACAGTGTGCTGACGCGCGACGCGTACGGGGTGCTGGCAATCTGGCCGGGAGCCGGCACGGCCACGCTGGGCGTTACGGAGAAAGTGTTGGTCAATGGCGGTGTGGCGACGGTCAACGGTGCGGTGCCGACGGTGTTCGGCATCCACAATGACGACCGCCGGTCGTGCGATTTCCTCACCTATGACGCCACAGACGGTTTCAAGGTGGCGGCGTACACGGCCGGGCTCGGCGGCGGCGACACCTCGATCGCCAATGTGACGGCCAATGCGTCCACGGACAGCGCCCACGTCCACGCGCTGCGCGTGCACAACGGCGCGGTGCTGACCGTCAACAGCGGTCAGACGCTGACCGTCGGCGACGGCGTGAATCCGGCCGGGGTGATCCTCAACAACTCCAGCGGCGTCACGGCCGGGCTGAACGGCGGCACGCTTGATTTCGGGACATCGGAAGGCGTCATCATCTACAACTTGCGGCGGTCGAATCAGTTCGGCCCCACGCTCGGGAGTGTGATCACGGGTTCGAACGGACTGACGCTGGTGGGCAGCGGGCAGGACGAGGATCTGCAGCTTACCGCGGCCGCCAATACCTACACCGGGCCGACGCGTATCATGGCGGGCCGCGTGTCGCTCGCGAACAGCCGCGGTTTCAGCGACGGGGACGTGTACATCTATGGCAACGAGGCGTGGGGCGGTCAGTTCCGCGTCACGTTCGCCGGAAACGTAACCAACGCCCTGCATCTCGCGGGTGTGGGCGCCGGCACATCCCAGCCGCTGGGCGCGGTCGTGTTCGAGCGCGACAGCGAGATTTCGGGTCCGATTGAACTGATGCGGGACGCGCGGGTGGGCGTGTCGCTTCTGGGTGGCGCGATCGGGACGCTCAGCGGTCCGATCACCGGTCCGGGCGGCCTGGAGATCGGGTGTCCCGACGTGGCGATTGCGGGAATCGTCCGGTTGGCCGGCGCCAACACCTATGCGGGGGGAACGCGCGTCAGCCGCGGTACGCTGGAGATCGCCGCGCAGGAGTCCTTGGCTCCCGGACCGGTGACGGTCAACAACGGCGTGCTGGCGTTCGCGCTCAATGGCGACGCCACGATCACCAATTCGATCCGCGGTGTCGGACGTGTGGTGCAGAAGGGATCGGGCACCCTGACCCTCACCGACGCGGAACAGTTTGCGGGAACCTTCGAGATCCAGTCGGGCGCGCTGGTTGTGGAGGGTGCGGATGTGGCGATGCGAACGGCCTTTGTCAACGGCGTGCTCGACCTCGACGGCCAGACCCTGGCGACCGGCGTGCTGGAAGGCGGGGGAGTGGTGAGCAACTCGGCGGCGTCCGGCGCCTTGCTGACGGTCGGGACGGACGGTACGAGCAGCCGTTTCTGGGGATCGATCTTGGATGGCGAAGGCGCCGTCTCGCTTGTGAAGACGGGGAGCGGCACGCTGACGCTGAGCAGCCTCAATACGTACAGCGGGGCCACGACCATCGAGGCGGGAACCCTCCGGCTGCAGGGCACGCAGACGGTGTTGCCGACCAACGGGCTCGCGTACCGGCTTGACGCTTCACGCGCCGACCTGCTGACGCTCGACGGGTCGAATGTCACCATGTGGGCGGACGCTTCCGGGGCCGGCGTCCATTTCACGCAGGACGTGTCGGTGCTGCAGCCGGTGCTGGTGACGAACGCGGCGAGCGGTTTGCCCGCAGTCCGCTTCGGGGGGCGGACCAACTGCCTGATCGCCGCCAAGAGTGTGTTGTCGCGTTCGGTTTTCGTGGTCAACGAGGTGCGCGGGTACAGGGACAACGGCGGCCTCTGGGGCGGCTACGGGCAGGATATCGGAATCCGGCAGTCCAGTCTGACGTCGTGGATCCATCCGGGCAACGCCAATGACTTTTCGTGCGGCGGACGGATGTTCGTCAACGGCACCGAGGACAGGGTGTTCTCATCTGGCGCGCCGCACGTGCTGGCCGCTCTGGCCGAAACGCCGCGGACCTGGGTCGCCGCGATCGGAGATTACCGGCCGTATAGCGGACAGTATTTTCGTTCGTATCAGGGCGACATCAACGAGGTGGCGGTCTATAACACCGCGCTCGGCATGTCGGACGCGCATTCAGTCTCTGAGTATTTGCGGTACAAGTGGCTCGGGCTGGAAAGCGTCTTCCCCACCAATGTGTTGCCCGAGGCCACGGCCTTGACCGTTGTCGCAGGCGGCACGCTGGATCTGAACGGGTTGGGTCAGGCGGTCGGCTCGCTGGACGGCGCGGGTGAGGTGGCCAACAGCAGCGGACGTTGGTCCCTGTTCACCGTCGGCAACGACAACAGCAGTACGCTTTTCACTGGCGTTATCTCAGGCTCCAACGCACTGGTCAAGGTCGGTAGCGGCACGTTGTCGCTGGGTGGCGCGAACACTTATTTGGGCGATACGCGTGTGAGCGGCGGAACCTTGAAGCTGGATGGCGGTTCCCTGGCTTCCGGCGGGACGGTCACGGTTGACGCGGGCGCGGCTTTTGACGTGAACGGGCAGCCGCAGACGCTGGCCGGAATCGGCGGCGGCGGCACGATCACCGGCTGTGACAGCCTGACCGTGACGGAAACCGTCGCGCCGGGCGGTGCGGGCGAGGTGGGCACGCTGACGCTCGACGGGTCACCCCTGTTCGACGGTTGCTCGTTGCTGATTGACACGCGAGAGAACGGCCAGGCGGACACCCTTTCCGTCACGGGTGATTTGGATTTGTCGACGCTCACGCTGGTGATCGGCGACGTCGCGCGGATGGCGGGCTTTTCGTACGAGATCGTCTCCTGTGCAGGCGACCTGACCGGAACCTTCGCCGCCACGCCCAATCTTCCCGGCACGTGGGTGGTGCGCTACGACTACACGCCGGGCGCAGGTAAAGTGACGCTGGTCCACGACCTCGGCACCATCCTCTTGTTCAAGTAGAGACGGTTCGTCCCGTTATTCGGGCTCTTGGGCGGTTGTGTTAACGTGTCGCCGTTTCTGGCAGGGATGCCTCCCCGAACCGTCCGCCCTTGGGCCTGCTCAGGGTAGACGGACAGTTCGGGGAGGCATCCCTGCCCGACTTCGTCCAGCGGCTGTGTGTGCTCACTGGGGTTGGAGTTTCCACTCGAGGACGCCGCCGGAGACGTTGGGCTGGAGTTGGACGTTGAGGCGGAGGACGCGCGTGGTGACCGGCGTCGCGAAGGCGATCTCGCAGAGGGTGTCCTTGGCGACCGGATAGGCGCCTGAAACGGGAACGTCAGCCCAGTTGCCGGACGCATCCGGTGTTTGGAGCTTCCATGAGGCCGGGAGTCGGCAGGAGCCCTTGCCTGTGTCGTCGAACCAGTAGACCGCGCAGCCCTTGAGCGTCTCAGGCGCCGCGAACTCGTACTGGATCCATTCGGCGGAGCCGCGGCGGGGCCACCAGGTCATGCGTTTGACGCTTTGATCGCCGGAGTTTTTCGGCAGCGTGCCGTCACAGGCCGCATGGACTGAGTCAAGCTCCCAGCAGTGCGAGGCCGAAGCTTTGATGTTCGAGCGGGGAACGGCGCTCTCGGGTGAGGCCGGGAACCAGACCTGCATCTCACCCGCGCCCCGGTGGCACCAGGCGAAGTAGGGGATGAGTGTGGCCGTGACCGGCTGTGCGGTGCGCGTGCCACGCAGGTCGGCGACGACCGATTGCGCCGTCGCCTGAAGGGAAACGAGGCTGTGGCCGAGCACCGCGACCGTGCCTTCGGCGAAGGCGGCGTCGGCCGGAAGCATGAGGCTGAGCGCATGGCCCGCGTTGTCGGCCGCCTCGGCGCAATAGACGAGCGGGCCGCGCTCCACGGCGAGGCGGCCGGCATTGTCTTTCACTTCGGGGTGTGCCTGGATGCGGCGGACAGG
>CAYZQL010000215.1:0-1268 GCA_964480555.1 uncultured Lentisphaeraceae bacterium | reverse complement strand
CGAACGCGAGCGTCACAGCATCGCCGCCGCGCCAAGCGCGGTTGATCGTGACATAGCCTTTTTCAAGCGTGAGCGGCACGGGCGCGCCGTTGACGGCGATGGCGACATCCTTCAGCGAGCCGGGCCGGGCCTGCGTGTAGAGGTCAGACGGCACGGGCTTGCCGATGGCCCAGCCGGGTATGCGGAGCTTGAGCGAGAACGGGGTGCCGTCTTTGGCTGGGGCGACCGCGATGCGCACGTTCCCGCTCCAGGGGTAGTCTGTCTTCTGCGTGACCGTCACATCGCCTGCGGACGTTTTGAGCTTGGCCGAACTGGCGACATAGAGGTTCACGTAGACGGCCGCGTCTCGCTGCGCGTAGGTGAACTCGGCGAGCTGAGGAATAAAGCGCACGATGTTCACGGGGCAGCAGGAACAGCCGAACCACTTCGAACGCTTGTAGCCGCCGCTGCTGGCGAGCGGGTTGGGGTAGAAGAACTCGTCGCCCGTGATCGCGATGCCGGAGAGGAAACCGTTGTAGACGATGCGCTCCAGCACGTCGATATATTTCGCGTCGCCGTGGAGGAGGAACATGCGCTGGTTCCAGAGCGCGTTGGCGATGGCGGCACAGGTTTCGAGGTAGGCGCTTTCATTGGGCAGCTCATAGTTTTCGCCGAAGGCCTCGCCCTGATGGCGCGCGCCGATGCCGCCGTTGAGGTGGAGTTTCTTCGAAACCACATTTTCCCAAAGCCTGTCGATGGCGGCGATATAGGACGTGTCGCCTGTCAGCGCGGCGACGTCGGCCATGCCCGCGTAAAGGTATCCCGCGCGGACCGCGTGGCCCACGGCTTCGGTCTGCTCGACCACGGGGAGGTGGTCTTGATTGTAGGAGCCGTAGAGCTTTCGCAGGTCTTTGCGGCCGCGCATATCGATGAAGAACTTGGCGAGGTCGAGGTAGCGCTTTTCGCCGGTCGCGCGGTAAAGTTTGCAGAGTCCGATCTCGATCTCCTCGTGTCCGGACGTGCCCTTGCGCTGGGACTCGCCGGGGCCGAAGGTCCTGTCGATGAGGTCGGCGCTTTTGCAGGCGACATCGAGCAACGTGCGTTTGCCGGTGACCGCGTGGTGGGCGGCGGCGGCTTCATAGAGATGGCCGATGTTGTAGAGCTCGTGGCTGCTGCCCATGTTGCTCCAGCGCTCCTTGCCGGTCATGCCGTTGATGAAGCCCAGGGTTCGGGCGGTGTAGAGATAACCGTCCGGTTCCTGCGCGGCCGCCATCTTTGCAATCACTCCG
>CAYZQL010000214.1:4207-6935 GCA_964480555.1 uncultured Lentisphaeraceae bacterium | reverse complement strand
GCCTGCTGGCGGGCGGGCTCACCGCCGGCTTTTCGCTGGCCTGCATGCTGAACAACGCCGGCGGCGCTTGGGACAACGCCAAGAAGCACATCGAGAAGGGGAACTACGGCGGCAAGCGGCTGGCTGACGGCAGCAAGAACCCCGTGCATGGCGCGGCGGTCACCGGCGACACGGTGGGCGATCCCTGCAAGGACACCTGCGGCCCGTCGCTGAACATCCTGATCAAGCTCATGAGCATGGTCTCCATCGTGTTCACGCCCGTGATCATCAAGTTCTCGCCGGTCATTCAGAGCTGGCTGGGCCTGGTCGCGAAGTAAGCCGATTGCGCGGCACATGAAGCGGGCCGTCTGTCAGATCGTGACAGGCGGCCCTTTTTCGCGCACCGGCAAGAGGTCTCGGCCGCTCACGTCTTGGAGGGACGGCCGCCGCCCGTCCGCCGCGGCTCAGGCGAACAGCGCGCGCACGAAATCGCCGTTGCGCTTCGCGTCCGCCACGCCGTTCTTGGAAGGGCTGGAGGTCTCGAGCACGATCCAGCCGGCGTAGCCGATCTCCTTGATCGCGGCCGTGACCGCTTCGAAGTGGGGCTTGTCCGCGTCGAGGTAAGCCGGGCCGTTCTTGTAGTGGATCTGCGAGATGCGGCCTTTGAGGCGACGGATTTCGGCGGGTGAGTCGTAGCCCATCGACTTGCCGGTGTTGAACACGTCGTAATAGAGGCTGACCGCGTCGTGGTTGATCGCGTCCAGCAGGCGCAGGTTCTGCTCGGCGCTCAGCATGTTCTCGAGCGCGAGCGTCACGCCGGCGTCCTTGGCCCGCGGCGCGGCCTCTTTGATGCGCCTCACGACCGCGGCGAACTCTTCCTCCTTGACCTTCTTGCCGGACTGCAGGTCGCCTTTTCCGAAAAAGGCCACAAGGACGTTCGAAACGCCGAGATCCTGCGCGGCGTCGATGCACTGCGTGAGCCAGGCGGGGCCGCGCGGGTCGGTCGCAAGAGGGAACTGGTTGAGCAAGCCCATCATGAAAGAACAGACGGGCAGCCCGGTGGCCTGCATCTGCGCCTTGTACTTGGACCTCGTCTCAGCCTTGTGGATGTCCAACTCGTCGGCCTCGCCGCCGGCCCAGATTTGGACGCCTTCAAGCCCCGCCTCCTTGGCCTTGTCGAGGCCGAGCGAACAGGAGCCGATCCGGATCTTGTCCGGCTGCGCCGCGCGGAGGAGCGGCGGGGCGAGGGTGGCGGCGGTGGCTGCGGCAACGGAGTGCCGGATGAAGGATCTGCGCGTGAACGTCATGGCCTATCTCCTCTTCTTTCGACTGTGAGCGGAATCTGCCTGCGGTTCGACAAGCACGAGGTTGATCTTCCGGCTGGAGCCCGACATGCTGATCCCGGTGACGGCGACCCTGACCTGCTCGCCCACTTGGAACCGGCGATGGAAATCGCCGACCAGCGTGTTGGCGGCGATCACGCCGCTTTCGCCGATCTCCGGGGGCAGCGCGACGAGGATACCTCGCGATAGGGAGATCGCCTTGACCGCTCCGATGGCCTGTCTGCACCCCTCATCGGCAGTCACGAGGGTTCTGCGAACGGTCGGGTCGCGGATGGGGGGGGCGGCCGGGGGATCGTCTGCCCAGGCCGGTTCACCGCTGGGCTGCTCCTTTGTCCCTGTTCCGGGGTCCTGCTCCGTCGTGGGTGCCTGCTGGTGTTCGTCAGGCGCGGGGGGCATCTTCGCCTGCTGAGAGGGCCACCAGGACCGCGTGCTGCGGGGGGAAGCGTTCGGCTCCAACGACTCCCGGACCGGCAGGGGCTCCTGTTTGGGCCATCTAATTTTGTGGAGGGCCGGGTGATGCGCGACCCCCTGCGAAGACAGTTTGACAAGACGCTCAATTGGACCGCCGAACCACCAGACGCACCACAGCGTGCAGTGGACCAGCACGATCAGCCCGACATGGAACAGGAAGCGTGGGCTTTGGCTTTTGTGCCTGAAAAAGAGTTTCGCAAGGAGCGCTCCCGGCCATCCGCCCGAGAGTTCGAGCAGGTGGAGCCGGATTTCGGGGACTCTCCGAGCGCCCCCCAGGGCCAGGCACGTGTCGTGGTAATAGACCACAAGGGTGAGGAGGCTCATGGCTGCGTAGAGCGTGGCGACCGGACAGAACGGCAGAAACTTCCGCCATACGCAGTATACATAGGCGGCGGTCAGCAGCACAAGGCCCACACACAACAGCACGGTTTTGAGGAAACGGTTACGCACAATCGCGGCGGTCAACAGCACAAGGCCCACGCACGACACCGCTAATAACGACCAGGCGAAGCCCGAGAGCGTGACGTGTGCGGCTTCCGGTGTGTCGGTCGCGGAGCCGATTAAAGTGAAGGTGGCCTCGTCACCCTGGCGGGGGTGGCGCTGCTGAGGCGCAATCTCTTTGGCACGCCGGACGGTCTCGGGCCCGTCTCCGTCCGCACGGATAAAGCCGAAGCCCTTGTCATGGAACCAAGAGGCGATCTGTCCTTTTACCACATCCATAAGTGTCAATGCTGCGAAGAACCCGTTTGTTCTGCCGCACGGGCAGGTCGCTCGTGGCACGGCGCAGGGCATCGTGTGACGGCGCTGTCGGTGCCGCCAGAGGTGACGTGCCCACACGTCATGGTGCGCATACTGTAAAGCGCAACCGTTGGCGATGTCAAACGCATTTCCCGGTCTGCGCGGCCAGCATTCCGCAGGCCGCCGCAATATCTTTG
>CAYZQL010000214.1:0-4197 GCA_964480555.1 uncultured Lentisphaeraceae bacterium | reverse complement strand
CCCGCAGAGCGTCGCGGAAGGCGTTGCGCTCGGCGTCGCCGGGGGGCACGAAGCGGCCGGTCGCGTCGTTGACGTCGATCAGGTCGAGCCGCACCGGCAGGCCGTCGGCCCAGGCGGCCAGCTGGCGCGCGTCCTCCTCGCCCGTGTTGAAGCCGCTGATCATCGTCCAGGCCAGGGTCACGCGGCGGCGGGTCGACGCATGGTATTCGGCCAGCGCGGCGCGCAGCTCGCCCGAGGGGTAGTCCGCCTCCGCAGGCATGAGGCTGCGGCGCTTGGCCGGGTCGGCCGAGGAGAGCGAGACCACCAGGCGGAAGGCGTGGCCCTCGCGCGTCAGGCGGCGGATGCCGGGAATGATTCCGACGGTGGAGAGGGTCACGGCTTTGGCGGCGATGGCGAGCCCGGAAGGCTCGGAGAAAAGGCTTGCGGACCGGATGACCGCGTCGTAGTTGAGCAGCGGCTCGCCCATGCCCATGAAGACCACGCCGCGTACGGGCAGCGCCGTGTCGCGCCGGATCTGCGCGACCTGCGCGACGATCTCCCACGCCGCCAAGTCGCGGGTGAAGCCCAGGCGTCCGGTGGCGCAGAAGGCGCAGCCCATGGCGCAGCCGGCCTGTGAGCTGACACACACGACGGCTTTGCGGTCGTCCGCCGCGTGGACGAGCGGAATGAGGACGGACTCGAACCGGACCCCGTCGGGCGCCTCGAAGAGATATTTGGTGAAGCCGTCGGCGGCCGACGTGCGCCGCTCGATGACGGCCAGCACGGGGATGTGCAGGGCCTGCCGCACGCGTGCCAGCCACGCGGCTGAGATCGTGGTGTCGTCCTCCGGCCACACGCCGCGCCGCAGGGCGGACGACAGGAGCCGCCGCGCGAGGCGGGGCGTCATGCCGAGTGAGGCATAGCGCTCGGCGAGTTGCGGCGAGGTGAAGGCGGTGACTGGCTCCGTTGACATGGCGACACTGTAAACGCTTCTCACTTGAGCGTCAACAGGGTGCCCGAGACATAGAGGAGCCGTATGGAGGCGGGGTCGTAGGCCAGCTTCCACGGGCCGGTGACCGTCGCGCTCTCAAAGGGCCCCGTGACACCCTCCGCCGCTGACACCAAGGTGTAAGAGGCGACAGACGGCTTCGTGTCCGGAAGGTTGAGGACCAGCGTCAGACCGGACACGTCCAGCGCCCCGTTGACGGCCAAGCGGTCGCAGGTGCCGTCCGCCGCGATGTCCAGCGTCAGGGTCCCTGTCAGGCTCGGCGAACCGGAAAGTTTCAGGGTGCCGTCTGGAGAGACCGGGCCCGTCACGGTCAACGCGCCGTTCGAGACCGAACCTCCGCCCGACAAGGCGGTGATCGTGATGCCGCCGCCGCCAATATCCAGCATTGCTCCCGCCGCGACGGACACCGCAGCGCCCGGCAGGAAGCCGGTGATGTTCCCTGTCGCCGGGAACCATTTCGCCATGAGCCCGATTTCAACAGCTTGACGTTCGTTTTCGGTCAACGGGTGGTTATAAACGAGGATTTCCGCCACTTCGCCACGGTAGTAACGTTCAGAATAAGTGGAAGAGAACCAGTAGTCCCCGATGGCAGGCTTAAAGGTTCGCAGCGAGCCGCTGACCGACGTGATCAGGTGGGGCTGCCCGACAGTGGCCACAGTGTTTGAGATGACTCCGTTGAGGTAAAAGCGGCCGCCCACAGCCACCTGATGGAAATCATTCCCGTCACCCGGCAGCCTCCACGCGTTTCCGCCACCGATGCGGATGCCTTGGCTGTCCGCACCGTCCGCTCCCCATAAGCCGCAATTGTCATTGTTGCTCATGTCGCGAAGCATGTTCACGGCGAAGACCGTATGCGCGTTTGTCACGGTTGAGCCGACCATCCGTTTGCGCGAACCAAGGCCAAAGCGGATACCCCCGCGACCGCCAAAGAGCGTGGCGTCATAGACCGGGCAGTTCGTTTGCGTGGCTTGCGCGAAGTTGAATCCGGAACCCTCCGCATCCGCCCAGGCCGTCACGTTCGAACCGTCTGCCAAGGTGGTGATCGTGTTGGTCCGGGAAGCGTCAAGACGGTATACGAGCCCTGTGACCGAGGGGATTCCCGTGCTAAGTCTGAGCGTTCCAGCCTCGATCGTCGTGAGACCCGTATAGGTGTTCAGTCCCGCAAGCATGGCGCTGCCGTTTCCGATCTTCGTTACCGACACGTTTCCTGTAATGACGCCTGTATAAAAAATGTCGGCATCAAGTCCGCCCACCTTAAGAACGGAACTGGCCGGGTTCAGGTTCCTGACGATGCCCGAACCTTTGAGAACCGAGAGCTGGGCGGACAGGCCTCCCAATTCGACGGTCGCGCCGCTGTTCACGTTGAGAACCGTGTTGGAGGGGATCACCTCGCCCCCGAGTTGCGGGGCCGGGACGGTGCCAAGCCACTTGGCCATCAGATAGTTCTCCACGGCTTGCCGCTCGGCGTCGTCCAGCCGGCGGTCGTAGACGAGGAGTTCGCCGAGGTCGCCCCTGAAGTGGCGGCGGTGCTGGGAATAGGACCCGATCGCCGTAACCCACGTTTGCGCCGCACCGCTGATGGCCGTTACGACCAGCGGCTGCCCGACGGTAAAGGCGGTGCCTGCCGCACCGTTTGTGTAGGCCCAGCCGCTCGAGGCGAAGTCGTTCCCGTTGCCGCAGAGCTGCACGGCTGAGGCCAGCAACCGGATGCCGTAGTCGTCGCCGGCTTTTCCCCACAAGCCTCCGAGATCGTTGTTCGCCGCAGGCGAGAAAACGAAGAAGAGGGACTGCGCACGGCAGGAGCGGTTGGCCGTGAGGCGCCGGATTATGTTTTCATTGCGGTTGAAGCGCACGCCGCCGCGACCGTTGAACAGGGCGGCATCGTAGACCGGACACTGCTCGGCCGTGTTGGTGGTGAAGAGAAAGCCCGAGCCGTTCGCGTCGGCCCACGAGACGACGTTCGAGCTTTCGGCGAACTGGAGCGTCGCGAGTGCGTTCGACGAGGCGTCGAGCCGGTAGACCAGCCCGTCCGTCAGCCGCGAGGCCAGCGACAGGGTGCCGGCCTCGACCGAGGTGTCGCCGGTGTACGAGTTGGTCCCGCTGAGGACGAGCACGCCCGCGCCGGTTTTGCGTAGACCGCCGTCTTTAGGCGCGCCCGCGCTGTCATGGATCAGGGCTGTGGAGACGGTCTGGGTCGAACCGGAAACCGAATCGAGAACGATGCCGCCCGTCGAAACCTTGGCTTGGGACACATTGAAAAACGGCCCCAGGCTGGCGGCTCCGGTTCTGCTCCGCAACGTGCCGCCGGAGAAGGTGACCGCCGGGGCGTTCGTCGATACTTCCGCCACAAACGCATCCAGTTCCATCACGCCGTTGCTGTTGACCCGCACCTCGGCGGTTCCCGACCCCGCAAAGGCGCGCACCTGCGAGGCGGATAGTGTAGCGGCGCTGGCGGTGCCGCCGACCGTGACCGACGAATTTGCGCCGTCCATGCCGAGACTCAGCACGGCGGGTCCGAGGGCGGAGTTGACCGCAAGCGTGCCGCGCGACACGTCGACCGAGCCAGCGTTGCCGGTGGAGCGGCCAACCACGAGCGGCGCCCTCGTTTCGATGCGCGCGGTGGCGTTTGCAAGAGAAACCGTCGCCTCCACGATATCCAGCGACCTGAGAATACCCGGCGACACGTTGTTGGTGACGGACACGCTTCCGGACAGGATCCGCACGGCTTGGGAGGAGGCCCCGACCGCACCGTCAGCCCAGTACGCCGGGTCGTTCCAGTTGCCTTCGCCGCCGGTCCAGACCGTGCTGGCCGCCGCAGTGTAGCTCGGCGCTTCCTCGAGGTAATTGTGCAGCACGTCTTGGTCGGAGAGCATGCCGGTGTGGATGCGCACGCGCGACAGGGCACCGGAAAAGAAATTGGTGTAGACGGTCGTGGCGTGTTTCTTGACCGCGCCCAGCGCAAGGGGGATGCCGGACTGGACCGGGTGCGAGCACCACGAGAAGGCGACGGCATTGCCGTCCACGAAGACCTTCTCCTGCTTGAAGGCGTTCCGGACCACGGCGATGTGATGCCACGCGCCGGCGGCCGGGGTGACGTAGCCATAATAGCCGACGGTCCCTCCGAGATTGTCGACCGCCACGCCGCCGGTGTCGTAACGGAACATCAGGCGGGAACCTTCGTAGATGTTGGCGAGGTTGTTGTCCTCTGT
>CAYZQL010000213.1:0-6946 GCA_964480555.1 uncultured Lentisphaeraceae bacterium | reverse complement strand
ACACCTTCATGGGCGGGCTCTGGGCCGCGCTGGTGGCCGACTTCATCCAGTTCTTTGTCCTGCTGTTGCCCATCGTTTTTCTCCCGTTCCTCTGTTTCGCCAAGATCGGGGGGGTCGGGGCCTTCCTCGACCAGGTGCCGCCCGGATTTTTCACATGGACCGCGGACAAGTACACGTGGATGTACATGCTCGTTTTCTTTCTGATGCTGTTCTCGAATCTGACGACGTCGTGGTCGATGGTGCAGCGCTATTATTCGACGAGGAGCGAGAAGGACGCGCGTAAAGTGGGCTATCTGGTCGCCGTTTTGTTGATCATCGGCCCGCCGGTTTTCTACCTGCCGGCCATGGCGGCGCGGGTTCTCATCCCGGATCTGCCCGCCGACCAGATGAACGCGGTCTACGCTCTGATCTGCAAAAACGTGCTGCCGGTCGGCTTCATGGGCCTCGTGATCGCGGCCATGTTCTCGGCCACGATGTCGACTCTGGCGGGCGACTACAACGCGGCGGCCTCCGTCGTGACGAACGATTTCTACAAGCGCATGATCGCGCCTGACGCCTCGCCCAAGCGGCAGATGATCGTGGCGCGCTTGGCGACGGGTCTGGTCGGCGCGATGGTTATCGGCATCACGTTCGTCATGCAGAACGCGCAGGGCGCGAACGACCTGTTCGACGTGACGAACAAGATGTTCGGCATTTTCCTGCCGCCGATCGCCATCCCCATGCTGCTGGGGCTGATCACGCGCCGCGTTTCCCGGCGCGGCGGCGTCTGGGGGCTGCTCGGCGGCATGGCGGTCGGGGTGGTGGTGTTTGTGCTGGGCTCCCGCTGGCCGGCGCTCCGCGAGATGGGCACCATCTTTTTTGCGACCACGGCGGCGACGTTTGCGGGCCTTCTGATGGGCACGCTGCGGTATCCCGACGACCGGGAGCACGATGAAATCCTGACGCGCTTCTTCGAGAAGGTCAGCACTCCCAGCCCCGTGCTGGAAGGCCCGCCCGCGAAGATCACGTTCTGGCCGCTGGTGGCGGGGGGGCTGGCGTTCATCGCCAGCGTGCTGATTGTGGCCTGCGCCGTGACGCGTCCCTTCGCCGAAATCCGCGTGTCGATTCTAGGCGGCGTGATGATGCTGGCGGCCTCCGGATTCTTCCTGTGGCTGTCAAAAAGGTCGGCGGCGGGCAAACGTTGAGGGGCTTGCGATGGTCAGTCGGCGTGAGTTTTTTGGAACGGCATCGGCATGGGCCGGGGCAAGCGCCTTGTCGGCATGGGGGCTTTCGGGCTGCGCCCCGCAACCCCGCACCCCCGCTTATAGGAACACCCTGCGGGACCGGCTCTGGATGTGGGGTCATGACTCGGGGGTTTATGACGGGCCAAAGGGGGTGTACAATATCCCGCTGAGCGCCCCGATCAGCATGGCCGACGGCATCGCATACATGGGGATACCGAACGTCTGCGTGATCCGTCACGGGGTTGCAGACGACGAATACAACAACCAGTTCAAGGACGTCAAACGGATTGCCTGGACGCTCTCTATGGGATCCAACACGTCTTACCAAGCCCTGAAAAAATATGTTTTCGGCTTGCGCGATACGATGCCCAACCTGACCGGCTATTATCTCGATGACTTTTTCCGTTTCGGCGATAAGCCGGGGTTCGACAGAAACTCCGAGACCGAGCCCGCACCGGCCGCACTTTCCTTGGATGAGCTCAAGCAACTTCATGACGAGACGCTCGCCTACAAACGCCGACTGGATCTTGCGATCGTTTTGTATACCCACCAGTTGTGTCCGGCGATCAAACCGTATATGAAATACGCCGACACTGTCTCGCTTTGGATCTGGAGCGGCAGCGACATTCAAAGGATTGAGGAGAATTTCAAAAAATACCGCGCTCTGGTTCCTGACAAACCGACCCTTCTCGGCATCTACATGTGGGACTTTGGCGGTAAAAAAGAGCTGAGCACGGCGTTTATGGGCAAGCAGCTCGATTATGCCCACACGCTTTACAAGCAGGGGCAAATAGAGGGACTGATTTTCCACTGCACGCCGCTTTGCAACAAGAACCTTGCGGCTGTCGAATACGCGAAAAATTGGATTGCGGAACATGGTGACGAAGGACGTTAAACAAGAAAGGGGAAGAGTATGCGAATGGATCGCAGGAGTTTTCTGAAAAAGGCGGCGTGGGCGGGCGGCGCTTTGAGCACACTCGCATGGCCGGGGTGCGCGGTGACCCCCGAGGTCTCGGGGCGCCGGGGCAAGTCGATGGAGGGTTTCCGCTGCGAGCCGATCAAGACGGTCCGCGTGGGCGTGATCGGCGTCGGGCACCGCGGGCCGGGTGCGGTCAAGCGGTTGTCGAGCATTCCGGGGGTCGAGGTCCGCGCGATCAGCGACCTGTTCGAGGACCGGGTGGCGAAGCAGGTGAAGAGCCTGACCGACGCAGGCAAGCCGGCCCCCGCCGCATACTTCGGTTCTGCGGACATGTGGCGCAAGCTGTGCGAGTCCCCGGAGATCGACCTGGTCTACATCTGCACGCCGTGGCTCTGGCACACGCCCATGGCGGTGTACGCGATGCAGTGCGGCAAACATGCCGTCACCGAGGTCCCGGCCGCCATGACCCTCGAGCAGTGCTGGCAGCTGGTCGATACGGCCGAAGCGACGCAGCGCCACTGCATGATGCTGGAGAACTGCTGTTACGGGTACAACGAGATGCTGGCCCTGATGCTCTGCCGCAAGGGCGTGCTGGGCGAACTGGTCCACGGCGAGGGCGCCTACATCCATGACCTGCGCGACGGCAAGTTGCGGGAGGACACGGAGAACGGGTATCAGGGGCAGTGGCGGCTGGAGTGGTCCAAGCAGCACACGGGCAACCCGTATCCCATGCACGGGCTCGGGCCGATCTGCCAATACATGGACATCAACCGCGGGGACCGGTTCGACTCGCTGACGTCCGTGAGCAGCGGGCAGTTCGGACTCACGCTGGCCGCCGTCAAAAAATACGGCGAGAAGAGCCCGCAGGCGAAGATGGCCTATAAGCTCGGCGACATGAACACCACGGTCATCAAGACCCGCCGCGGCAGAACCATCATGGTGCAGCACGACACGACCAGCCCGCGGCCCTATACCCGGCACAACCTGATCTCGGGCACGAAAGGGATCTTGGCCGACTACCCGTTGCGCGTGGCGCTGGAGCCCAAGGCGCACGCTTGGATGTCCGACAACGAGTTGGAGGAACTCAAGGCCAAATACGTCCACCCGCTGTGGGACAAGAACGGCGAGTCCGCCAAAAAGGCCGGCGGGCACGGCGGCATGGATTTCCTGATGGACCTGCGGCTGTGTCACTGCCTGCAGAACGGGCTGCCGCTCGACATCAGCGTCTACGACGCCGCGCTGTGGAGTTCGATTATCGAGCTGAGCGAGCGCTCGGCGCTGCGCGACGGCGCTTCGGTCGGGATCCCCGACTTTACGCGCGGCGGCTGGAAGACCGCCGATCCGCTCGGCATCGTCAACGTGTGAAAAAGAGGTCCGCCAGTGAAGGTCGAGATCGCCAGAGACACAGCCGCGATGGCGCGGGCGGCCGCGGCGTATGCCGCCGAAGGGCTCCGGGACGCGCTCGCCAGACGCGGCGAGGCGCGGCTCCTTGTGCCGGCGGGCGCGAGCCAGTTCGATTTCATGCGGGCGCTGACCACGGCGCCCGGAATCGACTGGACGCGGGTCACCGGATTCCACCTGGACGAGTATGTCGGGCTGCCCGTCACGCACCGCGCCAGCTTCCGCGCCTATCTGCGCGAGCGCTTCGTGGCCGCGGTGCCGGCACCTCTGAAAGGGTTTCATGAGGTCGATGGCGAGAATCCGGACCCTGCGGCTGAGTGCCTCCGCTTGGAGGCTCTGATCACTGCGGCGCCGATCGACGTGGCGTGTGTGGGAATCGGCGAGAACGGGCACCTTGCGTTCAACGATCCGCCTGCGGACTTCGAGACGCGCGCGGCGTATTTGGTGGTGAACCTGGACGAGGCCTGCCGCCGGCAACAGGTCGGGGAGGGGTGGTTCGCGGCGCTGGAGGACGTGCCCGAAAAGGCGCTCACCGTGTCGGTGCCGCAGCTCCTGAAGAGCCGTCGGATCGTCTGCACGGTGCCCGACGCGCGCAAGGCGGCCGCCGTCAGGAACGCGCTGGAGGGACCCGTCTCGAATCTCTGTCCGGCCTCTGCGCTGCAGACGCATGCGGCGTGCACGGTGTTTCTCGACCCGGCTTCGGCGGGCAACCTCAGGCGTTCGTTCGGGACAGGCGTTTAGACGCGCGCAGCCATCACGGCTTCCGGTTCAAGGGCGCTTCACTCTCCGAACCGCAAGCATACGCTCATCTCGCCGCTTCGGGGCGCCTATTTTTTGGGCACGAGACGGACGGCGTGGCCGCCGTTGTCGGCGAGGTCGGCGGCGATCATGTCGGCGGAGGTCACCTCGCGCGTCGCGCACGCGACGAGCGTGCGGTTGCTGCCGTCCGGGGCGCCGTCGCTGTAGATCTGCGCGGTGTAGGTTGTGCCGGGCGTCAGGAAGGTGAGCGGGATCGCCAGGGTGCGGCGCTCCAGCGCGTTGATTGTGCCGACGAACCAGTCTCCGCCCGTGCGGCGGGCCACCGTGGCGTAGGCGCCGATCTTGGCGTTGAGCACTTTCGTGTCTTCCCAGACCGTGGGGATCTGCCGCCAGAAGTCCAGCTCGGGCTCGCCTTTGTAGACGCCGGGGCTGTCGTACCAGAAGAGGAACTGCCAGGGGCTGTAAGTGACGGCCGCCAAGGCGAGCTGGTGGGCGCGGGTGTTCTTGACGCGGCTGTTCGACCAGCACGGCGTGTAATCGCCGGGGCCGCAGAGGTAGCGCGTGAAGGACAGGGCGCAGTTGTGCGCCGCCGCGGGCATCTCTTCGTTGCCGCGGATGCCCTCGACCGTCATCACGTTCGGCCAGGTCCGCTGGTTGCCGGTGAGGCGGTACTCGTCGTGGATGTCGATCATCAGGCCGGCCTCGCCCGCCTTCTGAATCGCGCCGTGCAGCCACGTCGTCCACTTCTGGCTGCCGACGTTGACGAAGCCGTACTTCATGCCGGCGATGCCCCACGATTTGTAGAGCGGCAGAAGCTCGTCGAGCCGCCGCTCCAGTTCGCGGCGGTTGACGTAGACGATGATGCCCACGCCCTTCTCCTTGCCGTAGCGGATGACATCGTGCAGGTCAAGCGGACCTTTCGAGCGCTTGGGGTCGAGATTGACCGCGCGGGCGTCCGAGGCGTCGTCGTACTCGTGGCCGTACCAGCCGGCGTCGAACTCCACGTACTGGAGGTTCATGACCTTGGCGAAGTCGACGCAGGCCTTGCCGCCCTGGGTGGTGAGCGAGGTCTCGCGGATGACTTTCCCGGGCTTGATCCAGGCGGTGTCGGCGAGCTTCGAGGGCTCGTTGAGGTTCAGCAACAGGTCGTTCTGCTCCAGCAGGCGGGCGGCGTTGTCGGCGACCATCACGAAGCGCCACGGCGTCGCGCCGGGCAGCGGCAGCGCGGCTTTGCCGTCGAGGCGCGAGACCAGCGCGTGCGGCGTGCCGGCGAGCGGGGAGAATTTCATGCGGGCGAAGGTGAAGAGGCCGGCCTCGCCGATCGCGACGACGGGACCGTCCGCGAGCTCGACGGTGAGCGGGCGCTCGGCGCCGTCTTTGACGGTTCCGAGCGTGGCGGGCTTGTATTCGCCTTGGGCGCTGTAGACGGGCCACGCGCGGTGGTCGGCGGTGAAAACGAACTCCGTGTTCTCTTTGGCGATGTCGAGCCGGGGCAGATCCTGCTTCGGGAAGACGTAGCGGAAGGCGAAGCCCGCGTCGTAGGCGCGGCATTCGAGCTGAAGCTTCAGTCCGCCGCACGCCTTGTTCTCGAGGGACAGGATGACGCTTCGGAAGGCGTCAATGATGCGCGCGCGTTCGCCGCAGACGGGGCTCCACGTCTCGTCCTTCTCGCCCTTTGCAAGGCCGGTTTGCGCGAAGCCGGCGGTGAGGTCGGTCGTGTCTTCGAGCGTGAAGCCGAGCTTCGAGGCGAGGATCACCGGCTTGCCCCGATAGTCCACGCGGTAGGTGACCGCGCCGTCGGCGGCGAGCGCGAGTGTGGCGCGGACGTTCCGGTCCGGCGATTCAAGCGGCACCTCGGTTGCCGCGTGCGCCGCGGTTGCGAGCAGGGCCGCGAAGAGGGGGGTGAGGCGGTTGCGCATGGACGTGTCCTTTCGTTTGACGCGATGTGGAAGCGTAGACGGAGCGGTTTGTTACGGGTGCGGCAGGGGCGGAAGTTTGGCGGAAATGAGGCAGGCCTGATGGCGGTTGTTGTCGAAGGCCTCCAGCTTGCTCCAGGTCTTGCCTTGGTCGGCGCTGCGTGCGACGCCGACGTAGTTGCTGGGCGAGGGCTCGCGCGAGTCGCCCGCGAGGATGAGGAGCATCCAGGAGCCGTCGGCGAGCTCGCGCACGGTTGTGTCGCAGACCATGCTGTCGGGCTTGATGCCGTCGTAGGCGAGCACGACGCGGTCCTGCTTGGCGTCGGCGAGGGCTTGGGCGCTCCAGTCGGCCGCCTGCGAGTGGCCCAACAGGGGTGCGAGAACAAGAAGGGACAGGAACGCTTTGCGCAAGGCGATCACCTCTTTTCCTTGTCGTGTTGTTTCAGGGGACGGCTGATGAGCATCTGAAGCTTCGACTTCGGCCCGGTGAGTTTGCCTTCGAGGATGTCCTGCTCGGTGAAGCGCGCGAGCAGGATTTCGCCGTCGGTGTCGCGGTTGCGGTCATAGGAAATATAAAGGGTGCCGTCGGGAGATTGGAAGCCGTCGGGGTAGGAGACGCCGTTGCGTTCGTCCAGCATGAGGCCTCCGATCCAGGTGGCGCCGTCATCCTCCGAGAGAAAGGCTTTGAGCTTGTTGCGCTTGTTTTCGGTCGTGTCGGCGGTGTCGCC
>CAYZQL010000212.1:0-6970 GCA_964480555.1 uncultured Lentisphaeraceae bacterium | reverse complement strand
GCATCGACTACCTCGGCGAGCCCACGCCCTACATGCACTACTTCGAGCAGATGCGTAAATATCCGCAGCGCGAGATGGCCCGCAGCTCCTACTTCGGCATCACCGACCTCTGCGGCATCCCGAAGGACCGCTATTACCTCTACCGCAGCCACTGGAACAAGAGCGTCCCGACGGTCCACATCCTACCGCACTGGAACTGGCCCGGCAAAGAAGGCCAGAACGTGCCGGTCTACGTCTACACCAGCGGCGACTCCGCCGAGCTTTTCCTCAACGGCCGCTCCCTCGGCCGCCGCATCAAAGGCCAGCCGCAGCCCAAGCCCGCCAACATCGCCGCCGGCAAGCCCGCGACCGCCTCGACCTCGGAGACCGCAAACCACAACAATCCCTACTACGACATCTGCGCCGACGGCGAGAGCGTCGTCTTCGTGCAGGTCGACGTGGTCGACGCGCGCGGTACGCGCGATCCGCGCGCCACGGACCTGATCCGCTTCTCGCTGACCGGCCCCGGCCAGATCGTCGCGGTCGGCAACGGCAACCCGCGCGGGCTGGACTCCTTCGCCGACGTGGCCAAGCACCCGCTCTACTTCGGCAAGGCCGTCGCCGTCGTCCGCCGCAACACCGGCCAGCCCGGCAAGATACTCCTCACCGCCGCGGCCGACGGCCTGAAGCCCGCAACCGCGACGCTGAAGTAAACCGTACAGCGGGGGCTGCGCACCCGCTGAAAGCGAAACGGCGGTCGCCCAGCAAGCGCACGCCACGCCAGCAGGTCCGCAGGCCCTGCTGTACCGAAGCCCAGTACAGCGGGGGCTGCGCACCCGCTGAGCAACAAGGAGTCTCATCATGGTTGAGACGCTCAGGTTCACACGTGGAAACTTACCGCACTGGCTGGTGGCGGACCACACCTACTTTGTGACACTTCGGCTGGCGGGCACGATTCCGAAGCCGGTGGTCGCCGAACTTGAGGCAGAGCGCGAAGCGCTCGTGAAAGCCCACGCGAATGAAGAAGCGCTGACCGCCCTCGCCCGCCGCCAATTTCTTCAGGTCGAGCGTTCCCTGCACTCCGTGGACAACTCCCGCGACTGGCTGACGCGTCCCGGCGTTCCCGAAGTTGTGTTGGACAACCTCAACTGGCTTGAGGTGCAGCGCGGCTGGCTGTTGTATGCCGCCACAGTGCTGTCGAATCATGTCCATCTCTTGTTGAGAAATACAGTCGGCCGCAGCGGACACCTGATGAACGACCTCGGCAACTACAAGACCTACGTGGCGACACAGGTCAATCGGCTGCTCGGACGCACGGGCGCATTCTGGGCACGAGAGGGGTTCGATCACTGGTGCCGCGACGAGGCCAAGGTTCGGAGCGCCGCACGTTACGTTTGTGACAACCCGGTCAAAGCAGGGCTGGTGAAGGACTGGACCGCGTGGCCTTGGACGCGCTGTGCGGAGTGGCTGCGACCGGCTACAGGGGGAACAGGCACGTAGCGCCTGCTGTACCGAAGCCCAGTACAGCGGGGGCTGCGCACCCGCTGAAACGCGCACGCCACGCCACGCCAGCAGGTCCTGCTGTACCGGATCCGTACAGCGGGGGCTGCGCACCCGATGCTACCGGCAGAGCAGCGTTCACGGTTCCAACGCTGAGCCGGGCCATGGTATACTCGTCCCACACAAGGAGCTCTATGCCCGAACTGCCCGAAGTCGAAACCGTCGTGCGCGATCTTCGCGCGCACGGCCTCGAAGGCGCGGTCATCCGCGACCTCGTCGTCCGCTGGCCGCGCACCGTGGCGGGGCTGCCGCCCGCCGACTTTGTCAAGGCGCTTCGCGGCCGCGCCGTCACCGGCGTGACGCGGCGCGCCAAGTACATCGTGCTCGCGCTCGACTCCGGCCTTCGCCTGCTCATCCACCTGCGCATGACCGGCAAGCTGCGCTTTGCCGCCGCAGGAGAAAAGCCCGGCCCGCACGACCATGTGGTCGTCACCCTCGCCGACGCGCGCAGGCTCTTCTTCAACGACACCCGCAAATTCGGCCGTTTCCGGCTGTGCCCCGAAGGAGCGGACCCTTTTAAAGACCTCGGCCCCGAACCGCTGGAGGCGGCCTTCACGGCGGACGTTCTGCGCGCGCGCCTCGCCGACAAGCGGCGCCTGCTCAAGCCCCTGCTCTTGGACCAGACGACCGTGGCCGGGCTCGGGAACATCTACGTGGACGAAGCGCTGTGGCACGCCCGGCTCCATCCGGAGCGCCGCGCCGACACGTTGACAAAACCGGAGATCCGGCGGCTTCACCAGGCCATCTGCGGCGTCCTGCGCCGCGCCGTCGAGAACTGCGGCACCACGCTCGGGGACGGCGAAGCGAACTTCTACAGCGTGGCCGGACACCGCGGGCGCAACGCCGAGACGCTGAAGGTCTTCCGCCGCGACGGACAGCCCTGCCCGCGCTGCGGCAAGACCCTCGAGCGCAGCGTGGTCGGCCAGCGCGGCACGCACGTCTGCCCCGTCTGCCAGAAGCCCCCTACTTCACCGTGAACGGCACGCTCTGCGTCACGGCCAGCACCGTCTTGTTCGTGTCGGACTGCCGATAGCAGCCGAGGATGAGCTGGCCCTTCTGCCCCGCAGGCAGCCTCTCCGTATCCGTCTTCAGCAAAACCGCGGCACGCTCCTGACGGTTGGTGCGCTGAACCCCTTGGACCGAGAACCCCTCCGGAGGCCACACCACCACCGGCACATATTCGCCGCCGAACTGCGCGGCCAGCGTCGCGCTGAGAACCGTCAGCCGGACCGGCTCCTTGCCAGAGACCGGCACCGGCCTTCCGGGCGGAACCAGCAGGCGCAGGGCGGGAAGATTCGGGGCGGCCTTCGCCGACAGCTCATCGAATGACTGCGCCTCGGCACGCCCGTTCCGACGGAAGAAGCGCACCGGCACCGCCGTACGCTTCACCTGCTGGCCGCCGATCTCCGCCGACGCGGTGAGCGACAGCCCGAACACGGTCCGCGGGAAACGAACGCCGTCCGTCGACACCGTCATCAGGCACGACGTCGCGCCCGCAGGAATCACGCCGCCCTCGCACGCGATGCTGAGCGGCGGAAAATCGAGCGCGACGCGCACGTCGCCGTCAAAGCCATGGAGCCGCTGCAGGTGAATTGTCACCAAGGTGCTGCCATCCGGCGGAATGTTCAGCGAAGACGGCGTCATCCAGACGCGGAAATCGGGCCGCGGCGGACCCACGCGCAACCGGTAGAAGAAGGCCTCGCCGGCGCGGCCATCCGCATCGGCCACCTCCACCTCATAGGGGCCCTCCTCGGCCAGCTTCACCGGCACCGACGGGTCACGCGCCTGAAGCGCGGCCTCCTCCGTTCCGGCCGTGTCGTACACCCCCCGCGCGACTGTCTCGCCGCGCCGGTTGCGCACCGTCAGCACCGGCCTGAGCGGCGACCCGAGCGCCGCCGCGGACGCGTCCACCCAGACGGTCTCGCCCGCCGCCCCGCTGAAGCGGAACACGTCGCGCGCGCCGGCTTGTTCCAAGACGCCGCTGACCACGCACGGCGCCTCGACCGGCTGCGCGTTCCCGGACGCGTCATTGGGCTCTTGCTCGGAAACCTCCGGCTCTTCCGACAGGTCGAACCGCAGCCCCGGCCGCACCAGCGCCTCTCCGGCCAACGCTTCCAGACACAGCGCCCCGTTTTTCCCGCCCGTGAAAAGCCGCACGCGTTTCTGCGCCAGGTTGCAGCCCTCCAGTTGAACGTTCAGGCTCTCGCCCGCTTGGGCGCCCGGCGGCGAGAAGCCCGTGACCAACGGCAGCTCGCCAAGCTTGACGCGGTACACGCACGCGTCGCCGCCGGCCTGGGCCGCGTTCCCCACTTCCAGCGCGTACGCGCCGTCCTGCGGCACGTCGAACACCAAAACCGGAGCCTCCGCGCCGTACGCCGTCACCCCTTCACAGGGTTTTCCCGCAGCGTCCGTGAACGTCAACACGGGACGGAAGCCGCCGCCCGGCAAAACCTGCGCCTCGGTGAAGGCCACCAGCTTCATCCCCGCCGTCGCCTGGAACCGGTAGCGGTCCCGCCCTGCGCCGTGCAGGCGTCCGTTCAAACAGACCGGCAGCTCGGCCACCGCCACCGCCCCGCCGGCGGCCCGGTTGGTGACGGGCTCGCTCAGCTCCGGCAGCGCCGAAATCTCAAAACAGACCGGCTCGCTCAGCCCGTTGGCCGTGCCGACACGGAGCGACCGGACACCCGGCGCAGCCTCCTTCGCGACAACCACCTTGAACCGGTAACGGTCCGGCATGGTCCCCGGAATCGGCCGCCCCTTCCGGTTGTACGTGACGGTCCGCACCGGGCCCAGAAGCGTCGCTTTGACCCCTTCGCCGCTGACGACCGCTTGAATGGCCGCCTGCACGCCCGCCCCCCCGGCCTCGATCTCGAATTCGCTCCCGGCCCTGCCTCCCGCCGGATAGACAAACTCCAAGGCAGGCTCAGCAGCGAGACAAAAACCCGCCCCGATCACCCCCCAGAAAAACAACACCCTCCGCATGGCCCCCATCCTTTCCCTGCCATCCCCTTATAACTTGAGCGTTGAACGTTGAGCGTTCAGCGTTGGGCGTTTCAACGCTCAACATTCAACGCTCAATTTGAGAAATGACCTTTCTCGTTCATTCCCGCTCCGCAGGCGGCGGGCTCGTCTCCAGCTTCGCCCTCAATTCAAATGCGACAGCGCCGGCGTGCCGATGGCGTACACGTTGAAGCCCAGCCGATGCGCCGCCGCAGGATCCACGCAGCCGCGCCCGTCGAACAGGAACGCGGGCTGGCGCATCCCGGCATACACGCGCCCATAGTCCAACGCGCGGAAGCACGTCCAGTCGGTCAGCACCGCCACGGCATCCGCGCCCTGCGTGGCCACATAGGGGTCGGGCTCATACGCGACCCGGTCTCCCAGATCCGCCAAGTCCTGCCGCGCGTTGCCCAGCGCCTGAGGATCGCAGACCACCACCTGCGCGCGCTCCTCGACCAGCATCCGCGCCACGCGGATCGCCGGGCTCTCGCGCGTGTCCCCCGTGTCGGCCTTGAAGGCGAAGCCCAGCAGCGCGACCCGCTTGCCCGCCACCGTGTTGAACATCGACCGCAGGATGTTCCCGACAAACCGGTCCTGCTGCCACTCGTTCAGCGTCACGACCTGCCGCCAGTACGCCGCCGCCTCGGGCAGGTTGTACACCTCGCACAGATAAACCAGATTGAGAATGTCCTTCTTGAAGCACGACCCGCCGAACCCCACGCCCGCCTTGAGGAACTTCGGCCCGATCCGCGAATCCATGCCGCACGCGCGGGTGACTTCCGTGATGTCCGCCTCGGTCGCCTCGCACAGGGCGGAGAGCGCGTTGACGGAGCTGACGCGCTGCGCGAGCAGCGCGTTGGCCGCCAGCTTGGACAGCTCGCTCGACCAGACGTTCGCCGTGAGGATCTTGCGGCGCGGCACCCAGCCCGCGTAGATGTCGGCGACCGCCTTGAGCGCCTTGCGCCCGCGCGGCGTGGCGTCCGCCCCGATCAGCACGCGGTCCGGGTTCTCGAGGTCCGCGATCGCCGTGCCCTCCGCCAGAAACTCGGGGTTCGAGAGCACCTCGAAGTGGTAGGGAGACGCCCCCGAGTGCAGAATACGCGACATCGCGGCGGCCGTCCGCACCGGCAGGGTACACTTCTCGACCACGATCTTGTCGCCGTTCGCGCAGTCGTGGATCAGGCGCGCGGTCTTCTCCCAATATTGCAAGTCCGCCGCGTAGCCCGCGCCGTGGCCGAAGGTCTTGGTCGGCGTGTTCACCGCCACGAAGATGATGTCGTTCTCCGCGATGCCCTTCTCGATCTCGGTCGAGAAAAACAGGTTGCGTCCCCGGCACTGCCGCACGACCTCCGCGAGGCCGGGCTCGTAGATCGGCAGGGTGTCCGAATTCCACGCCGCGATGCGCTGCGCGTTCACATCAACGACCGTCACGCGGCACTCCGGGCACTTGCTCGCGATCATCGCCATGGTCGGCCCGCCCACGTAGCCCGCGCCGATGCAAAGGATATGTTTACTCATTGCGCCAACTTACCATACCGCGCCATTCGCTGGCAAGCGGCCCTTCCTTCCCGGCGATTTTGGTTGATAACCGCGGCGGGGTGGTTTATTTTATCCGCATCTTATGCTGTTGGGTTGGAATCCGGTCCGGTGGACCGGACCGGCTCCGTTGAACGTCAATGAAGGAGGATGCGAAATGGCGAGGAACGTGACACTTTTTACGGGTCAGTGGGCGGATATGCCCTTCAAGCAGATTTGCCAGACGGCCAAGGGCTTCGGGTACGACGGTCTCGAGCTCTGCTGCTGGGGCGACCACATCGAGCTGGACAAGGCGTCCAAGAGCAAGGCCTACTGCGAAGATAAGCGCGCGATCCTCGAAGAGAACGGGCTCGGCTGCTGGTCCATCTCCAACCACCTCTCCGGCCAGCTGGTCTGCGACAACATCGACGCGCGCCACTACGCGTTCGCGCCGGCGTCGGTCAAAGGCAATCCCAAAGCCGCCAAGAAATGGGCCATCGACATGCAGAAGAAAGCCGCCAAGGCCGCGAAGAACCTCGGCGTCGGCGTGGTGAACGGCTTCACGGGCTCGCCGATCTGGCACCTGATCTACTCCTTCCCGCCGTGCATGCCGGGGCAGATCGCGAACGGATACAAAGAGTTCGCCAAGACCTGGAAGCCGATCCTCGACTACTACGCCGACAACGGCATCCGCTTCGCGCTCGAAGTGCACCCGACCGAAATCGCGTTCGACATCGCCTCGGCGCAGCGCGCCATCGAGGCGCTCGACGGGCACCCGGCCTTCGGCTTCAACTTCGATCCGTCGCACCTGGGCTACCAGGGCGTGGACTACGTGAAGTTTATCCGCACCTTTGCCGACCGGATCTTCCACGTCCACATGAAGGACGCGTGGTGGGGGCACGGCGACGGCTCGGTG
>CAYZQL010000211.1:0-6984 GCA_964480555.1 uncultured Lentisphaeraceae bacterium | reverse complement strand
CCTTTCGAACGGGCTGTTCCGGACGACGGCCGAGGGGATTGTGGGCCGTGCCGGCTTCGGCTCGTTCGTTCAAGCGGGAGGGACGAACAGCTTTGACAGCGGCGCGGATCTCTATCTGGCACGGTTTTCTTCCTCTCGGGGCGAGTACACGCTGAACAACGGCACACTGATCGCCTCGGATTTCAGCTACCTGGGCTACGACAGTCAGGCCGAAGGTGTGCTGACGGTGAACGGCGGCACGCTGATCACCTCGAACAACGTGGTGCTCGGCGCTATCTCGGGTGGGCGCGGCGTCATGACCGTCAACGGCGGCAACGGGAATTGGCAGGCCTTGGGCTCGGTACTCCGGGTCGGCTACGCGACCGGCTCGTCGGGGAGTCTGGCTCTGAACGGCCACACCAACAGTTTCAAGGCCGTCAATGTCGGAGACCTCGCCGGCTCTACCGGCCGCGTCATCCTGGCCGGGAGCGACATCACGATAAGCAACGGCCTCGCACTGGCCGGCGCCGTGGGCTCCGTGGTGCAGAACGGCGGAAAACTCGCGATCACCGCAGGCGGACTGACGGTGGGCGGCGCGGTGTCCGGAAATTTCAGCGCGAGCAACAGCGCGACCTTCTCCGCGAACAGCGTGACCGTGAGCGCGACCGGCACGATGGGGCTACGCGAGACCTCAGCGGCAGTGCCCAGCGCGACCGTGTCGGGAAATCTCACGGCAGGCGAGAACACGACATTGGCGGCGGGTGCGGTCACGGTCAATCCGACCGGAACCCTGATGCTTCAAGGCGCGGCGGCCGCGGTCACAAACGCGGCGGCGAACGCCACGCTGGCCGTCGCCTACGGCGGCCAAGTGGAGTTGGACGGCGGCAGCCTGACGCTAGACAACCTTTCGCTCGCGACAGGTGCCACAAAAAGCGGCCCTCCGTCCTTCCGCATGACAGACGGCGTGTTTGTTGGCAGGGCACGGACGACGCTCAACGGGGGAGCGCCGTTTGTTGAGGCGGGCGGTGTCGTCAGCAACACGGAGTTCTACGTCTACGGTTCGTCGAATAATGTCGCCCGCTTCGAGATCAGCGGCGGAACCTTTACGCTGGCCTCGCCGAACAACTATGCCTTCTGGAATTATGGCACGGCCGAGTTCTGTTTGAAAGGCTCAGCGCCGAAGGTCGCCTTCAACCGCTTCAGTTATGTCGGCGGCGTGCCGAAGGCGTTCCTTCTGTCGTTCGTTCTGGACAAGAGCCCGGCGCATCTGGCACCGGTCAACTTCACGGGGCCTGACGGCTACCGTTGCGGCCACCTGCGCGTGGCGCTTGACGGCGGCGCGGTGCTGGCGCGAACCAACGCCTTCTCCCTCCTGACCGGCGTGAAGGATGCCGGTAAAGGATATCTCAGCAAGCCGGATGCCGGCATGTGGACGGAAACGCTGGCGAACCAGACCTCAAGCGTCACGCTGGCCAGCGGCTACAAGAAGGGTACGCTGGGCATGGGCGGCGCGGTGACGGCCGGGCCGTTCGACCCCCTGCCGATGGGTCATGTGGAGGTCTCAAACCTCAGCACGCACCGGCTGATCGAGCTGAACGTCCGGCTGGCGGTGCAGGCGGGCGCGAAGACGGTCGACGAGGTGGTCGCGGACATGGTGGCGGCGGGCTACACGAATTCAGTCGTCGAGGCCGAGGGCGATTACAACGTGAAGCTCGTCATCCCGGCGGAGGATGTGGCGGACCGCTCGGTCGCGCCGGTCTCGTATTTCGCGTGGAACTTCACGCGCACGCCCAGCGTCACGAACGTGGCCGCAGTGGTGACGAACGCGACCGTCACGGCGGTGAAGCTGGAGTACACGAAGCTGCCGCCGCTGGGCACGATGATCCGGGTGTTCTGACGCGGGCTGCGCCCGCAAGACAACTGGAATGGTGGAATGATGGGGTTTGAGGCCGGAGATGCCACAGTATGCTTGCACCATTCCAAAACAACGTTCTGTTCTTCTGCGCAGGACTCTACGGCCGTTTGCGAACGGGACAGGCTTGTCGAGGCTTGATCTCATCCGGATCGCGATCGATGTCCCCAACGCTTGCTCATCAAAACCGGTTAAGGTATAGTGAGGCAATCAAGGGAGGGATCGAAACATGGAGCAACCGTTTAGAGTGATGCTTGGCATTCTGTCCTGTGTGTTTTTCATGGCGGGCCTGTCGGCTGCGGAACAGACTGCCCCTCCGGTGTGCGACCCGGGCGGCGTCTGCACGGCAGCCAAGCCGCCTGCGGCCCCGGCCGGCGCCAAACAGATGTGGGCGGCCAGCCGCGCTTTCACCGACGCGCCCCCGCTGGAGGTCCAGAAATGGCTCACCGGCAAACCGGAGATGGAGGGCAAGTTTCTGGTCATCGAATTCTGGCGGACGTGGTGCGGCGCCTGCAAACGGATGACCCCGCTGATGAACACGCTGCACAAGAAGTACGGGAACGAGCTGGTCGTGATCGGCATCACGGGCGAGCCGGAAGAGAAGGTTCTGGCCAACAAGGGCCCCAAGAAGGAGTACGCGCTCGCGCTTGACCGGCCGCGCGCGGACGCTGGCAAGGAGAAGCCCGCCAACAAGGGGGCTGCGGCGAGTGTCGAGGGCGGTCCGGACCAGGCGGCGGGGCGGATCCCGACCACCGAGGGGCAGGGGGCGTACGAGGCCGCCTTCGACGTTTGGGGGTGGCCGCACGTCATCATCCTCGAGCCGCAGCACCGCACCGTCATTTGGGAGGGCTTCCCAGGGCTCAAGGGGTATGAGCTGACCGAGGCCAAGGTCGAGAAGATTCTCGCGATCGGCCGCGCGGCCGCCGGCAAGAAGGCTGAGAAACGGTAGCAGGCGTCATTTTTGATTGTCGATTTCAGGGAGGGGGCGCATGTCCGTTTCGGTCGGTTTCATCAGTCTCGGGTGTTCGAAGAACCTCGTGGATTCGCAGGTGATGGCCGGGTATCTGAAGGCCGGCGCGATCACGTTGGCGCCGTCGCCCGAAGAGGCGGATGTGATTCTGGTGAACACCTGCGCCTTCATCGAGGCCGCGCGCGAAGAGGCGGCGGAAGCCATCCTGAGCGCGTGCGGGCACAAGCGGGCGGGCCGGTGCCGCGCCGTCGTGGTGACCGGGTGCATGGTGCAGCGTTACAAGGAGCGGCTGGGCCAGGCGTTCCCGGACGTGGACGCGTTTCTGGGGATCGACGAGCTGGAGCAGGTCGCCGAGGTGGTGCGGCGCGCGGCCGCGGGCGAGCGCTGCGGCGTGCTGGCAGGCCCGGGCGCGCCGGTCAAGGTCTACAACCCGGCCTATCCCACGCTGCTGTTCACGGGCGGGCCGTTCGCGTATCTTAAAATCGCGGACGGGTGCGACCACCGCTGCGCGTACTGCGCGATCCCGAACATCCGCGGCGCCTACCGTTCGCGACCGGCGGCGGAGCTTGTGAAAGAGGCGGCCGGGATGGTGCGGGCGGGTGTCCGCGAGATCAACCTGATTTCGCAGGACTCCCTTCACTACGGCCGGGATCTGGAGGGGGAGCCCTCACTGGCCGAGCTGATGCGGCGCATCGACGCGCTGGAGGGCGACTTCCGCTTCCGCGTGCTCTACGGGTATCCGGCGGGGGTGACGGACGAGGTGCTCGACGTCCTCAACAGGGCGAGGCACGTCTGCAAATATCTGGACCTGCCGGTGCAGCACAGTCATCCGGAGATCCTGCGGGCGATGAACCGCGGCCTGGCGGTGGGGGCGACGCGGGATCTGGCGGCCCGCCTGCGGCAGGCCGTGCCGGGGGTGGTGCTGCGGACGACCTGCCTGGTCGGGTTCCCGCACGAGACCGAGGAGCACTTCGAGCACCTGATGGCCTACGTGGAGCAGGCGCGGTTCGATCACCTCGGCGTGTTCGCCTTCTCGCCGGAGGAGGGGACCGTCGCGTACAAGATGTCGGGGGTGCCCGATCCGGAGGTGGCGGAAGAGCGCTGCCGGCGGCTGATGGCGCTCCAGAAGCGGATCGTGCGGGAGCGCGTGAAAGCGCTGAAGGGCACGCGGGACACGGCCCTGCTGCTGAGGCAGGAGGGCGAGGTGTGGGTCGCGCGGCTGCCGCGGCAGGCCCCGGAGGTGGACGGCGAGACCCGCGTGGCCGGCGCGGCGCGGCAGGCCAAGGCCGGCGATTTCGTGCGCGTGGAGATCACGGGCGGCAGGGGCTACGACCTGACGGCAAGGGCGGTTTAATGGACACGACGTCGTTCTTTCAGGATTTGGCGGTCATTCTGGTGGCGGTCGGGATGGTCTCGGCGTTTTTCATGCGTATGGGATGGCCCAAGGTCATCGGGTATATTCTCGCCGGCGTGCTGATCGGCAAGTACACGTTCGGCGGGTCGCTGGTCATCAATCAGGGCAGCATCGACGTGCTGGGGCAGATCGGCGTGGTGTTTCTGATGTTCACGCTGGGGCTGGAGTTCAGCCTGAGAAAGCTGAAGAAGGTCGGGCACGTGATTTTCCCGACCGCGCTGCTGGACATGGCTGTGATGATCTGGGCCGGCCATTTTGTCGGAACGAAATTTTTGGGCTGGGGGTCCGTGCAGAGCCTGTTCCTCGGCGCGGCGATCAGCGACTCGGCCACCACACTGCTGTCGAAGACGGTCCATGAGATGGGCTGGGGCACGCGGCGTTTCACGCGGTACATCTTCGGCATCACCATCACCGAAGACATCCTGTGTGTCGGCGTGATCGCCCTGCTGACGGGGCTCGTCAAGTCGGGGACGCTGGACGCGGGCGCCATGTTCTACAGCCTGGGCGGGCTCCTGCTGTTCCTGACCGGGGTGACGGTGTTCGGGCTGCTGCTGGTGCCGCGCGTGATGAACCGCGTGGCGCGGCTGAAGGATGACGAGTCGCTGCTGCTGACGATGCTCGGCTTCTGTTTCCTCGTCTCCTTCATCGCCGCCAAGCTGGACTTCAGCCTGGCGCTCGGCGCGTTCCTTGTGGGGGTGATGGGGGCCGAGTCGGAGCCGCTGAAGCGGATCTATCAGCAGTGCGTGCCGCTGCGGACGATGTTCAGCGCGATTTTCTTTGTGACGATCGGTCTGCTGGTCGATCCCGCGCAGATGGTGGCGCACGGGCCGGCCATTCTGGGCCTCACGCTGGTCGTGGTCGTGGGCAAGAGCGTCAACTGCACGGCGGGAGCCCTGCTGACCGGGCTGGACCTCAAGAGCGCGCTGCAGACCGGGATCGGGCTGGCGCAGATCGGCGAGTTCGCCTATCTGGTCGCGCTGATCGGCGTGACGATGAAAGCGGTGGACAGCTCGATGTACCAGATCGCGGTGGGCGTTTCGGTTCTGACCACGTTGCTGAACCCCTTCCTGCTGCGGGCCTCGGACCCGTTCGCCGACTGGGCGGAGGGCCGGCTGCCGCCGCGCTGGAAGGCGTGGCTTGAAACCTATGCCAACTGGACCGGGCGTTTCCGGCACAGCTCGGCGAGCGGGGAGACGGCCCAGGCGCTCCGCTTCAACCTGGCGCTGGCCCTGCTGCAGCTGGCGCTGGTGGCCGTGTTCTTCATCTCGGCGGGCATGTTGGCGCGGATGGACTACGCGAGGTTCTCGCCCGTCATCGAGGCGAACAAGCGCACGCTCTTGTGGGGGGCGGCCTGCCTGCTGACGGTGCCGAGCGCGATCTTTCTCTTCTTCCGCGCGCGGGCGCTGGGCGGGGCGGTGGCCGACGCGCTGATCTCGCCCAAGTTCGCGGAGACCTCGTGGGCGCTGTCGTTCCGGCGCTTCACGGGCCTGCTGTTCACCGTGGCGGGCATTGCGGCGCTGTTTTTAGAGACCGCGCTGCTGAGCGGTTCCATCATGCCGGAGCAGGGGTGGGCGCGGGGGCTGGTGGGCGTGACGCTGCTGCTGGTCGGGGTGTTCGGGTGGAAGCGCTTCCGGCGCGTGGGCGCGGAGTCGCTGGAGACGCTGCGGAGCGTGCTGGCGGCGGAGACGGAGGCCGACCCCGCCGAGCCGGCGGCGGAGCTGCTGGACATCCATTCGGAGCGGCTGCTGCTCGGGCGTGCGGCGGCCGCGTGCGGACGCTCGTTAAGGGAGCTTAATCTGCGGGCGCTGGCGGGCGCCAGCGTCATCGGGATCGAGCGGGGCGGCCGGACCCTCGTCAATCCGACGGCCGACGAAAGGCTGGGGGCCGGCGACGTGCTGCTGCTGCTGGGGGATGACGATCAGATCGCGCAGGCGCGGCGGCTACTCGGAGCCACGCACGCTCAGCGTTGAGCGTTAAGGTTGCGGGGGGTCACTATACGAGGTGCGGATCAGGCCTTGTGGCGGTAGATGATGCGCCCTTTGGTCAGATCGTACGGCGAGATCTCCAATGTCACCTTGTCGCCCGCCGCGATCTTGATGAAGAACTTGCGCATCTTGCCAGAGATGTGGGCCAACACTTCGTGACCGTTCTCCAGTTTCACCTTGTACATGGTGGCAGGCAGAACCTTAATCACGACTCCAACAACCTCAATGGCATCATCACTCGGCATAGATCTCCGTCCTGTATTAATGAAAATTGATGAGTTGAATATAACATGCCGGAGGGCCGTTGACAAGCCTTGCGGCGAAATTCTTTTCCACGATTTCCTTTGCTTCCGTCTGGGCAAAAGGTAAACTCCCTTTCCGTTATGGCCTACGAAGTTTTAGCACGCAAATGGCGCCCGAAACAGTTTGAGGATGTGGTCGGGCAGGAGCATGTGACGCGCACGCTGAAGAACGCCATCGAGAGCGGTCGCATCGCGCACGCCTACCTGTTTGTGGGGCCGCGCGGCATCGGCAAGACCTCGCTGGCCCGCATTTTCGCCAAGGCGCTGGACTGCGAGAAAGGCCCCACGGCGACGCCCTGCTGCGCGTGCGACATGTGCCGCGAGATCGCGGCCGGCAACTCGCTGGACGTGCAGGAGATCGACGGCGCCTCGAACAACGGCGTGGACCAGGTGCGCGACCTGCGCGACCAGGTGCAGTTCGC
>CAYZQL010000210.1:0-7011 GCA_964480555.1 uncultured Lentisphaeraceae bacterium | reverse complement strand
CCTGGTGCAGTGGGAGACCTTCCCGGAAGTGACGCTCTCGCCGTCGGACGTCACGCTGGTCAGCGCGCGCACCTGGGACACGCCCGTCACGCTGGAGCAGTTCAAGACCTCCACCTCACAAGGCGAGTGGCCGGATTACCTGAAGAAGAGCCTAGACGCCAGCGGGGTCCTGCAGTGCCGGGCCAACGGCGAATTCACCTACGCGCTGAAAGGCGTCTACGCCAAAGTCTCGGTGCTGTGGAACTTCCAGCCGCCGGCGGGCGCGGGCGACACCCACTACTCGCTGATGCGCGGCACGCGCGCCTCGCTGATCATCGAGCAGGGCGAGGCCGAAGGCTACAAGCCGGTGCTCTATGTGGAGCCGCGCCGCGGCACCGGCGTGAAGCCGGAGGAGATCGAGTCGGCGCTGAAAGAGGCGATGGCCGAGATCAACAAGACCTATCCCGGCATCGGCTTCGAGAAACACGAGACCGGCTTCCGCGTCCTGGTGCCCGCCAGCTACGCGGTCGGCCACGAGGCGCACTTCGGCCAGGTGGCGGAAAAATACCTCGGGTTCCTCAAAACCCGCTCGCTGCCCGCCTGGGAAGTCCCCAACATGCTGACCAAATATCACACGCTGATGGAGGCTTACAAGAAAAGCCGGGCCAAATAATTCGCGTAAATCGCAGCTCGCCGATTTCGGGATTGACTCTTTTCACACTTCTAGCCTATTCTGTTCATGCATGGTTGGTGGAGGTTTTGAGGCGCGTAGAGTGTGTTTGTGGTTTTGAATTTTTTCGCGCGAAACCCGCTGAGCCAATTTTTTATAAACGGTGTGCGAAGGGTTCCGGTTCACACGAAATGACAGGTGTGCGCCGAAATGCGGACGACGCCTGAAGCTTGCCACAAAGGGCTTGCCGGAGGTTGTGTGCGGTGGTGCGAAACACAGGTCGGTCACACATGAGGCTGCGGTCCAGGATACTGGCCGGATTGTCTTTCTGCTTCGTCTTGGCCGCTTCGGGACAGATCCAGACATCTGTCCGGGAGATGCGGGAGGGGGCGTTCAAGAATTTCGCCATGGGCGAGTTCGAGGCCGCGATCCCCAACTTGCAGATGCTCATCGAAACGCTGAAGGACGTCAAGACCGCACAGGGCTTGGCCGAGTTGGAGGTGATCTACTACAACCTCGGCCTCTGCTATTTTCTGACCGGCCAGTTCGACCCGGCCGAAAAGACCTTCATCGCCTACACCAAGAAATATCCCTACGGGGCTCGCCTCGCTTCGGTGTTTGTCTATATCGGCGACAGCCTTCGCTTCGCCGCCAAGAACCCCGAGGCGATCAAGGCGTATAAAGCGGCCTTGGCCAAGTTCAGCTACGTCCCCGACATCCGGACCGACATTCACGCCGGCATCGCCCGCTGCTATCTGGCCATGGACGACTGGGAGTCCGCGCGCGACCCGCTGCGCGAGGCATTCCTGTGCGCGCCCGACTTTCTCAGGCGGAACCGGGCCGCGACGCTGCTGGTCACCTCTTATCTGAAAACGCAGCAGCTCGACAGCCTCTATCCCATGATCCCCTTCCTGCTCCGGCGCGACTCGTACGCCTCGCGGTCGATCGTCTTCAACCTGGCTGCGATGCAGGCGGGCGACGAGCTGTTCGGCGACGAGCGTTACCGCGAAGCGCTCTGGATCTACCGGCTGGTCTTCCCCTATGAAGAGGTGCAGCTCCGCACGGAGGCGCACCTCGAATACCTCAAGCGCCTCTCCGAATACGAGAAGCGCTACCTGACCGACCCCCGTCGCCTGATGCGGATCATGGAGTGGATCGGCGACGCCGAAGCCGAGCTGAAGTCGCTGGCCGAGATCGACAACTACGACCAGGATCTCTTCTACCGGATCTCACGCGGCTACATGGAGGCCCTGCGCTACCGCGAGGGGTGCGAAGGGTTCCTTCACCTGCACGGCGTCGCCGGAAAAGAGCGCGCCGAAGAGTCGCTCTACCTCGCCTTTGTCTGCGCCTCGCGCTTCGAGCCGCTCAAGCGCTGCTACACGATCGCCCGGCAGTACATGGACAAGTATCCGGCGGGCGTCTACTACGACGACCTGACCATCCTCGTGGGACAGCTCTACGCGCAAGAGAAGCGCTGGCCGGATGTGATCCTCCACTTCAGCGAAGTGCTGCGGGTCAGGCCCAACCACCAGATGGCGGCGGAGTGCCTCTACCTCCTCGGCTACGCGCACTTCATGGAAGAGCAGTTCAAGCAGGCGACCGCCCGATTCCTCGAGCTGCGCAAGCGCTTCCCCGGCTGGGAACAGATCGACGCGGCGATCTACTGGACCGCGATGTCGCTGATGTTCGCCGCCGACTACGAGGAAGCCGAGAAAGACTTCACCCTGCTGCTGCAGACCGGCGGAACGTCGACCTACGTCGAGGACGGCACGTACCGCCGGGCGGTCTGCAACTACGCGCTGGCCCAGTTCGACCTGGCCGAAACCCGCCTCGCCGATTTCCTCAAACGCTACCCCGAGGGGTCGCTGCGCTTCGAGGCGCAGATGGTCCGCGGCGACGTCGCGGGAGCGCTCGGGCGGACCGACGATGCCGTGGCCTATTATCAGGCGGCGCTCTCAGGGCCGGACGATCTGATGAACATCGAGTTCTATAACCACTGCGCGTTTCAGGCCGGGCAGGTCTTGTACGACGGCGAGAAATTCGCTGACGTCCGCAGCCACTTCGCCACTTACATCGCACGTAACCGCGAGGGCTCGAACGTCCCGCTGGCCGTCTATTGGACCGGCAAGGCGCTCTTCAACCTCGGCGAGCAGGTCGGCGCCGCCCGCTACTACCGGGATGCGGCCGCGAAGTTCGGGAAGGACCGCAAGGCGATGGGCGTTGACCTGATCCTGGACGAGTGGGTCGCGACCACGCGCCGCCTCGCGTCGAACGACGTCTCCAACGCCTGGACAGAGCTGGTCGCGGCGTGGAAGCAGTCCGCCGCTTCCGGCGACAAGGTCAGCCAGCTCCGCTATCAGCGGGTGCTCATGTACCGGCCCGGAAATACGCCGACCGTCGTCAACAAGCTGTTGTCCGGCTTGATGCAGGTCGAGAACCTCGAGCACGCCAGCCCGGCGGTTATGGAAACCATGCTCGAAGCGGCTCGGACAAAGGGCCAGACCAACCTGATGGTGCGCGTGGCCGAGGCGATCCTCGCCGATTATCCCGAGACCGACACCGCCCTTGACGCGCGCATGGTTCTGGCAAAGACCGGGCTTGCGCAGTCGCGCGAGGCGTCGGGTCCGGCCGCCAAAGAACTGCAGGCCAAAGCCATCGCGCATCTCACGTTCATCCGCGAGACCTTCGCCACCAGCGGCGAGGCCGCCGAGGCGCTGCTGCTGCTCGGCGCGATCTACCGCGAACAGCGCAAGTTCGACGAGGCGCAGAAATGCTTCGACTCGGTGCTGGGCGTCAAAGGGTGGCGCGGCGCCTGGCCCGAGGCGCTGCACGGACTGGGGCTGTGCGCGGAAGCCCGACGGGAGTGGCTCAAAGCCACCGCCTACTACGAGCGCATTTATGTCATGTACGGCAACTACCGCGCGTGGACGGCCAAAGCCTACCTGAGGCGCGCGGAGTGCCTGACCCATGCGTATCAGGACAAACAGGCGAAGGAGACCTTGGCTGAAATGCTGGCGCAGGAAGAGCTGAAGACGTTTCCCGAATACGGGCAGGCCGAGAAGCTGCGCGACAAGCTGGAGGGCCGGTAAGCATGACGACGGCAGTCAGACAGATGGCTCTTGCGGTGCTGTGCTGCGCCGCCTGCGGCCTGTTGCGCGCCCAGACAGCGGCGGCCCCGGCCGCACTCTCGAAGGCCATCAGCCGTCCGCCGATCAAGGCGCGGCTGCTCCTCCGCGTGGGCGACAAGGACGGGGTGTTGAGCAGCGAGGTGACCCTGCTCGGCCGCGACGCCAACGTTCTGCTGGCGCAGGACAACCAGTCGGGAACCGGCATGTCGCGCGTCGACAAGACGCGCGTCGTGCGATGCGAGTTCACCTTGGACTTCGACCGCTCGGCCGTCGGTGCCGCCCTGAGAAACAACGACTGGGCCGCCGCCGTGCGGACCCTGGCGCCGACCATCCGGCTTGCGCTCCCCTACCTCGACCTCGCCGACAACAACGGCTTCGACCTGGCCATGGACTACGGCATGTACATGGTCGCTTCGGCGGACCGCGAGCTGAGGACCTCGACCAACGAGACCAGCCGCGCGCGCGCTCAAGCAATACGAGGCGGCGTACGAGGTCTTCAGCTATGCAGGGAAAGCCGACTGGACGCCCCTCGGCCAGGTCGCCGTCCTCAAGGGCTGCCGCGCCCTGATCGCCCAAGGCAAGAGCCGCCAGGCCTCCGACCTCTTCGATGAAATCACGGCACCCGATCCGGGCGACGCCACCTACGGCCACTACTGGCTCGTGCAGGCCGAGCTCTTAAGGCATGCCGGCAAGACGCGCGAGGCGCTGGAGGCGGTCGTCAAGTCGGTGGTCTTCGCCGACAAGGACGTGGAGACCTTCCCCGACGCGCTCCTCCTTTCGGCGGACTGCTACGCCAAGCTGGGCAGTCACCACCGCGCCCGCGACCTCTATTACGAAGTCGCCGTGCTTTTCACCGGCACCGATTGGGCGGCCGAAGCCCTGACCGGCCTCGCGGCCATCATCGACGGCAAGAAGACGCTCGAGCAGGAGAAGGCGCCGCTCGAGAACGTGTTCTTCAATGTGTCCGACGACATGAACAAGCTTTCTGAGGAACTGCTTCTCAAGACCCGCCCCAAAGCGAAGACCAAGGCCGGCGAGGCCGATGAGAAGAAGGATTCGTGACGTCGTCCGGTGAGACGTGTTTCGTGTGACGGAAGGATGTAAGGAGAGAGAATTAATGAACGGTAAAAACCAGTTGAAGTTCGTGATGATGATGTTTCTGGCCGCTGTGGCTGTGCTCGTGGTGCAGGCTCAGACCGGAGGAGCTGCCGAGCCCGCCGCGAAGGCAGGCGGCAAGTCCCTGTGGGACCTGTGGAAGGTCGGCGGGCCTGTCATGTGGCCGATCGGCCTTTGCTCGGTGGCCGGCATCGGACTGGCGATCTACGCCGCGATGCAGTACCGGATCGAAAAAATGGCCCATCCCGAAATTGAACCTGCGCTGCGCAAGGCCATCGGGTCGCTCGACTTCAAAACGGCCGCCGCTCTGTGCGCAGGGGCACCCTGCATGCTCACGACGATCCTGGCGGCCGGCCTGTCACGCGTGGAGAATGCCCAAGAAGCCGACACCGTTGCCTTCGAGAAGGCGATGGAAGAGGCCTCCGTCGAGGAGATCACCGAATGGCAGAAGCCCCTCAACCACATCTCGCTGGTCGCTCAGATCGCCCCCATGCTGGGACTGCTCGGCACGGTGACCGGCATGATCGGCGCGTTCGACAAGATCGGCATGGGCGCCATGGGCTCGCCCGAGAAACTGGCCGCGAATATCGGCGAGGCGATGATCACCACCGCCGCCGGACTGATCGTGGCGATCCCCTGCATGTTCGCTTACTTTTTCTTTAAGGGAAAATTCACCGGCAACGTCGCGCGGGTCTCGCGCCTGCTCGGCGATCTCGTTCACCACCTGGGCGTGGCCCTGAAGACCGGCGGCATCTTCGAGGACGAGCAGGTCGCCGAGCCGAACGGTGGCGACGCGGCGTTGTCATAACCGGCGAAGACGCTTTCCCGCAGAGACGGCGAGGTATCTGATGCGCATCGTAATGGAAGAAAAAGAAGAGACCAAGGTGCAGATGGCACCGATGATCGACATGGTTTTCCTGTTGATCATCTTTTTCATGACCGCCTCGCACCTGAGCGCGCACAAGAGCAAAGACCTCGATATCCCGGTCGCTGACAAGGGTGTGGTGCCGAAAGAACGGCCAGACCGCTGGACCGTGAACGTCACCGCTGACGGCGCGGTCTTCAGCGGCCAGACGCCGGTCACCGTCGAGGAGCTGAAGCGCCTGGTGGCCGAACGCCTGAAGCAGGACCCCGACATGAAGGTCTATCTCCGCGCCGACAAGCTGACCCCGCACAAGCAGGTCAAATCGGTCATGGGAGCCATGGCCGAAACCGGCGTCGGCAACTTCATCTTCGGCGTCTTTTCGCCCGGCGGGGAAGGGGGCACCGAATGAAAGTCAAACTCCCCGATCAAGGCGAGCCCGAACTCGACATGGCACCTCTGATCGACATGACCTTTCTCCTGCTCATCTACTTCATCTGCACCTGTACCCTGATCATGCCCGAAGCGGACTTGGGCATCCGGCTGCCCGGCATGGTCGCGCAGGCGACCACGGTCGACATGCCCGACGAGCAGATGATCGAGGTGCGCAAAAACGGCGAGGTCATCCTGAATGACCGCGCGTTCGACTCCGCAACCTCGACCGACCTCCCCGAGCTGGTCGTCACGCTCACCCGCTACCGCCTGAGCGCAGAGGCCTCGGGCGGAAAGGCGCTGATCACCATCATGGCCGACAACGACACGTCGCACCAGCGGGTGATCGACGTGATGAACGCCTGCGCGGCCGCGAAGCTCAAAGACGTGTCCTTCGCAGGCTCGGCCGAATAACGTTTGCACAAGGGATGATATGGGCTTCAAGGAAAAACTGATGCGGTGGGTCAACCCGGGCGGCGAGGCCTCGGCGCGCAAGCAAACGCTCCGCCTGGTGCTGGCCGGCAGCCTGGCCCTGCATGTGCTGGCCGCGCTGATCTTCGGCGGCATCGTCCTGGTCAGCTCGCTGACCAAGGAGGAGACGGTCTTCGTGGCGCCGCCGCCCATCCGGACTTATGAGCCGCGCAAGGTCGAGCTCAAAGTCAAGGTGCAGCAGAAGCAGCGCAGCTCGAGCCGTCCGCAGGTGGTGCCGCGGCTGGTCTCGTCCAAACCCTCGACGATCTCGCTGCCCGACATCAAGGTCGACCCCAAGCTGGTGACCACGACTTTCCAGCCCAAGTTCAAGGCGGTCACCGGTATGGGCATGG
>CAYZQL010000209.1:0-7035 GCA_964480555.1 uncultured Lentisphaeraceae bacterium | reverse complement strand
TCACGTTGAACAAGGCCCGCCAATCCCCGCCAAACTGGAAGGCCGGTTCCTCAAGATCACCGTCCCCGACAAGACCTCTGCGCACAAGACACGTCGGGCCGTCGAACAGTGGTATGCGGTAAGGGCAAAAGACCTCTTCGCCAGCCACGCGGACCGTTGCCAGAAGATCGGCAAGCGGCACGGCATTCCTGCCGTTCAGTTCAAAGTGCGCAGCATGCGCACACGATGGGGCAGTTGCACGGCCGCCGGGCGGATCACCCTGAACCTCCAGCTCATTAAAGCACCGGTTCACTGCATCGACTACGTCATCATGCACGAACTCTGCCACCTCGTGCACCACAACCACTCCGCCGCCTTCTACCGTCTCCTGTCCCGTTGCATGCCGGACTGGCAAGAGCGCAAGCGTATCCTCGACCAGATTGCGCTGCCGATCACAAACGTATGAAGTTTACCCTCAAGATACCCTCGGTTAAAAATCCACCCGCACGTCGAGAGTTCGTGATGACCGTTCGTTGGCGTTGTGAATTCGCGCAAAGTCAGCTATCATTCCGACATGGTCAAACGACCCCTCATTGAAGCCGGCAGCCGTTTCAGAAACGCCGTTACGGAGCCATTCTGCGCGGAGCGCGTTTTCATAAATGACGGAATCCCGCTGGTTTCGGCCGTGACCGAGTGGCTGAAGAGCCACCTGCGCGTCACCCCCTCGGGCGTCAGTTCCCTCAGCCACCTCCTGGTGATCGTCCCCACCCAACAGGCAGGCAGGCGGCTGCGCCTCGCCCTGGCGGAAAGTACGGGCGGCTGCCTGCCGCCGCTCGTCCGCCTGCCCGCCCAAGTGATCGCCGCGGCCACCCCCCCCGGCCTCCCCGTCGCGACGCCTGCGGAAGCAACCGGGCTGCTGTGCCGTCTGCTGCTCGACCTCGACCTGCACCGCTTCCCGAAACTCTTCCCGGAAAAAGGCCACCCGCGCGAAAAGAGCTTCCCGTGGGCCCTCGGCGTCGCGCGGCAGCTGAACGACCTCTGGGGCATCCTGCAGGAGAACGCACTGACTATGGCCGACGTGGCCGCGCAAATCGGAACGCTCCTCTCGGGCGAGGACCTCGACATCGAGGTCGCCCGCTGGCAAGACCTCTCCGCGCTGGAAGCCTGTTTCTTCGACGCCCTGGACGCGCGCGGCCGCACCCCCGCACCGCTCGCTCGCAAGCAGGCGGTCGCCGCCCCGCAGCTTCCCGACGGCGTCGAACGCATCGTCCTGCCCGCGCTGGCCGACGCCCAGCCCGCGCTCTACCCCGTCCTGGAAAAGTGGCGCGGCCAAGCCGCGCTCTCGGTGCTGATCCACGCCGACCCCTCCCAAGACGCGCGGTTCGACGGCTGGGGCCGCCCCGAGCCCGACCAGTGGCTGGGCGACCGCGCCCCGTCCCTGCCGCTGACGGACGGGCAGATCACCCTCGCCGCGAACAGCGTCGATCAGGCGCGGCTCGTGGCCGACGTTTTCGCCGCGATCCCTCCGGACGAGGAGCTCCCCTCGCTGGGCCTGGCCGACGACACCCTTTTCAGCGAACTCCAGTCCGCGTTCCTCGCGCGGGGCCTCCCGCTCCACAACCCCGCCGCGTACCCGCTGGCGTCCGCCTCGCTCGGCCGGCTCCTCCAGCAGCTCGAACAGCTCTGCCGCCGGCCGCGCTATGCCGTGCTCGCCGCCTTCCTGCGCGAGGCCGACGTCATGCGCTGGATCGAGACCCGCCTCGCCGCCGAGCCCGGTTTCTGCTACGCCGCCGCGCTCCGGACGCTGGACGGCCTCCAGCGCGCGCACCTGCCGCAGACGCTCGACGCGGCGCGGCACTTCTGCGCTCAGCTCCCGGCCGACGCTGCGGACCGCCCGCGCGAGCTCCTGCTCAAGGTCCTCGACGAGGTCCGTGCGTTGCTCGACCCGCGCGGGCGCCCCCACCTGGAGCACGTGACCGCCATGCTGCAGACCCTCTTCGCGGCGCGCACCCTGCACGAGCAAACGCCCGGCGACCGCGAGCTGGCCGCAGCCGCCGCCGCGACGCTCGCGGTCTTTGAGGCGCTCTCGTCCGACCTCCTCGCCGCCACCCTGGACGACGCCCAGCGCTCGCTGCTGTTCGAGTCGCTCCTCGCGTCGGCCAGCTACCAGCTCGAACCGGAGAACGCCGAGGCCCTTCTCACCGAAGGCTGGCTGGAGCTGCCCTGGAGCCCGGCGCGCGAACTCGTGATCACCGGCTTCAACGAGGGCTCGGTGCCCGACGCCGTGACGGGCCACGCCTTCCTCCCCGACCGCCTGCGCCAAGCCCTCGGCCTCACCAGCAACGAGCGCCGCACCGCGCGCGACACCAGCCTGCTGCACGCGCTGCTGGCCTCGCGCCCTCCGAACGCGGTGCGCCTCTTCCTCGAGCGCGTCTCCGGAAACAACGACGTGCGCAAGCCCTCGCGCCTGCTCTTCCTGTGCGACGAGGCGACGCTCACGGCGCGGGCCAAGAAGCTCTTCCGCGACGCCGAGAACGCCGCGACCGGCCACCACCGGTCGCTGCCGGACGACTGGCGCCTGGACCTGCCGGTCCCCGCAGTTCCGCCCGACGCGCTCAGCGCGACCGCCTTCAAGACCTACCTCGAGTGCCCCTTCACCTTCTTTCTGCGCCACATCTTGGGCATGGAGCCCGGCGGCGGGCCCGCGGTCGAGCTGGACGCGATCGCGTTCGGCAACCTCTGCCACGCGGCGCTGGAAGCCTTCGGCCGCTCCGCCCTCAGGGACTCGGCCGACCCCGGCGCCATCGCCGACTTCCTGCAGGCCGAGGTCTGGCACACCCTGAGCCGGCAGTACGGCGACACGCTGCCCGCAGTGATCCACATGCAGGCCGCCACGGCCTGCGAGCGCCTGAGATTTTTCGCGAACCGGCAGGCGGGCCTGCGGCTCGGCGGCTGGCAGATCCGCGCGGTCGAGTGCCCCCTATCCATGACCGAGCAGGGGTTCGCGCTCCGCGGCCGCGCCGACCGCATCGATTATCACGCCGACACCGGCACCTGGCGCATCATCGACTACAAGACGTGGGACAAGCTCGGCAAAAACGGGGGGCTTGACCGCTTCGCCTCCGCACGCAAAGCCGACCTCGCCGCCGCCGCGCAGCGCGGCCTCCCGACCTTCCTCTTCGCCGAAAAGCCGCGCGCCTGGTCCGACCTGCAGCTGCCGCTCTACCTGCTCATGGCCCAGGCCGGTGCCATCATCCCCGCAGGCGCCAAAGCCGAATGCGGCTATTTCGTGCTGGGCGAGACCGAAGAAGAGTCGCTCTGCACGACCTGGGACTTCGAGCCCTGCCGCGAAGACGCCGTGGCGGCCGTGCGCTGGGTGATCGGCCGCGTGCGGGCCGGCGTCTACTGGCCGCCGACGCCCCGCGACGAATGGGCCAGAGACTTCGGCTCGCTCTTTCTGGAGACGCCTGAGCAGAGCGTCAGCCGCGCCTGGATCGACGACCAGAACGCGCGCGCGTCGAAAGGAGCCCCGACATGCGCGTCCTGAAAAACAGCCTGATCAAAGCCTCCGCCGGCACCGGCAAGACCTTCGCGCTCGCCACCCGTATGATCCGGCTCATGCTTCTGGGCGTGGAGCCGAACCACATCGTCGCCCTCACCTTCTCGCGGGCCGCGGCCGGCGAGATCTTCAACAAGATCGCCGGCCGCCTGGCCGACGCCGCATCCTCCGACGCGCTGGCCGCGGCGGAGTCCGTCCACGTCTTCCGGGACCTGGACGGCGTGCTGGCCGCCACGCTGCGCAGCCGCTGCGGCGCCGCGGTCTCCCGCGCCGCCTTCGCGGAGCTGCTGCGCAAGCTGATCGCCACGCAGCACGCCAGCATGATCGGCACCATCGACAGCTTCATGACCCGCATGGTGCAGGCCTTCCCGCTCGAGCTCGGCCTGCAGGGCGCGCTGACGATCATGGACGACTACCGCGTCGAGCGCGAAAAGAGCGCGGCCGTCAACACGCTGCTGAGCCGCGTCTCCACCGGGCAGGAGGCCGCCCCCCTCTTCAGCGCGTTCCGCCAGGCGACCTTCGGCAAGGAGGGCAAATCTTACAGCGAGAAGCTCGCGGCGTTCGTCTCCCTGTGGCACGGGATCTTCCAGGACTACCCGGACGCCCTGGCCTGGGGACACCCGGAACGCATCTGGCCCGGCGGCGCGCCCTTCCCGATCCGCGGCACGCCCGGCCAGCTCGCCCAGCGCCTCGCGGCCGAGCTGCGCGGCGACTGGGAGCGCGTCGGATGCGAGAAAACGTGGGACGAGTTCTGCGATTTCGTCCGGACGTTCAGCTCAACCTTCTCGGAGAAAGCCAGCTGCCAGAACGTCCTCAAGGCCTACCGGCCGCAGGCGGCCGAGATCGAGGTCAAATACAACCGCAAGGCCGTCTGCTTCACCGGCGAGAAGGCCCTCCTGCTGCGCCAGACCGTCGAAACCCTATACGGCCTGGTCCTGCATGCGCGCTGCCAGTCCACGCAGGGCATGCACCGCCTCATGGCGCAGATCGAGGCCGTCTATGCGCAGAGCACGCGCAGCCGCGGCCTGCTGACCTTCGACGACATCCCGCGGCTGATCTCGGGGCTCGACGCCTCGGTCCGCCAGAACATCGAGTACCGCTTCGACAGCCGCTTCAGCCACTGGGCCCTGGACGAGTTCCAGGACACCTCCCATACGCAGTGGGCGGCCATCCGCAACCTGATCGACGAGGTCATCCAGTCCGACGGCGACGCGCGCTCGATCTTCATCGTGGGCGACATGAAGCAGGCCATCTACGGCTGGCGCGGCGGCGACGTCGCGATCTTCGAGCGGGAGGCGGGCTCGGGGCACTACGCCATGGCCGACCTCAACACCACCTACCGCTACTGCCCGCAAATCGCCGGCCTCGTCAACCGCGTCTTCGACGGCGGCCGGATCGAAGCGCTCCTGAAGTCCGCGGCGCCGGAGGCCGGCCAGAAATGGCGCCGGCTCTGGACCCCGCACGCCTCGCTGCAGCCCGGCGGGTACGTCCACGTCCGGCGCGTCGCATCGCCGGACAAAGAGGCCGACGAGTCCCCCGTCGCCCCCTACCTTCAGGCGGCGTGCGAGCAGCTGCGCGCCCTCCGGCCGTGGGAGCGCGGACTCAGCGCCGCGATCCTGGTGCGCAGCAACGACCACGGCAAGCACTTCGCCGACGCGCTGCGGCGCGCGGGCATCCCCGCCGTCTGGGAGGGCGAGAGCGCGATCTGCGACACGCCGGTGGTCACCGCCCTGCTGCACCTCCTGCAGGTCGCGGAGCACCCCGGCGACCGCCTGGCGTGGCGCCACGTGTGCGCCACGCCGCTGGCGCGCACCGCCTTCCGCGAGGCCTGCGCGCTGCCGCCGGAGCCCGGCGCCGCCGCGCTCTCGCGCAAGGTGCTCGACGACGTGTCGCGCCTCGGGCTTCCGCGCGCCCTGCGCTCTTATATCGAGGCGCTGGGGCACACCGACACCGACCCCTTCACGCAGACGCGCCTCGACGAGCTGCTGCGCGCGGCCACGCGGTTCACGGCGGGGGCGGACGCCGAGACCACGCTCACCGATTTCACCGCGTTCGCGGAAGCCTTCATCACGCGCGACGTGGCCGACACCACGACCGTCAAGATCCTCACCATTCACCGCAGCAAGGGGCTCGGCTTCGACTTCGTGCTGCTGCCCGTCATCGAAAAGAGCGGCATCGACGCCATCCGCTCAGGCGAAGTCCTCTTCGCTCCCGACGACGCCTGGCTGCTGACCTCGCCCGGCAAAGCGGTCATCCAGGCGGACGCCGTGCTGGCCGCCGCCTGCGAGCGCGCCGCGAACGACGGCGTCTTCGAAGCGCTCTGCGTCTACTACGTGGCCATGACCCGCGCGAAGCGCGCGCTCGTGCTGCTGCTCAACCCGGCACCGAAAACCGCCTCCGAAGCCCTTTACTTCAGCAACCATGTGGAAGCCGCGCTCGGCGCCTCCCTGCCGTGGTCGGAGGGCGACCCGGACTGGTTTGAACACGGCGGCGCCCCGCGCGCCGAAGCCGCCGAGGCGCCGCGCGCGGCCGCGGCCGCCGTCGCCCGGCCGAAGCGGCGCTCCATCCGCCGCGTGACGCCCTCCTCCTCGGCCTACCACGGCCGGGTGGCCAGCGAACTGTTCAGCGCGCGCGACGACCTCGCGCGGCAGCGCGGCACGCGGCTGCACGAGGCGCTGAGCCGCATCCGGTGGCTCGACGCGGCAGCCCCGCAGCCGGCCGACATCGCCCGCGCCGACCTTGACCTCACGGCTCCCTCCGCGTTCCGCGACCGACTGCTCCAGCCGCCGCACGGGGTCGAGCTCTGGCGCGAGCGCGCCTTCGAGGTTGTTTCCGAGGGCCAGTGGGTTTCCGGCACCTTCGACCGCGTCGTCTTTTTCGAAGAGCAGGGCCAGCGCCGGGCCGAGATCCTCGACTTCAAATCCAACCGCCGCCACCCCGGCGAAGCGGAGGCCGCCTTTGAGGCAAGGATGCGGGACACCTATGCGGAGCAGATGCGCAGCTACCGCCACGCGCTGGCGCAGCTTTCCGGCCTTGCCGCCGAACAGATCCTCTGCACGCTGCTGCTGACGGACACCCGCCAGGCCGTGCCCGTCTGAACCGCCGAGCGAGAGCTGGCTAAGATTAGGTATAACCGTCGGCCGATGTCGGGTAGGGACGGTTCCCCGAACCGTCCGTCTACCCTGAGCAAGCCGAAGGGCGGACGCCTCGGGGAGGCGTCCCTACCAGAAACGGCTGCACTTTAAACAAATCCGCTCTAGAAAAAGACTTTCACAAAGCGCAGGATGCCCTGCTTCCACGGCACGCGGTGCGAGACGCCCGAGGCATTCTTGAAGCTCGCGAGGTTCGCCACATACCAGCGGTAATTGCGCACCAGCGCGTCTTTGTTTGAGTATTTCGGCGCGTAGCCCAGCACGCGCTCCGCCTTCTCGATGCTCACGAACGAGTCCTCGCACGCGGTCTCGTAGACCCACTTGTAGAGCGGCGAGAGGTGCAGC
>CAYZQL010000208.1:0-7080 GCA_964480555.1 uncultured Lentisphaeraceae bacterium | reverse complement strand
ACGTCGCTGATCATCATGATCAACATCACGTCGCGCCTGCCGGTGGCGATCATCGAGGCGTGGACCCGGTACTTCGGCTTGAATGGCATCTCGGCCACGAAGAGCCCGGTCGAGCTGGTCCTGCTGTTGCTCTTCGGCTTCATGATCACCATGGGGACGGTCATGCTGACGCAGGGCCTGCGCAAGGTGCCGATCCACTCCACGCGCCGCGCCGCAGGCGGGGGCAGCAACACCTACGGCATGCAGCAGACCTATATGCCGCTGCGCGTAAACTACACGGGCGTGATGCCGATCATCTTCGCGGGGCCGCTGATCCAGTTCCCCGCGGCGCTGCTCAGCAAAATCCCCGCGGAAATCGCCTGGCTCTCGTGGCTCAAATGGCTGGGTGCCCAGCTGGTCGACATGACCAGCCCGATCCACCTGTCGGTCTACGCGCTGCTGATCATGTTCTTCGCGTTCTTCTGGGTCGCCACCCAGTTCAACGCGATGCAGATCTCCGACAACCTGAAGCGCGAAGGCTCCTACGTGCCGGGCATCCGTCCGGGACGCGCCACCGCGGAGTATCTGGATGCGCTGATGACGCGCGTGACGCTGATCGGCGGCCTCGGGCTGCTCATCATCGCCCTCGTTCCTCAGCTGCTGCGCGGCATGATGGAGCTGCCCTGGGAAATGGCCTCCTTCTTCGGCGGAACAAGCTTGCTGATTATCGTCGGCGTGGCGCTCGACACGCTGCGTCAGATGGAGTCTCACCTGCTGATGCGCAACTACGACGGCTTCCTGAAGCACGGACGTCTGCGCGGACGCCGCTAAGCCAGCGGGGCCGTTTAAGGGCCGGGACGCTGCACAACGACAGGCCTGGGGACGAATTGTCCTCAGGCCTGTTTTTTTTGTTAAGATCGAAGCGGTTTTTGTCCCTTATTATCAAACAGTATGACGCACGTGAACACAGACGGGAAAAGGCCGGCCGATTTTATAGGCGAGTTGATGCGGGCACAGTTCGACCTGTACGCCCATATCGTCCGTCTGATGGGAGGTTCCGAGGACGCCTACGACGTGCTGCAGGAGACCAACCAGCAGATCCTCCGGCTTGACGGGCAGCGCGACGGGGTTGTCCATTTCTTGGCTTGGGCGAAGCGCATGGCCTATTTCCAAGTGCGTACGTGGCGGACGCGACAGCGCAGGGACCAGCTGATACTCGATGAGGCTCTGTTCGAGCAGATGGCAGCCTATGTGGCGGCAGAGGAGCACCCTGTCAGCGAGAGAGTGCATGCTCTTAACGAGTGCATGAAGAAGCTTCCCGATAAAAGGCGGGAGTTGTTTTTGGCGCGCTATGTGGACGGGGCGGCTGTACAGGATCTGGCGGCGCGCGAGAACCGTTCGCCGGACAGCCTTTCGGTGACGTTGCACCGCATTCGCGTCGCGCTGCGGACTTGCATCACGAAGCGTTTGATGGCGGAGCAGACGAATGGATGATGGCGAGACAGACGATGTCCGGTTTGAAACCCTCCTGCGGCGGGTGCTGGACGGTATCGCAACGCCCGACGAGCGTGCGGCGTTCTGCGAGCGCCTGCGCGGTCGGCCGGACCGGATGGCGACGTATGCCGAACTTTTGGAGCTTTTGGCGGTCGCAAAGTGTCTTGGCGGAAATCTGGTTCAAGGCGGCGGCGAGCGTTCGGCGTCCGAACCGACCGGCGGACGGGAACGAAGCCCGGGGCAGGGCGCCTGTTTTACGCTCAGGCTCTGGCTCAAAGCGGCGGCGGCGGTTGTGGTGCTGGGGGGCGCGGCGGTGCTGTTGGGACTGTTCTGGGAGCGGACCCCCGCTGTCGGCAGAGGCGGAGGATCGGCGGAACATCTATCGGATGGCGGCCTGCTGAAGGTTTCGCCGGTATGTCTGCTGCGGTCAGCCGAAGCATCCGGGCTCATGCTTCCCGCGGCGTTGCCGGGGATGGTCCGTTTAGCGGGAGGCTTCGCTGCGGTGCGGCTGCCTTCCGGTGTCGAGCTATCGCTGCTGGGGCCGCTGGAGATGGAGGTTGAAGGCGGCATGGGGGTGCGGCTGTCGAAAGGCCGGCTGGTCGCGTGGGTGCCGCCGCGCGCGAGCGGGTTCACGGTGCGCGCGCCGGGGCTGACGGCATGGGACATCGGAACGATTTTTTCGGTGTCGGCGGAGTCGGGTGGGAGCGGGCTTTTCGTGTTCAAGGGCAGCGTTCAGGTCACCGACGACCTAGGCGACGGCGTGGGTCTCTGCGAGGCGGGTGAGGGCGCGCGGGCGGAGGCGAACGGGAACGTGGTGAAGATTTCGGCCGACTGGCCGGAGGCGCGGGCGCTTTTTACGCCGGTGCGGGGCCGCCGTGCGGCGGAGGCGCCCGAGGCGGCGCTGGCAGCAGCGGGGCAGATTACGGATCTGTGGCGGGCGCGGTATGTACCCAAGGAGGCTTCGCGTGTGCGTGAGGCGGCGCGGCGCGAGGCTGAGGCCCGAAACGCCCCTCGAAGGATTCCCTTTCAGAAAACAGCATGGGTGCGGCCTGCCGTATCCGTATCGGAGAAGGAGGAAGACATGGACAAATCGAAAACGCTGTCGGCCGTCGCCGCGGCACTCGTGACGATGGGAGCGGGACCCGCCGGTGCGACATCGGTGCCGGTGCTGATCGACACGTCGCCGAGCGACAATCGCTTCTGGACGACGGTGTTCACCAACGAGGTGCCGCTGCAGTGGGACTGGGCGACGGACGCCGTGCGTGCGGAACTGGTCATCTCAGGGATGAACAGCCGACATGCCACGAATTTCACGGCGAGTGTCTCGAACTGTCTCTGGCGCGTGTTCGAGGCGGGCGAGACGCCGCCGGAAGACGTTTACGATCTGCAGATGACCTTCTACAGAAGCGGGGACGCGGTTGCCGGTGTGCTGACGTCGCGGCTGGCTGTGGTGGCCGGCGCGTTCGGCGGGACTCGGGTGGATTCCGACCCGGTTTCCGACAACAAGGAATGGGTGCGGGTGAACGAGAACGTGGTGATTCCCTATGACGCGGGATGGGCCGAGGCCACGGCCGGCAGGAGTACCAGCCAGCTCGTCATCACAAAGGCAACGGGAACTGCGCAAACCAACGCGTTTTCGGATGCGGCCGGCTTTTTCGGCTGGGCGCTCAGTAACGGCGGGTGGGGATACGGCGATTTCCGCCTCGCGCTGACCTTCCCCGGAGCTGAAGGGGAGTGGGACGCGACGCTGACCCGGCTGCCTGGCGGCACGATGCTCAGCGTGAAATGAAGACGATAATTTGAAAGGAAAATCAAAATGGACACAACAGTGAAGAGAGTGGCGTTTGGGAGCCTTGCGGTTCTTCTCACGTTCGGCGCAATGGCCGACGACCCGCAAATCAGCAGCGTGACGGTCCGGCAGCGCTGGCCATGGAGCAAACTCGTGGACATCGACTACGTGCTGACGGCCGACAGCACGCAGAATGTGGGCATCGCGGTCCAGGCCTATGACGGCGACACGCCGCTGACGCTGCCGTCCACGTCCCTGACGGGCGATCTGTACAGCGTGCCGCGCGGCATGCGGCGCATCGTCTGGGATCCGACACGCACGGCGTACACCAACAACCGGGCGCTGACCAAATTCTCGGTGCAGCTGATGCCGACCAATCCTCCGACCTATTTGGTCGTGGATATGGTCAGCGGAGATATCACGCCGTATGATTGCGGCACCAATCTGATGGCCGAGGCGACGAACACCCTTTATATGACGGCCAAGATGCTGTTGCGCCACATTCCTGCGGGGGCGTTCGCGTTTGGAGATTCGGCGACGCCATCACGTTCCCGAACGGTCACATTGACCAAAGATTATTATATCAGTGTTCACGAAGTCACAGCGCATCAGTGGGGGCATGTCATGGTGCCTGGGCGGGATATGGGTGTTTACTGGAACAGGAGGGCGATCCGGGGGCCGTCATACTACGATATTCGTGAAATCCCCGGGGGTGACCTTGCCAAGACGGGTTCCTTAAACTATGTGACAAGTGGTAGTGCTATCACGCCGACCTGGCCGGTGACCTCCGCTGTCGGGACGAATTCATTCATCGGATTGTTGCGTGCCAAGACGAATCGCATCGGGTTCGACCTCCCAACCTCTGCCCAGTGGGAACATGCCTGCCGTGCGGGAGCAACGGCGGATTACTATAATGGCACGATGATGGCAACAAACGCCGCAGGCGAGGATGCCAACCTGGATCTTTTGGCGATTTATACAAAAAACAGAGGTGGCGACACACCGATCTTATGCACAAAGCAACCGAATGCATGGGGACTTTATGATATGCTCGGAGGGCAGAAAGAATGGTGTCTAGATTGGCAGAATAACATCAACGATCCGGTCTCGTCCACGTTCAGTACGACAGGAGAGACGGATCCGGCCGGTTATTCAACCGGGACGGGACGTGTGATGCGAGGGGGTGATTATTTGAGCGCGGCTTCCAGTTGCCGTGCGTTTAACATGCTTGGCATTCCACGCGACCAAAGTCATTACACGACCGGGTTCCGTGTTGTTCTGACGTTGGACTGAGAAGCTTCGGCTGGAATTGAGAAGGATTTTGTCATGAGCAAGGGATGGTGCATCGTTTGTTTGGGGTTCAGCGGACTTTGCTGTGAACCGCCGGCCGCTTTCGGCGGCCTTGCCGACGATTACGCGGAGCGGATCGCCCGGATGCCCGGGCTGATCCGCTACTATCCCTTCGACGGGGATTCCGCCGTACAGTCGAACCGCATCGGTGCCGCAGCCCCGCTGCGGTTCCCCTGGAAGGCCGGGGTCAAGGCGGAGCCGGGCCTGTCCGGTTCGGCCTCGGCCGTGCGTTTCGCGGACGCGAGTTTCGAGGCCGAGGCGGTTCCGCTCTCGGCCGGCGCGTTCACCTTCTCCCTCTGGGTGAAGCCGCTCGGGTCGGGAAAAGCGGGCAAGTATGACTTCGGGCTGCTCTGTGAATGCGGGGACGGCTGGAGGCAGGGCGTGCGGCTGACGGTTCTCGGCTGGAGGGATCTTCGGCCTGTGCTCACCATCGGCCATGCGGTGCGCGGCGCTGCGGTCAAGGCGGAGGAATCGCTCACCCCGGGCTTCTGGAATCACCTGGCTGCCACGTACGACGGCGCGGTGGCGCGGGTGTATCTGAACGGCGCGTGTGTCGCCGAACAGCCCTACGCCCAGCCGCTGGTGCCGCCGAAAGGCGGGCTGCGCGTGGGTAGCGCGGGGTCGCTGGATATGGCGGTCAGCGACTTTGCGGTCTTCGGCCGGGCCCTCGAGTCAGGGGAGGTCGCGGCCCTGTTTCTCCCGGAGGCGAAAGCGGGGCTTGCCGCCGGACGGCTGGCCGAGCGCTGCCGGAAGGCTCCGGGGCAGGTGCCGTCGCGTCAGATCGAGGCGGCGCTGCAGACGGTGCGGATGAACGATGCGGTCCGGCGCGGGCTGGAGGCTTGCGTGGCCGAAAGCGCCCTGCGCGAAGGCGACGCCGCCAAGGCGGAGGCCCTTTTCGCACGGCTGTTGGCCGCGTCCGAAAGCGACCCGGCTGGCGCGGCCGCGCTGCGCTGGCGGCATGCGGAGGCGTTGCTGTCGGCAGGGAGGTGCGAGGAGGCGCGGCGGCAGTTGGCCGCGCTCGGGAGTGATCCGGCGCTCTCGGTTGACGAGCGGAAGTTTGCCGGGCTGGCGGCGGCGGGCAGCTACCGGCGCGAGGGGCATTTCGCGCAGGCGCAGGCGGCCTATGAGCGCTTGGCGCGCGACGAGGCGGTGCGGCCGCATCTGCGCGACGAGGCGAAGGCCCTCGCAGAGGAGTGCGCGCGGCTCGCGAAAGGGCTCCCCGCCCGCGATCCGTCGGCGAGCCGGCAGCCTCCGCCGGACTGGCGGAAAAACGCGCCGCACGCGGTGTTCTATGTCGCCCCGGACGGCTGTGACAGCGATGCGGGGAACAAGGAGTCGCCGTTCGCCACGCTGGAGCGCGCGCGCGAGGCTGTCCGTGCGGCGCGGGGCGCGGCGGCCGGCAAGAGCCTTTGGGTCTTGTTGCGCGGCGGCCGCTACAGCGTCACCAACACGTTCGGGCTGACGGCCGAGGATTCCGGCACGGCCGACGGGCCGGTCGTGTACGCGGCCTGCCCGGGAGAGACGCCGGTCTTGGATGGCGGGTGCGCCGTCAAGGGTTTGGGCAAGGTCAAAGACGCTGCCGTTCTTGCGCGGCTGCCGGAAGAGGCGCGCGGGCTTGTGCGCGTCGCCGATCTGAAGGCGCTTTGCCCCGCGCCGCTCGCGCCGCAAACGCCTTACGGGTACTACTTCAAAGATTCCGCCAAGACCGTTTATGACCTGTATCAGGACGGGGAGCCTTTGCGCGTGGCGCGCTGGCCGAACGCGGGCTATCAGCACACGGCGGCGAGCGACACCGCCAACCGCACGTTCACGTTCGCGACGGAGCGCCTGCGCCGCTGGACACAGGCGGACGATCTGATGGCCTTCGGCTGGTGGACGTATCTTTGGGGCGAGGGGGCGATGCGGGTGGAGGTCGCCGACCCGGCCGCGGGCGTGTTCCGGCTTCCGGAAGCGAAGGACATCCGGCTCGGCGACAACATGCCCTTCTACGTGTTCAATCTTCTGGAGGAACTGGACCAGCCGGGCGAGTGGTATCTGGACCGCGCGAATGCGCGCCTCTACGTCTGGCCGGCGGAAAAGGCGGGCTGGCTAGGCTGGCTTCAGACGCCACGCTTCGTCTTCCCGCGCTTCGGCCGGCCGTTTGTCAGCGCGACGAACGTTCAGCACGTCGTCATCGACGGCCTTGTGCTGGAACACGGGCGGCAGCACGGGCTCGTGTTCGAGGGCTGCTCCGGCGTCTGCGTCGCGAACTGCGAGCTTCGGCGGTTCGGCGGCACGGGCATCGTGGCGGAAGGGGCGAAGGCGTTCACGGTTTACGGCAACAGGCTCCACACGTTCGGGCACGGCGGCATTGTGGTGCGGGGCAACCGCGACACCGCCGAGCCCTGCGGGAACCGGGTCGAGAACAACGAGGTCGGGCATTTCGAGCTCCGCGCGCGGACCTACAATCCGGCGCTGCAGCTGGACGG
>CAYZQL010000207.1:0-7115 GCA_964480555.1 uncultured Lentisphaeraceae bacterium | reverse complement strand
CTTCTTGCACCTCATCGACGAGGGCATGAAGAAGGGCATCGACTTCAAGAAGGACCTGCGGCTGAAGCACGGCGTCTTCGGCGCCGAGCCGTGGACCGAAGAGATGCGGGCCAAGATCGAAAGCCTCACCGGCATCACCGCGCACGACATCTACGGCCTGACCGAGATCTCCGGGCCGGGCGTCGCCAACGACTGCCAGCACCGCCGCGGCCTGCACATCTTCGAAGACCACTTCTATCCGGAGATCATCGACCCCGACACGCTCGAGCCTTTGCCGGACGGCGAAAAAGGGGAGCTGGTCTTCACGACGCTCACCCGCACCGGCACGCCGATGCTGCGCTACCGCACGCGCGACCTCTCGCGCATCTACACCGGCGCGTGCCCCTGCGGCCGCACCATCCGCGCCATCGAGCGCATCAGCGCCCGCAGCGACGACATGCTCATCATCCGCGGCGTGAACGTCTTCCCGTCGCAGATCGAGGCAGGCCTCATGTCGATCGAGTCCGTCTTGCCGCACTACCATATCGTCGTCAACAAGGAAGGCGACCTCGACACGCTCGAGGTGAAGGTCGAGGTCACCAAGGAAACCTTCAGCGACGACATCAAGACGCTGGAGAAACTGCGCCTGCGGATCGGCCAGGCCGTCCAGCGCATCATCAACATCAGCGCCAAGATCACGCTCGTCGAGCCGCACACGCTGCCGCGCAGCGAGGGCAAGCTCAAGCGCGTCACAGACCTCCGTAAGAAAGCCTAGAGAAGAGGAGCCATCATGAAAATCCAACAAATCTCGCTGTTCCTTGAGAACAAGCCCGGGCACCTGAACGCCATCTGCCGGACGCTGGCCCAAGCCCAGATCAACATCGTGACGCTCTCGCTCGCCGACACGCAGCAGTTCGGCATCGTCCGCCTGATTGTCGAGGAATGGCAGAAGGCCAAGGAGGTCCTCGAGCAGGCCGGCTACGTGGTCAACGTGCGCGAGGTGGTCGCCGCCTCCGTCGCCGACAAGCCCGGCGGCATGGCCGAGGTCCTCGACATCATCGGCAAGGCCGGCGTCAACATCGAGTACATGTACGCCTTCGCCTTCCGCCACGGCGCGGAGGCGGTGCTGGTCTTCCGCTTCGACAACCCGGACCGCGCCATCGAGGCGCTCAAGGCCGCGGGACGCGGCGTGTTCGACGCCGTCTCGCTCTTCTCCAAACCGAAGTGAACATGAATACGACACCGATCATCGAAAACCGCATCTGGCAGCCCGAACTCGAGTGCCTGCCGCGCCCCCAACTCCTCGCCCTCCAGGCCGAGCGCCTCCGCGCCGCCGTCGCGCGCGCCGCGACCGTGCCCTTTTACAAAGAGCAGTTCGCGAAGCTCGGCATCACGCCCGAACAGTTCAAGAGCCCGGAAGACGTCCGGCGGCTGCCCTTCACAAACAAGTCTGATTTCCACAATCATTATCCGCTCGGCCTCTTGGCCGTCCCGAGGAGCGAAATCGCACGCTTTCAGGGCACCAGCGGCACCACCGGAAAACCGACTTGGACCGCCTACACCAAGGCCGATGTCGACCGGTGGGCCGACCTCTGCGCCCGCTTCCTCGTCAGCGGCGGCCTGCGGCCTGAGCATACGGTTCAGATCTCTTTCGGGTTCGGACTCTTCACCGGCGGGTTCGGGCTCCACAACGGCATCCAGCGCGTCGGCGCGGCGATCCTGCCGGTTTCCAGCGGCAATTCCGTGCGCCAGCTCATGTGCATGCAGGATCTCCGACCGGAAATCCTGATCTGCACGCCGTCCTACGCCCTCAAGCTCATGGACGATATCCTGAACGGCGGTCTCGACCGGAAAACGATCGCCATTGAGCACGCCCACTTCGGCGGCGAGCCCTGGACGGAAGAGATGCGCACCCGGATCGAGACCGGACTCGGCATCCGCTGCTGGAACAACTACGGCATGGCGGAGTGCGGCGGCCCGGGCCTCTCGGGAGAGTGCGCCTACCGCAACGGCATGCACCTCCAGGAGGACCAATACATCGTTGAAACCATCGACCCCGACACGCTGGAAACGCTCCCGGACGGCGAGAAGGGCGAGTTGGTCGTGACCCCTCTCTGCCGCGAAGCGCTACCGACCCTGCGCTATCGCACGAGGGACATCGGCATCATCTACGACGACGGTTTCTGCCCGTGCGGCCGCACCACGCGCCGCATGAGCCGCATCCTCGGGCGCACCGACGACATGCTCATCATCCGCGGCGTCAACGTCTTCCCCTCGCAGATCGAGGCCGCGCTGATGACGTGCGAGTCGGTCGCCCCACATTACATGATCGAGGTCAGCCGCCCGCATGCGCTGGATGAGGTCACGGTCCACATCGAGATGCAGCCCAACATGTTCTCGGACAGCATGAAGGAAATGCAGGGCATCCGCGACAAGATCGCCGCGTCGATCTACGGCGTCACCGGCCTGCACATGCACATCAACCTGGTGAGCCCGAACACCCTCGAACGCTTCGAAGGCAAGTCCCGCCGCGTCAACGACCACCGCAAGCTGGTGGACTGAGACGCTACGGCTCAAGCACCTGCGTCCACGCCTCCGGCCCGCTTTCCGTCCAGCGGAAGACGCCGAACGCCGCGTCCGTGAACCGGGCGAAGGTGTTGACGGGACTCGCCTGCGAGACGGCCACCCAGCCGCCCACGTTCACGTACCACGGCGCGGCCGCGTCCGGGTAGAGCCCGGCCTGGTGCGTGTGCCCGCACACGATCAGGTCGTACCCGCCTTCGCGCAGGCACGCCCCCATCTGCTCCACATGCGCCTTCAACCGCGACGGGTTCTGCGCAGGGGTCAGCGTGCGCCCCGTGCGCGGGAACAGCCGCGCCAGGCCGTTGACCAGCCGGATTCCCCACTTCTCGGCCCGCACCAGCAGCCGCTCGGCCGTCTGTTCCAGCCGCGGCTCCAGCGCCTCGCCGCCGGTGCCCACCGGCGAGCCGTTGAGGTCCTCGAGCATGCCCGCCAAGATGCTGCACACTTGGCCCAGCCCCGGATAGAGGCTGTTGTTCACCGGATCCGTCTCGTGCCCGTGCATGAACCGGACCTTCCTCTCGCGCCCGCCGATCACGAAGCGCCTGTCGAACGCCCCGCGCATCCGGGCGAAAAACGGGTGCGCGAGAAAATCATGGCCCACCAGCGGCCCCAAATCCATGTCGTGGTTCCCCACCACATACTCGGCCCCCATCCGCGCCAGCCGATCCAGGAGCGGCCGGTTGCTCACCAGGATCTGCCCTAGGTTCCCCTGCCAAAACTCGAAGAGGTCCCCGAGAATCACCAGCCTTCCGGCCTGCGCCTCGACGTGGTCGAGAAACGCCTCGAACGAAGCCCGGCGGTCTCCGAAGTGGAAATTGTCGCGCGTTCCGCCGTCGCCCAGATGCAGATCGCTGACCACAAACACAGGTCTCACGTCGCCACCTTCGCCCCTTCTCCCGCAGGCCGGACCGGCAGGAACCTACTCTCCTCTTGCCGTGTAAATGCGCACGTTGTCGAACCGGTCTCCGCCCAGCGTGAACACGCCGATCCGGTCCAGCCCGGAGAGGAACCGGTCGTCCCGATAGTCCAACACCCGCTTGCCGTCCACCGTGAGCAGGCACAGCGGCGGCACGAACTGCGCCACGACGCGGTACCGCTTGCCCGCCTCCAGCATCGGCGCCTTCTCGTCGAGCAGGACGGTCTCGATGTCGCGCATCACCCGGTTGTTCTTGGCGTCGTGCCAGCCGAGCGACAGGCAGTAGCCGCGCCCTGAGAACTGTCCCCAGAAATTGCGCCAGGACAAACCTTCCGGGCACAGGTAGACCCCGGACATGACAGGCTTGACCACGCTCAGGTCGAACTCGATCCGCACGGGAGGCGTGACGCGCTGCCCGAAGGTCAGAAAGCCCCAGCCGGCCTCGCTGGCCAAGGCCTGGTCCATCACGCATGTAGCCTGCGTCATCCACCCCGGGCTCCGGCACGCCCAGCCGTCCCCCAGGCGGCTGCGGTTGAAATCGTCGCTGTAGACGAGCTTCCAGTCCACGCCCTGCGACTCGGGCAACGCCGTGCCTTCGGGAATCTTCCCGCCCGCGCCGGCGAGCTTCGGCGACTGCGCCAGTTCCGCCGCGGGCACGACCCGCAGCTCGCCGGGCCGCGTCGGATCGACTGCGGTCAGGAGGACCTTGAGCGGCCAGGCGCCCGACGCGTGGCTGCTGATCAGGTGGATCAGGTTGTCCCCTTCCTGAAGGTCGACCGTGCGGCCGCCCACCGCGTCCCGCCGCGCACTGGAGCCGGTCCGCCCGCCGTTGACGAACGCCAAGGTGTTCTGGTTCGAGCCGAAGTTGAGCTTCACCTGCATGGGGCGCACGGCGCGCACCACCGCCACCGCATGCGCGGTCGCCATATCCGTATGCGCGAACACCGTGCCGAGGTCCAGCACCCCTTTGGCGTCGGCCTTCACCGTAGCCCACGGGCGCTTGCCGTCAAGCGTCTCGTACGTCTGCGTCACGTCCAGCCGGATCTCCGGCGGGTGGACCTCGGTGTCGAGCGCCTTGCCGCTCCGGTTCTTGAAGGGCCCCGCAACCAGGAACTCGGACACCTCCAGCGCGTCCTGCACATAGTTCTCGGCGAAGGTGAACGACCACCCCTCGCCCGCGAGCCGGAATTTCACCGGCAGCGTGAAGGTGGCCGGCCGATTGTCCGGCCGTGTGACGAACAGGGCGAATCCGCCCTTCCCGCCGGGGACGAGTTTCACGGGCGACTCGGCCCGCACCGTCCACCCCTCAAAGCCCTCTGCCGCCGCAGTCAGCGTCGCCGGCAGGCTCCACTCCGGATAGCCGGAGCCGATCCCCACCTTGGTCTCCTTGCCGGCGACGAGGCGCCCGAACAACCACGCGCTGCTCTGGGCAAGGTCGAGGCCGAAGAGCGCCGACACCGTCGCCGAAGGCACGGGACGGTCGCCGACCTTCGCGGAGAGCGCCCGCGCCGCACGCGACAGGATCGCGGCCGCCGCCTGCGCCGACTCGGCTTCGGGCAGCCCCCGCTCGTCCAGCGCCTGCGCCTCGGCGACACAGCCCTTCCACGCGTCCGGCAGATACGGCGTGAGCGTGGCTTCAGCCGCCGAGAGCCCGGCGAGCAGCCGGTCCGCCGCGCGGACCGGCACCTGCGCATCGACCGCGTACGGCTGCACCACATTCTCGAAACGGTTGCCGCGCAGCACCGCGCCCGCCACGCCGGCGGCCACCGCCACGCCCCGGTCGGCATTCCGGACCACGTTGTTTTCGATCAGCAGATTCTCGACCCGCCCGTGGCTGGCCAGGTACGCGTTGCCGTGAAGCACGTTCCGCCGCATGATCCCGACGCGGTTCTCGGGATAGGTGAGCGGCTTCACGATGCCGCGGTCGTAAAAGGCGATCCAGCCGTCCAGCGCCGGCACGTTGTACGACATCGGGCCGCGCACCGCGTTGCCCTCGAGAACGTGGTTGCCGAGAAACTGGATGAACCAGGAGGGCTCGGGGCTGCCGCCCTTGCTCATGCCGAAGGCCTGCACGCCGCTGTTCCGCTGGAAGCGGTTGTTGTCGAAGACCACATCCGTCGCGCTGCCGTAGAGCTGGAACGGGTTGCCGTCGCGGTCGTCGTTATCGATGAACAGCAGGCGGTTGCGCTCAAGCCCGATCACGAAGAAGGACGCCGTGTCCGGCTGGATGTCCCACGGCCGGTCGATGCCGACGTCGCGCCCCGCGACCGTGCTGACATAGCGCACCTGCCCCGCGCCCCTGCCGCCGATGGCCAGAACCGTCTCTCCGATCCACCGCTCCGGGCTGTCCCGCCACGCGCCGGGCTTGAGCGTGAGCCCCTGCGGCGCGACCGAAACGGCCGTGCCGTTGTACGTCGCACGCCCGCCGTCGGTCGTGAAGGTCTCGCGGTCGCCATCCTCGTACACGCCGCCGATCCGGTTCCCTTTCATGTAGTAGTTGCGCGCGCCGTTGGCGAAGCTGATGCCCCGCCCCTCGTGAAGGTTGTCCTCGAAAATGCACTGCCGCCCGCCCAGGTACCCGCACCCCGGCCCGTCGAAGCGGTTGCCGCACGCGTAGAGATAATCGCCGTGCAGGCTGGACGCGCCTTTGGAGGAATAGAAGTCGCACCCGATCACCCGCACATGCTCGCCGGTGATCCGATAGGCCGAGCCCCTCGCGCGGCTGCGGCGGAAGCTCTCTTCGGCGCTGGTCGTGTCCGTGTGCAGGAAGCGCGTGCGGACCCGCCGCAGCAGGATGTTCGCGTTCCGCCACGTCTCGCCCTGCTCCGGCTCCCGCACCATGATCCCGTCATCGATGTTGGCCGCAGACAGGAAGATCTCCTCGACGCCGAAGTCGCGCGTGCCGCTGAGCAGCGCGCCGCTCGGGTCGTCCTCGTCGAGCCAGTAGAGCTGCGCGAGCGCCATGCCCGCGCCGCGCAGCAGCGTGCGGGGCGGCAGCGCCAGCTCGCCCCGCATCCCGAAGCGCCCGCGCGGCACGTGCAGCACCCCGCCCCCCGCCTTTTGCAGATCCGCCAAGGCCGCGCGGATGGCGCGCGTGTCGTCGTTGCCGTCGTTCGCCACCGCCCCGTAGGCCGTGATGTCGAACACCCGCTCCGGCCACGGCTCGGCGCTGGCCGCGACCGTGACGGCGCCCGCCGGGGCCGACTCTTTGCAGAGCCCGTTGTTCAGGAAGACCCGGTATTCGCCGGCGGGGAAATCGCCGGGCAGCTCGACGCGCAGCGCGTAAAGGTCGCTCTCCTTCGCCGCGACCGTGAGCGCCTTGCCCGCGCCGCGGAATTCAAGGAACGCCTTGCCGCCGTAGCCGACGCTGCGGCCGAACGCCCGCAGCCATCCGCCCGGCGTCGCGCCCTTGCCCGCATCGCCCTGCAGCCACCAGACCTCCGGCGCGTTCACACTCAGCTCCGCCGCGCCGCCGCCGCCCGCCACCCGCGCCGTGAAGGACGCCAGCGGCCACTCTCTCGGATAGACGAAGGTCACGCAGTCGCCGGTCACCTTCAGCGGAGCGACCGTCCGCTTATCCGGCCCGTCCACCTCCACCGCCGTCACGTTGGTCCACGGCCCGCCGTACACCATCACC
>CAYZQL010000206.1:0-7158 GCA_964480555.1 uncultured Lentisphaeraceae bacterium | reverse complement strand
ACTCACCAACGCACTCTCGCACGAATGCACGAACGAATTTCCCGCTCATCTTACACGTCTTGCGGGCCGATCTCAAGTGTGGTACAAATCTTTCATGCACACCCCGACGCCCGAAACGCTCGCGAACGCCGCCCGCCTGCTCTGCGCCGGCGGCGTCGCGGTGATTCCCACCGACACGGTCTACGGCATCGCCGCACATCCGGGCTGCCCTTCCGCCGTGAGCCGCATCTGCACCATCAAAGGCCGTCCCACGGGCAAGCCCGTCGCCCTGCTCGCGTCCGACGCGGACGCGGTGCGCGCGTTCGGCGCGTCCTTCCCTCCGGCCGCGCAACGCCTCGCCGACGCCTACTGGCCGGGCGCGCTCACGCTCGTCTTGCCGTGCGGCTCAGGCACGGAAGGTTTCCGCGTGCCGGCCCATGACGCGACGCGCGCCCTGCTCGCCGCCTGCGGCGGCGCCCTGCGCGTCACCAGCGCCAACCTCAGCGGCGCGATGCCCGCCCTCAGCGCGGTGGAGTCCTTGAAGGACGTGGGGCTCGAGGCCGACCTCGTCATCGACGGCGGCGTCTCCCCCGGCGGCGTTCCCAGCACGGTGGTGAAGGTCGGCGCCGACAACGCCGTCACGACTTTGCGCGAAGGCGCGATCCCCGCGGCCGAGATCCTGCGCGCAGCCGGCGCGCAGAGGGAACCCGTTCCACACGCCCAGGACGGGCCTTGCGCATCCCCCGTCGGCGCGCCCGGCGCAGCGGCGGCGAAACGGGCGATCGTCGTTCTGGGCGCGCCCAACGACGCCGACGGCAACCTTTCCTCCGTCGCGGTCGAGCGCTGCACGCAGGCCTTGGCCGAGCATGCGCGACACCCCGACGCTTATCTCCTGCCGACGGGAGGCTGGGGCGAGCACTTCAACACAACCGACAAACCTCACGGCCATTACATCCGGCGTTTTCTCATCGGGCACGGCGTTCCCGAACGGCAGATTCTCGAGTGCGCCGAGAGCGCCAACACGGTCCAAGACGCCGCTCTCGCCAGGCCGATCGTCGAGCGGCACGGGATAACCGAGCTCCTGATCGTGACGTCCGACTTCCACCTTCCCCGCGCGCGGTTCCTGTTCCAGCGCGAGTTTCCTCAGCTCCGCCTGTCTTTCTCGGCCGCGAAGACGGTCCTGCCCGAAGACGACCTCCGGCAACGGAAGGCCCATGAGGAAGCGGCTCTCGCCCGGCTAAAACAGGGCGGCGCCCCGAGGTAAGCTCCTCGAAGCCCCGCGACCCGCAGATTTTGTTTAAGATGAGGTTGACAGAAGAGCCCGGATTCTCTAAAGTAGCGACCGTTTTTCACCCTGAAAGGGGTGCCTCTTTTTTTTGTGGCGAGGTAGCTCAGTTGGTAGAGCAGCGGACTGAAAATCCGCGTGTCGCCGGTTCGATCCCGGCCCTTGCCACCATTTTTATGCCCTGATAGATAACGACTTACGACGAATCCGGAAAACCCTAAATATCGGTTCCGGTAGACTCTCCGGTAGACTGCGGCAGTGACGCGGAAGCCGTTTTCCCAAACGCGGACTAAAAGTCTACCGGGAATTTTCAGGTGCCTGTTATTCGTGTCTGTCATCCTTGACCTCATCCTCTGTGGCCCGATCCTCTTGGTCGGCCTCGGCATTTGCCTGCGGTTTCGACTTCTGCTCCCCGTCCTTGTAGATGTTGAACTTCATCATCTGCTCGGCGCGGTAGTCTGGCGTCAGGTGCCCGTAGACCTGCTCGATCATCTTCGACGAGTTGTGCCCCACCCAGCGCGCGATCGTCAGCGAGGGGATGCCGCTCATCACGCAGTACGAGATGAAGAAGTGCCTGAGCCCGTAGGGTGTCATCTTGGGCAGGTTCGCGTTCCTGCGTGCCTGCTCGAAGCAGCGCAGGAAGCTCACGGCCCTGCGCTTCTGCCCGTGCGGGTTGTAGAACACCCACTGGTGAGGCTGCTCGGGCTCGTCGCGGTGGCGCCTGGCCCGGATCGCGAACGTCGCCTCCCACGTCTCGCGCCACGCCAGCAGCTTCGGCTTCAGCTCGCCGTGGATCTCGACGTAGCGGGCTTTGCCCGTCTTGAGCGGGTTGCCCGGCTTGGGCTTGATCAGGATGCGGCCGTTCTCGAAGTCGAGGTCCTCCCATTCGAGGAACAGCGCCTCGCTGGGCCGCATGCCCGTGTAGGCCAGCGTCCAGATCCACGCGGCCAGCACCGGGCCAGAGTAGGTCTTCTCGGCCTCGGCGACGAAGCGCGCCAGTTCCTCGGGCGTCGGGATCCAGTGGTCGATCTTGGTGGTCTCGCGCAGGCCCTTCACCTTCCGCATCGGGTTGTCGTGCAGCATGCCCAGGTCGTCGGCGTAGTTGAAGACGCAGCGGAGCGCGTTGATCTCGAGGTTGATCGAGCGGTTCGCGAGGCCGCCGCTGTTCTTGCGCTTCGCGACGAAGGCGTTGATGTCGGCCACGCGGATGCGGCTCACGAGCCGGTCGCCGAACATCTCCAGGAAGGTGCGGAGCCGGCGCTTGTCGCGGACTGCGGTGGACGCCGCGTTGGTCGTGGCGCGGTGTTCGCAGTAGACCGGCATGAACTCGTTCACGGTGGCCCGCTTGACTGGTATGGTCCTGCGCTCCTCGCTCTGCAACTTGCGCCGCAGTTCGGCCTCTGCCTGCTCGGCTTCGGCTCTGGTGAGGAATCCAGACTCCTTGAACGTCTCCCCGCGCGTCTGGAATTGGTAGGCCCAGACCGGCTTGTGCGTCTCGCTTGAACAGTACTCTCGTTTGAAGACCATGTCATATCCTCACTTTCGGCCTGACGGTGTGGCGTTCGATCCAGATGTCGAGGTCGCGCTGGCGGTACAGGTTGGGTTTGCCCGGCAGGTACGTGATGTCCCGCTGGTGCAGCAGCCAGGACACAGACTTGCGCAGATAGGCGGCGGCCTCGGCGGTCGTCATGAGCTCGTTGGCGCAGGACCTGGGCGTGTCGGCACGGATTGTCTCCGCTGGCCGTACGTTCTCCAAATCGGTTACTTTGTCGAACATCTCTAAGCCTCATAAAGAACTCCTGTATCAATGCCGCACAGTGCGGCGTTTCACTTGATGACCTGCGAGGCGTCAGAGCCTCACAGAGTGGCCGGCAGGGTGCGGGGTGTGGAAAGATTTCCACACCCCGCACGGTTCCGCTTATGTCGGCACAGCTTCCGCGTGAGCAGCAGGTGTTTGACGCAACTCTCTCAGTACCTCGGCAAAGCCCTGAGCATCGGTGGCTTTGGCGGGTTTGTGGTTCGGCGCTGCCGCAGCGTCCGTGGCCGGCTCGGCTACGCAGGCCTTCGGCCTTGGCGCAGGCGAAGAGGACGGATCCACATCCACGACGGCTTCGGCTTTGAGGTGAAGCACGTCCCTGCGGCTGCCCTGCAACGTCTTGCGTACCGTCAGGCGCCCGCGAGCCTCGTCGACGCCGACGAGCAGACCCCGTTCGTGCAGGCGCCTGGTGAGCGTCTTGGGGCTGATGCCCATGGCGTCGCCGGTGGCGGCTGCAACGCCCTGTATGGCCTTGTAGGCGGCACCGGCGTCGATGTAGAGGTCGACGCCGTCCGTCCATCCCACAAGGCTTCCTTGGGGCTGGATCTCGCTGCTCCTCTTATCGTCACCCAGGCAGCTGATGCGTTCACGCCAGCCCCAGCATTCATAATGCGCAGGGTTGCCACCCTCCAAGGCTGCAACGTGTGCCTGGCCTGACGTCAGCGCGGTTCGCAGCAGCTCGATGAAGCGCTGCGCGGGCTCGGCTGAGGCGTGGTGGTCGCACTGGGCCTCTGAGACTTGGCCCAGTGCCCTCCACATCCGATCATGCAAGGCCTCGCGCTCCTCTGTAGTCACTGCTCCGACATCGACTGCGAAGTCCAGAAACGTGCTGAAACCGTGCGCCAGATTCGCGACGATATCGGGCGTGCGTTTGTGCCCGCCGGACACTGCGGCCCGCTCCCGCAGCGTCGCTATGGCGTCGGAAAGCCTGCGACGGATCTCAGCGTAGCGCCCCGACAGCCATTTGACGTACCCGGCCATCGCTGATGCGAGGACACCGTCCGCGGCCTGCTTTTGCAAGTTGCTTAGGCACCCCCAGTCCATGTCCTGCGGCGTCACGTCGACGATGAAGATGCGGGCTCGCACGGAGTAGGTACGGGGCACGTCCTCGCCGGTCGAGACCACGAGTCCCCGCGGCCCTTTGACGGGGCGGAGGCTGCCGTCGGGCCTGGCGCGCTGGCGGCCTGAGCGGTTGCCCTGGGCGCGGAACAGGCGGTCTGCGTCGCGGTGCATGCGCTGGACGTCCTGCTGGGAGCCGCCGGGCGCGAAGTCATCGACAACCAGCAACGCGTCCTTGGCGCTGAAGGTCAGGAGTTCCAGCGAGTTCGCCGTACTCGACCAGGAGGCCGGCAGGCGCTTGGCGCTGAAGCCCGGGCCGAAGTGCTGCTGCAGAAGTGCGGCGAGTTCGGACTTGCCGGCACCGCTGGGGCCTGCGAGGTGCACGCTGAAGTCGGCTGGCCCAAGGACTGACCTGTACAGCGCCGCGAGCAGCGGCACGGACACGCGGTCGGGCGCAACGTCCAGCAGCCCGAGCGAGGCCCGGATGCTTTTCGCCAGCGTATCCCTGTCCGGCGGGTCAGGCAGCTCGAAGATGTCGAGCGGAGGCGACAGATCCACCTTGACCCCGGCAATACAGCCGGACTCGCCGATGGCGCCGCCGCCATGCAGATACATCCATCCCTTGTCCGTCTTGCGCCAGCCCGTATGAGTGAAGATGCGAAGCTCTTCGGGGATTCTGGAGAGGAGCTGGATAGCAGTCCGCGCGTGGTCTTTGAGCGTGGTGCCCGGGTAAATCACGGCCCTGGCGCCCATGTGCTCGGTGGCCCAGTTCAAGTTCCCGAACTGGTTTGACGCCACCGTGAACACGCGCACGCATTCGTCCAGCCTGGCCTCGATCTCGAAGAGCCGGCTGGTTTCGGCGCCATCGTCGCGGACGACCTGGGACTTGATCGTGGCCGTGAAGTTGGTGAGACGGACCGGTGTCTCTCCGTCACGCGTGGGTTTCATGTAGATAAGCCCCGTCTCGTCCATCACGTAGGAGGTTGTGGCGACCTCGGCTCCGGCTCGGACCGGCGCGCCGGTGTCCGCGGATTGCGCCTGTGGTCTCTGGGGTTCAGTCAGGCATCCTTGTTCCAGCGCCTGATCGTCGAAGGCGTTCAAAAGGCCGGTGTTGCTCATAAGGCCACCGCCTTCCCCTCGGGCGCCAGGTACAAGAGGCTCTGGAGTCGCCCGTTGTCGCCGCGTATGGAGCCGGGCATCCGGCTGAGGCGCGATTCGTTCCTGCAGCTGGCGTCCACGCCCAAGGGTATGAGGCGGCCCGCAAACAGCTCGGCCTCGACATCGCGTTCCCAGGCCGCACGGTCGGACGCGTCGACCCGCAGCCACGCGTGCAGGGACTTTCCGCCGCTGTGGATCAACGCGGCCACAGGCAGTCGCACCGCTGACCAAAACGCCAGCTGGTCGTGAACCGGCAGGTTGTCGAACTCGACCACGGCGAACCTGAATGACGCGACGCAGGCGTCGCAGCGGCGCGACGTTTTCCCGTCTTTCGTCAGGGACTCTTCGCCGCTTAACGGGTTCGGGATGATATGGGGGCCCGGCCGCGATCCCGCGTCCAGCTTCTCAAGCCAGGCTTCAGCCGGAAGCACATCGGCGCCGAACTTGTCGCCGATGAACAGGTGCTCGTCTGGAGCATAGAGCATGCTCAGGACGAGGCGCTGCTGTTCTTTTGGATCGTCCGGCACCGGAACCGGGCTGGCGCGGACGATGTCGGCGGGTTCTGAGCCCCGCCCGGCTTCCACGAGCTGGGCGAGCAGTCGGCGGTCGACGCACGGTCTGCGGGGCTGGACAGAGGAGGGAGGCGTCTTGCCGTTGTCCCTCGTTGCCGTTGCGACCGCGGAACGAATCTCCGCGTCTGTTACGGGCCTGTCGCCGGGCGGCAGATGCCGCCGGATATCGGCCGCAATGGTGTCGGCTGGTATGTTCGCGCGTACGCCCTTGTTGGCGACGCCGAGCAGTGAGCCGTGGGTGTTGTGGCCCCGGCCCGCGGGTTGGAGCTGGGCCAGGCCGTGACGATAGCCATCGCGCTGGCGCGCGGAAGTTTCCGCGGCCATGGCGAGGGCTTGGGAGTTAAAACTCATAAGAGTTCTCCTTACATGGGAAATTGGTATCAGTGTCGGGGCGCACTCGCACCCCTGGGTCAATATTCGTTGGCCGGGGGCGAATCGCCTACGGCCGTAGTCCTACAGCTAACTCGATGCCTGCTGGTGCACTGATGTTATGTTCGGAGGAGAACTGTTCTGCCTAGATGCTGTCGGTCTGCTGTCTATTGTCTGCTGGAGATGGTTGCTCTTGTCTGATGCTCGTGTCTCTGGTTACTCGTAACAATGGCGCTATCATAGTTGATAGCGGCGGATTGCGCAACAGGAAAGTTATGGCGCTTCCTTGATTGTTACTGCGACGGTCAAGCGCCGCCCCCCTTGGAGGACGATAAGCAGGTCACACAGGTCTTTGTCGGCATCTTGAACATGCGCCGAGACGATGTCCCGGTCTTTGATGCGCATGCGCTTGAGCTTCGACGCCACCACATCGAGCACGGCCGGGGGGTATAACTGCGAATCCTCAATGGCCCCGCGAGCCTTGATCGTTGACGCTGCCGCGTAGAGGAACTCCGAGCGTTCAGGGCAGTCGCGGTTTCCGAACAAGGCGCTGGCCAGTTTCTTCGCGGCAGCGGCCCCGCACCGGCGATTGCCGGTTTCGATCGCGGAGATAACCGGGTTCGGTACGCCTGAAAGCTCTTGGAGCGCCCGCAGGGTGAGTCCGGCCTGGTTTCGGAGTTTCTGCAGCATCGCACCAAATGAAAGGGCTACATGCTGCATGGTGGGCTTAGGTTGCGGGAGGCCGTCGAACAGGCCCCTGAAGTCCTCGGCTGAAATGTGCGCTCTGGGGAGATCGGTGGTCATGAGTACATTGTCCTTCAGTTGCTACACAGTATGATAGCAAACAACGCAGGACAGTCAAGCAGCAGCAATTCTAATTTTGCCTCAAATGCATGGTTGATTTTTTGGTTGCCTGTTGT
>CAYZQL010000205.1:0-7245 GCA_964480555.1 uncultured Lentisphaeraceae bacterium | reverse complement strand
CCCATGTGCGGCAGCGGCACGCCGGCGATCGAGGCCGCTTTGCTGGCGATCAACCGCGCGCCCGGAAGTTTCAAAAGCCACTTCGGCTTCATGGCGCTGAAAGGGTATCGGCAGACCATTCCCGGCGAACATGCGGGGACGAGCGTGCGGCAGCGGTTCGGGGCTTCGCCCGAGCAGATCTGGAAAGACAGGGTGGCCGTCGCCCGCGCGCAGGAGTGCAAGACGGGGCTTCCGCCGATCATCGCCACGGACATCGATCCCGAAGCGGTCGAGACGGCGCGGATGAACGCGATCGCCGCGGGCGTATCGGAGTTCATCACGTTCGGAGAATGTGATTTTGCGGCAACGAAGCTCCCGCCCCCTCCCGGGGTGATCTTCATGAACCCCGAATACGGCGAGCGCTTGGGCGAGGGGCAGGACCTCGAGCCGCTCTATAACCGCATCGGCGATTTTCTGAAGCAGAAGTGCGCGGGATACACCGGCTGCATCCTGACCGGCAACATGGAGATGTCGCGCAAGATCGGGCTGCGTTCGGCGCGCCGGGTCCCGTTCTTCAACGGTCCCATCGAGTGCCGCATGGTGGTGTTCAACCTCTACGAGGGAAGCGAGAAAGAGCAGGACGGGGAGGGCGAAGAGGACGCTTCGCTCTCCTGAGGCGTCCCTGCGGTTCTGCGGAGGAGCAGGCATGCATGCGATAACCGTGACAGTCAAAGGGCAGGAGCCGGTGGTGGTGGCGGCGGGCACGCGCATCAGCGAGCTGATCGCGTCGGTGGATGCGGACGGGTTCCCGGTGCTGGGGGTGATCGCCAACAACATGCTGCTGCCGCTCTTCGCGCCGCTCATCACGCACGCCACCATTGCGCCGCTGACAATCGCCGACGGGTACGGCTGGGACATCTACCGCACCTCGCTCTGCTTCCTGCTGGCGAAGACCGCGCACGAACTGTTTCCCGGGGTCGAGTGCCGCGTGCGCAACTCGATCGGCTCCGGCCTCTACTGCACCGTGAACTGGCCCGACCTCTCGCCCCCGGCCTTGGAGACGAACGTCAGGAAGCTGAAGCAGGCCATGCAGGCGACGGTGCGGCAGGACCTGCCGATCACCTCGGAGACGGTCTCCTATGAGGCGGCGGTCAACCTCTTCCGGCTGACGGGCCAGACCGACAAACTCAACTTGCTGGCGCACCGAAACCCGCCGGTCGTCTGCCTGACGCGCTGCGGCGTGTTTCTTGAGCTGAGCCAGGAGCCCTTGGTGGCGCGGACCGGCGTGCTGGACCTGTTCGACCTGCTGCCGCACGCCCAAGGGTTCGTGCTCAATGTGCCCACTTCGGCCAAGCCGCGCGAGCTGCCGCCTCTGCCGCCCTTCGAGCACTTGTTCAAGGTGTATCAGGAGCACATGGAGTGGGGGCGGATCGTCGGCATCACCACCGTGGGGCAGCTCAATCAGGCGGTGGTGGAGAAAAGGGCGGACGACTTCGTCCACACCGTCGAGGCGCTGCACGACAAGAAGCTCGGGCGCATCGCCGACGAGATCGCGCAGCGCGAGCCGCAGGTGCGGCTGGTGCTGGTGGCGGGTCCGTCCTCGGCCGGCAAGACAACCTTTTCCAAAAGGCTCGTCACGCATCTGCGCGTGAACGGCTACAGGCCCATCCTGATCTCGACCGACAGCTATTTCGTGGGCGACGCGCGGAATCCGCGCGACGCGGCCGGCAACCTCGACTACGAGCACATCGAGTCCATGGACCTGCCGCGCTTGAACGGCGACCTGCTGCGGCTGATGGCGGGCGAGGCGGTCCACCTGCGGGCGTTCGACTTCAAACGGAAAGAGGGGTACGACCTGGCCGAGCCCACCCGGCTTCCGGACAACGGCATCATCGTGATGGAAGGCATTCACAGCCTCAACCCGCACCTGACCGCCGAAGTGCCGCGCGAGCAGAAATTCCTGATCTACATCAACGCCCTGACGCAGCTGGGCGTCGACAGCAGCAACCGGATCTCCACCACCGACACGCGCGTCATCCGGCGTATGGTGCGCGACCACCAGTTCCGCGGCCGGGCGGCCATCGAGACGCTGCGCATGTGGCCGTCGATCGCGCGCGGCGAGAAGCGGTGGATCTACCCGTACCAGCATCTGGCCGATGCGGTGTTCAACTCGGCGCTGGACTATGAGCTGGCCGTGCTGAAGCCGCTGGCCGCGCCGCTGCTGAACCAGATCAAGCCGTGGGACGAGGCGTACGTCGAGGCCCGCCGCCTCTCCGGGTTCCTGCATAACTTCTCATCGCTGGCGCCGGACGTGGTTCCCGGAGACTCGATCCTGCGCGAGTACATCGGCGGCAGCCAGTTGACGTATTGAATGCGGGGACTGGAAACTGGAAACTTGAAACTGGAAACTGGAAACTGGGGACTGGGAACGAGGGAAACGACATGAGTAAAGAGCTGGAAGAGGGCAGCACGCTGACGTTGGACTTCGCGAAGATCGCGAAGATCGCTGAAACCTGTAAAGACGTGATCCCGGTGGCGGTCCAGCATGCGGACACGAACGAGGTGATCCTCGTGGCGTACACCAACGAGTTCGCGATGAGGAAGGCTTTTGCCGAGCGCACGCTGGTCCTGTGGAGCACCTCTCGCAAGGTGCTGTGGGAGAAGGGCAAAAGTTCCGGCGAGACCTTCGATTTGCTGGAGGCGCGCGTGAACTGCGAGCAGAACTCGCTGCTCTACATCGTGCGTCCCCGGCGCGGCGCGATCTGCCACACCAAAAACCGGAAGGGCGAGCCGCGCAACTGTTACTACCGCCGCATCGACCTGGATACGCTGTCTCTGACGAATCTGGATCCGTGAGCGCGTTGAGGAATGAGATGTCTTACCGTTGTCCATACTGCAAGCAGGATCTTGGCCCGACGCCGTCGAGCCACTGTGCCCGGTGCGGAAAGTTCGTGCGCGTGCCGGTGAAGCAGACGACGGAGCAGTGGTGCCTCCGGCGCCGCGCGCTCAACCGCATCGCGCGTGAGTACGAGCAAAAAAGAGCCGAGCTGCAGAGTGCGGTGCCGCCGACGCTGTTCCGCAATCCCAAATTTTATCTCGGCGTGATCGTCGTGCTTGCGCTCATCGGCGGGTCGCTCTTTACCGCGACCGATCGCGCGGTTCAGAAACTGGAGGTGTCTCCGCCGATGAGGGCCTTGCGGCATCTGGACGTGCTGGCCGAGGCGCTGGGCCGCTACCGGTTCCATGTCGGCCACTATCCGACGGCGGCGCAGGGGCTTGCGGCGCTGGTGCGCGATCCGCATGTCCCCCAGTGGGATGGGCCTTACATCAACCTGCTGCGCAAAGATCCCTGGGAGACGCCGTTCGTGTACGAGACCCGGACGAATGCGCCGCCGATACTCTACTCATGCGGCCCGGACAAAAAACCGGGCACGCCCGATGACCTGTTTCCCGATCCGGCGCGCTTCGACCCCGGGACAGCGTGGACGAACGGTTGGGTGTCGGCCGACCAGCGGCTGCCCGGCGTAACGGTCCTGCCAGCCGAGAAGAAGAGCAAGTAACCCCTGATGGACAGACGAATCCTGGAGGATCAAAGGCTTTGGAAAAGGACATATACATATGAAATTTGTTTCTTCTGTCATTGTCGCGAGTGTTTTTATGGTGACTGGGGCGGTCTGTGCCGATCGGCCACCGCAACTTACTATGGATTTTCGCGATGTGATCGCCGCCGCCCGGTCCAACGTTCAGCCTGCGGTCCTGTATCTGAAGTGCCTGCTGGAAACCACGGAGAGCGGCAAGATGACCGCGCAGCGCGTCTCCGGCAGCGCGTTCATCATCTCCTGCGACGGAGAGTTCGTCACGAACTGGCACGTGGTGAACAAGGCCCGATCGATCCGCTGCCTGCTGTCTGACGGGCGGCACTTCGAGGCCGACTGCCTGGGTCTGGACAAGTCGATGGACCTGGCCCTCTGCAAGATGCGTCTGCCTGCCGGCGAGCGCGTGCCGTTCTCGCGCTTCGGCTCTTCGGCCAGCGTCAGCGAAGGCGATTTTGTGATCGCGATCGGTGCGCCGTGGGGCTTGAACCGTTCCGTGACTTTCGGGACGATCTCTTGCGCCCGTCGCTATCTTGACTTGCACAGCGAGTACATTCTCTGGCTTCAGACCGACGCGTCGATCGGCCCGGGCAACTCGGGCGGGCCGCTCGTGAACACCGCTGGCGAGGTGATCGGCATCAACGCTTTGGGGTCGATGCTGCCGACGGCAAACTTCGGGTTCGCCATCCCTTCGGACGAGGCGCAGCTGATTCTGGATCAGTTGCGCAAGCACGGCAAGGTGAACTGGTCCTGGTGCGGGCTCGACCTTCAGCCGCGTCACGACTTTGAGCGCGGCATGTATTTCGATGCCACGAACGGGGTGATCGTGGCTGGCACGGCCCCGGACAGCCCGGCCCGCGAGGCCGGCGTTCTGCCGCGCGACTGCATCGTGAAGATCAATGGCGCGGCGGTCGATGGGGTCAACGAAGAGTCGCTTCCCGCGCTTCGGCGGAGGATCGGGTTGCTTCCGGACTCCGATAAGATTGTGCTCGATCTGGTCCGGGACAACCGCCCGATGACGCTGACGATTTCGCCTAGGCTGAAAGGCAAGGTGGAGGGGCAGGAGCGCGAGTTCCCGAAGTGGGATTTTTCCGTCAAGACCATCAATACCTTCGAGACTCCCGAGCTCCATTTGCGCAAGCCTTCCGGCGTCTATGTGTTCGGTTTGGTACGGCCGGGGAATGCGGAGCGCTGCGACCTTCGCGAGAAAGACATCATCGTGTCGGTCAACGGACGGCCGGTTGAGTCGCTAGACGAGCTTGCGGTTTTGCACCAGCAGTCGCTGGCTGATGCCGATTCGCGTAAAGCGGCCTTTACGGTTCTGCGGAACGGCCGAACCCGGGAGCTGGTCCTCGATTTTTCGCGGGATTATCAGCGGGAATAACACAAAAATGCCGCTCTTCAGCGGCAGGAAAGGCGACGAGAAATGAGCAAAGTCAGACAGGTCTTCATCTGTGTCACCATGTTGAACATCTGCGCAGGCCTCGCGCCGGTCTTCGGCGTGCAGAGTGTGACGCCCGAGAGCGCGCGTCAAGCGAAGGCCGCCTTGTCCGTTGCCGTCCGCGTTGCCTTCCGGCCTCAGGTGGCCGGGCTTGATGACTCGATCATCCAGGTTGTGGAGGAGGAGCTGTGCTCCAACTGTGGCCGTCGGCACAGCTCCGACCTGTCCTCGCTGGTCAAGAAGGAGGCCAGCATTTTCTGTACGGGTTTCCGCTTGTCCCCAGGGCAGGTCGTCTGTGAGGATCCGCAGCTGCCGTTGGAGAACGTGGCCTCGGTCACGGTCTTCGACGGTTCCCGCACGGTTCGGGCGACGGTGGAGAAGCGCTTCATCGATCAGGGCGCCCTGCTGCTGAAACTCGACGCTCCGCTGGCGGAAACGCCTGCCGCGGGCATCGACCCGAAGGCTGGCAGCCCGGTGAGCGCCGTCTGCGTGACGCGGCGCGCGCGCGACCCCAGAGCGCTGCAGGCGGAACCCGCGCCGCTTTTGGCCCGCGCTGTGTTTGGCGGGGAAGGGGAGTCGTGGGTTTCGGTTCACCCGCCTGCGGCCCTGCTGGACGCCGAAGCCCGTATCTGCGGATTCACCTTCAACGCCGAGTGGCAGACGAACGGGGTAGCCGACCCTTCCCGTTGGCCTGCTTACACGCTAGGCGAACTTGAGCGGCTGACGTCGGAGACCCTGCGCACTTGCGAGCGGTCGGTCCTGCCTGTCACTTTGAGCTACCGTTCTCCACGGATGTCGCGCAACGGGGAGGCGAATCTCCGTATGAGGATGGGGCGGGGCATGGGCGACGACGCGGGCGAGACAGACACCGAGCTCAATACGCTGGGCGTGCTGCTTTCGGAGCGCCGGCTGTTCATCCGCATCGGAGAGAGCAAAGAGAAGCTTGTCCGGCTCGAGCGCATTAAAGTTTCCTTCCCCGAGGGGACGGCTGAGGCGCGCTTTATTTGCGCGCTCTCGTCGGTTCAGGGCATCGTTGCGGAACTGGTGCAGCCGCGTCCTGGCCCGGTGTTGCGGGTGGCTGCCGACGGGGGCCTGCGGCAGGGAGGACTTTCCTTTCTTGCCCAGGTCGATGTGGCGGGGCCAGGGCGCCTGCGCGTCCGGGCGACCCCGATTCGCGTGAGGAGTCTGGAGACCGGCTGGCGCGATCAGCTGACCACGGATTTGCCTGTAAACGAGCAGGGGAATCTCTTTGTCTTCTCGCCGGAGGGAACCTGCCTCTGGTGGAACGCGGCCATTGCGGCAGGGGCGGACTCGATCGGCGAAGGGGATCGGAGCTGGCGCCGCGATTCGGACACGCAGTTCATGAGCGCGTCAACGCTGGCCGCCCTGGCGAATCCGGGAGCGAGCGAGATCGATGCCGCGGTGAAGCCCGCCACGGCGGAAAACGAGAGCCGGCTGGGTTGGCTGGGTCTAGACCTCCAACCCATGACGCGCGAGCTTGCGGAAGCGAAAAAGATGATGGCGGACACGGGGGGCGGCAAGTTCGGCGCGCTGGTGACGCGCGTGTATCCGCAGTCTCCTGCAGCCAAGGCCGGTGTCAAGGAGGGATGGGTGCTTCTCAGCGTCAGCCAGCCGAACAGGGCGTTGCCGATGAAGGTGGAGCTCGAGGAGTCGGATTCTCCTTATCGGTCGGACTTTCCTTGGGACCGTCTCGACGAGGTTCCCGCAGAATACATGGAGCGGATCCCGACGCCTTGGCCGAGTGCGGCCGGCTCGTTTGTCCAAGGGCTGACGAAACTGGGCATTGGCACGAAGATCAACGCAACCTTCATCGCGGACGGGGCGAAAGCCGAGAAGCCGCTGGAGATCGCCTTGGCGCCGCCGACGTATGAGAATGCGCCGTCTTACAAGTGGAAGGAGGCTGGCATCAGCGTCTGTGACCTGACTTACGAGGTCCGCGATTATCTGGGGCTTGCGCCGGTCGCGCCTGGCGTAGTTGTGTGCCGCGTTGAGAGCGGCGGCAAAGCTGTGACGGCGGGGGTCCGTCCGTTCGAGGTGATCACGCAGGTCAACGACCAGCCGGTCACGTCGGCAAAGGAGTTGGAAAAACTGGTTGCCGGAGCGGCGGATGTCCGCCTGAACGTGAAACGCATGACGCGCGACCGCGTGGTCGCGTTCTCCGTGGCCCAGAAGAAGTAACGCGACTGCGAGGCAGGGATTGATGGGGCCCTG
>CAYZQL010000204.1:565-7353 GCA_964480555.1 uncultured Lentisphaeraceae bacterium | reverse complement strand
GCAGGGCCGAAGGATTACGATTGGCCTCATGAGTCAAAAACCCTGACTCTCAAGGTATATTAGTATGACAGATAAACGCCTTCCGGGCACCGTCTTTTTTACAGAAGCCGAACGCCCTGCCGCGCGGCGGCCTCGCCGGAGGCCATGCAAACCGCCATGACTCGCACGGAGGCGGCCGCTTCGGAGTCGGCCGCGAGCGCGCTCCCGGCACAGAGCAGATTTTCGGGGCCCCGCGCCGGCCGCAGGCAGCGCAGCGGGATCTCCGACCAGCTCCCGTGCGGCAGGTAACGGTAGCTGACGCCGCGCCGGGCGTCCCAGTGTTCGATCGGCCACGCGTTGCGAACAACCCCGTCCTCGAACGTTCTCGCCGCGAGCACGTCCTGCCCCGTCAGCACATACTCGCCGCACACGTGGCACGTCTCCCGCTGCAGCACGCGGGGCAGAAACGCGACGCGCCGCGCGTCCCGGAACGCGGGATGCCGCTTCAGCGCGTCATAGGCCGCGTCCGCCTCGCGCCGGGGCTCTTCCGAGGAGCCCGGCGGGACCGCCAGCTTGATCCACGCGGCTCCAGGCCGCTCGCCCGGCTCGTACGTCGTAAAGGCCAGGTGGGGGGGAAGCCTTCCCTCATCGACTTCGCGGCGCAGCAGCAGCGGAACCTCGATGGAGGCCCCCAGCCGTCCGAACGCCCGCTCATCGACCTGCTCAAGCTCGAAGCCGAAACCCGCCAAAGCGGGCGAGACCGGCCACGTGACGGCTGCGCCCGCCGCGCGGCAGACGGCGGCGCTTCCCGTGCAGTCCACGACCGCGCCCGGCCGCAGGGCGAGGCCCGACGCCAGAACCAGCTCGACGACTTTTCCTCCGTCGCAGCGCACCTGTTCCGGAGTGTCGTTCAGGATCACGCGGAGGTTGGCCTCGCGCGCGAGCAGCTCCCCGGCGCACGCGGTCAAGGCCGCGCCGCCCGCGAAAGGGAGCACCCAGACGCGGCCGCGGCGCACGGCTTTCTCGCAGACCGGCCCCTGCGCCAGCCGCGCGCAAAAATCGACGGCCGTCGCGCCGTGGAGCGGCTCGCCCGGCTTCGCGCCGTCCGCCGCGAAAAGGCCGCACACGAAGCGGTGCAGCCCGCAGGCGGCCGTGCCCCCGACCTGCGGGCGCGCCTCGACCAAGGCGACGCGCGCGCCCAGCCGCGCCGCCGCCAGCGCCGCCACAATGCCGGATGAGCCGGCGCCGACCACCGCGATGTCAACCGTTTCGGCCATATGCGCTCCGTTCTTTCAGCAGCTTCGGCCCGCAGGCTCCTCCAGAAGCCGCGCGCGGAAAGACGCCATCAGGCGGGCGGCCTCTTCTTCGGTGAGGATGCCCTCGATGTAGGAAAGAACCGCGTGGTAGACGCCGCCGCTCCGGCTCAGGATAAGGCCGATTCCCGGCGGCGTCGGAATGACCGGAAAATGGATCTGGTCGCGCACGCGGCAGCCGAGCACCGCAGGGACCCTCACGGCGGACTCGCCGAGGCAGGTGAACCCGAAGGAGGCCAGCCGGTTGCGGTAGAACAGCATCAGAAATTTCCAGTAGGCGCGCGCCGGGAAGATCCGCATCAGCAGGTTGGCGTCTTCGATCGCGGCCGGCGCGCCCTCTTTCGCCTGGCTCATCAGCTGGTCGCGGACGATCCCCGCCAGCGCGTTCCGGTCGGCGGCGGCCTCGACCGGAAAGCGGAAATAGAGGAACGACAGGTCGTTGAAAAAGAGGTGCGTGTTGCGCACGGCGGACTTGGGCTTGTCGGTCGAGACCGACACGACGAAATGGGCGTCTGGCTCCTCCCTCTTGCTGAACAGGGGGCGGAAGACGGCCGCCGCTGTCGCCAGCACGTACGGCGTGAACATCAGGTACCCCGCGACCGCAAAAGCCCGCGTCTGGATCTGCCGCGACTCTTCCGCGCTGAACGTCACCGTCCGGAAGCGGAACGGGCGCTGCCGCGCGTCGTGCGGCAGCGCCAGCCAAGAGGTCGCGCCCTCCGCCAGCCGGCGCATCATCCGGTTGATCTTCTGCCCGCTCTTGAACTTCTGGCTCCACTGATCAAGCTGTGCCGAAGCGGTCTGCCGCGCGGGAGGAAACTCGGCGTCGCCCGCCTCGCCGTTGGCGTGCCGGAAATAGAGGTTGATGAAGGTCTCGGCGCCGACCGCGTCGAACAGGTTGTGGTCGAACGAGAAAACCAGGACGCATTCGGACGCGCCGACCTGTAAAAAATCAAGGGCCGTCCGCCAGCCGCGCTTTGCGGCGTGCCGGTTGGTCAAGGCCTCGATCTGCCGCACGACATCCGCCTGCGTGGCGCCCTCCGGCAAAGTCCCGCGCCCGATGTGAATCGGCCGACCCGCGTCCGCCGCCGCCGGAGATTTCCAATAGGGGGCCAGGCACCAGCACCGCGCGGGGCCTCCCCACAGCAACGGGAAGCGGTCGCAGTACGTCTTGAAGGCCGCGGCGAGCCGGTCCAGGTCGGGGGCGCCCTCCAGAAAGAGGGCGATCTGAAAAACGCACCTGCGGCCGGTCGTCTCGGCCGTCCCTTGGCTCAGCGCGGCGATGCACCAGTCGGCTCCGCTCAGATAACGCTTGTTGCGCGAACTCGGTACTTTCATGTCTGCGCTGTCTGCACGATGCGTTGTGTCAGGACTTCGAGCGAGGCGAAATCGTCCTGGGCGAGTCCCGAAGACATCAGCGACAGGTCGAATTGCTTTTCGATGAACACGAGAAGGTCAACGAACCCCATGGAGTCGAGTCCCAGAAGGTGGAGGGGCCGGTCGGTCGCGACCTGTTCGCTGCCGGTGCCGGTCAGCATCGCCACGTGGGCCCTCAGTTTGAGCATCACCTCGTCTGTTGTTGTCGCCATACGTTTCTTTCAGGACTTTCTTTAGGCGTGAAGCGTGATCACGCGGCGGCGCGCACCGCACGCCGACACAATCTGAACGTTTCCCCGCATCAGCGGCGCGTCGGCAGCCGGCAGCGCCTCGCGCCGCATCAGCGCCGCGACCGCCAGATGAAAGGCCGCGCCGAGCCGCGTGCTGCCCCACAGCGCGGAATAGCTCCGGACATTCGCGGCGGGCGGGGCCTGTTTTTCGGGCGCCGCCGCGTCGCCGCCCAGCGCCTGCGCGTCGACGAGCAGGCACGCCGCCTCCGCCGACACCTCCGAGCCGACCGAGACGCGCGCGCCACCCGCGCGCTCCAGCCGGAAAAAGACCGCGCCTTCGCCCGGCACGAACGCGTGCGGCCATGTGCGCCGGACCACATGCGCCAACACGTCCGACAGCTCGTCGGCCGCGCCGACGAGCACGGCGTCGCACCGTCCGCTCTCCAGCCAGCACCCGGCCAGCGCGAGCGCCTCCTCGAACGGCGCCGCCAGATCCGCCAGCGAAAGCGCCGGGCCGTGCAGCCCCGCCGCCGTCGCGATCATCGATGCGGCCGCCGCATGCACCGATTGGGAAAAGACGGTCGGCGACACCTTCGCGTCGCCGAAATCCAGCATTTCGTTCACGAACCGGAAAACCGTCGCGTGAGGCCCGAAGGCCGTCGCGAGAATGACCCCTGTGCGCAGTGGGTCAGCCCCGCATCCCTGCCACGCCTCCATGGCCGCCAGAAGCGTCATCTTGCAGAAGCGGTCCGCGCGGCGCGCCGGAGCCAGAACCGGGTTCCCGGACAGCGCCGCCGGCGGCACCGCCAGCACGGGAACGCCCTCCTTCTCCAGCGTCTTGGCCTCCGGCGGCGTTCCGCCCGACAGCGCCTCGCGCAGCGCGGGCACGCCCGCGCCGCCGGCGAAAACGATGCCTAGCCCCGTGATGGTCATCGCGCGCCTCCTGTGCGGGCGATCACGAACGCCGCGTTGTTTCCGCCGAACGCCAGAGAGGTCGAGAGCGCGCAGCGGCGCAGGACCGGCGTGACCGCCGTCAGGGGCGCGAAGGGAATCGCCTCGTCGCGCGTCGCGAAGCCGAGGCTCGGGGGGATCCAGCCCTCGCGCAGGGCCAGGGCGGTAAAGACGGCCTCGATGCCGCCCGCCGCCCCGAGCGTGTGTCCGGTGTACCCCTTGGTCGACACGACGCGCACCTCGGGGCCGAACACGCGGGCCAGCGCGCCGCCTTCGATGCGGTCGTTCTCTCGGGTCGCCGTGCCGTGCGCGTTGACGAAATCGATGTCCTGCGGGCCGATGCCCGCATCCTTGAGCGCGGCGCGGACCGCCAGTTCCAGCCCGAGCCCGTCCGGGTGGGGGGCCGTCAGGTGATACCCGTCCGCGGCGCTGCCGAAGCCTGCGGCGGCCAGCGGCGCCGCGCGTCCGCGGCGCGCGGCGCTCGACGCGCGCTCCAGCACCGCGACGCCCGCGCCCTCGCCCAGGTTGAGCCCTTGGCGGTCTCGGTCGAACGGCGTGCAGGGGGCGGGGCTGGTCACGCCCAAGGCGAAAAAGCCGCTCGCGGGGATGGCGCTCAGCTCGTCGGCGCCGCCTGCGAGCACCGCGTCGCACAGGTCCGCCCTCAGCCAGTCCAGGGCCACGCCCATCGCATCGGTGCCGGACGAGCAGGCGTTCACCACGGTCAGCACCGGCCCCTCCGCGCGCACCGCGCGGGCGACGCGCTCCGACAGGCTTCCGGAGGCGAAGCGCTCGGCCGCCTCCAGCGCCGGGTTGCCCGTCGCGCGGTAGTCCTTGTAGAAGCCGATGTCGTTGAGCTGGCACGCCACCGTGGTCCCGAGGCAGACGCCCAGCCGGAAGCCGTCCGGCAGCGGGCTCAGCCGGGCATCGCCCAGCGCCTGCCGCGCGGCGGCCATCGCCAGGTGATAGGTGCGGTCCTCCGCGGGCGCGTGTCCCGCCGCCGCAAACATCGGCGCGGCCGCCGGAAGCACCGCGACCGGGCAGGGGACCAGGGCTGGCCGGGCCGCGCGCCGGAGTGTCTCAAGCGATGACGCCACATCCGTCCCTGCGGCGGAAATCACGCCTAAGCCGGTTATCGCAATTCCCTCACTCATATCCGCCTACACGAACCCCTTACGCGTGCGTCTTTTCGTAAATGTACTCGGCCAGGGAGTTCACCGACTGGAAAACGCGCCGCCCCACATCCATATCCTTGATCTCGACCCCGAAATGGCGCTGCAGGATGACCACGATCTCGACCGCGTCCAGCGAGTCCAGCCCGATGCTGCCGCCGAACAGGGGCGCGTCATCCTCGATCTGCTCGACCGAAACATCCTGAAGATTCAAATTGTCGATCAGCAACACCTTGAGCTTCTGCCGGATCTCTGAAAGCTCGCTCTCCCGATTGTCCATATCGCGCTCCTAGCTCCTTTGGGGTTCCTTGTTGCGGTGATTATACCTGACCGGAGCGGAATCGGAAAGGGCAAGGTTTGTGTTTTCTGCCGTTTTTAAGGGTGGGGGGCGAGGCTGCGCCGAGCCGATGACTTATCTTTTCGCTATTCGGGACAGGCGTTTGGAAGGCACACCGTTGGTTGGGAGGCAGACGAACAGTACGCCAGCTTTATTTGAGCGGATTAAGCTAATGTATAGTCATTGGGCGATGTCAGCTAGGGACGGTTCCCCGAACCGTCCGCAGACGCCTCGGGGAGGCGTCCCTACCCGAAACGGCTACACTTTAGAGGCACATGCAAAACCCCACACGGAAACGGCCGGGGTGGCACCCGACCCTCCCGAATCAACACAACCCGTGCGATTTTGAGCACGGGAGGGCGCGGTGCCACCCGCGCCGAAGGGTTTTGCAAGAGCCTCTTTAAACAGAACCGCTCTCGTAAAGCGTACAGCTAAAAAGTTCGGACAAGATTAACATGTTGTTTGGCCACGGAAAACAATCCATAAAATTCTGTAAGCGTGGCTAAAAAGCGAAACTGGGTGTTGTACAGACTACGAGCTACGGGTGAACACGGGCTACGGCAGGGTGACGGCGTTGACCATGAGGCGGACGTGCTTGACGCGGTCGTCACCCGCGAAGGTGCGGACGACCTGTTCGATCCGCTTCAGGTGGGCGCGCCGGATCTCGAACAGGTGCATGGAGGAGGTGACGTAAACGTAGAGGATGCCGCCGTCCCACTTTCCGGGGCAGGTCACTTGGGCCACCTCGGGCGGGACGAGTTTCGGCCAGGCCTGCGACAGGTCGTTGAGCCAGGGGCTCTCGTCGATGTTGAGCCGCTTGAGCGTTTTCTCGATGAGGTCGGAGAAGGGCTGCGGCTCCTGCCGGGTTTCGGGCGGGTCGGCGTCGATCGGCAGGCCGGGGATGATGCGGTCGAAGAGCCGCTTCACGCCCCGGTTGCGCGCCTGATCGCGCGGGGTGAACTGGCGGCGCTCGGGGGTCGGCACAAAACGGAAGGCGTCCTCGCCGGGAACCGCCGCGAAGGAGTCGGACGCCGCCGCCTCGAAATCGGGAGACTCCCCAAACGGATGTTTGCCATTACGCATGGGGAGAGTATATCATAATGCGCTGAATCCAGTAATAGGAGCGTATCATGAAAAAAGGTAATCTGCTGATCGCCCAGAGCGGCGGTCCCTCGATGGTGATCAACCAAAGTCTGGCCGGCGCGGTGCTGGCGGCCCGGGACAATCGGGAAGTGGGCAAGATTTACGGGGCGCTGCACGGCATCCAGGGGATTTTGGACGAGCGGTTCATCGACTTGCGCAAAGAGAGCCGCGCGACCTTGGAGGCTGTCGCGAACACGCCTTCGTCGGCGCTCGGCTCCGTGCGGCGCAAGCCCACGGCGGAGGACTGCCAGGCGATTTTCCGCGTGCTGCGGAAGCTGGAGATCCGCTATTT
>CAYZQL010000204.1:0-539 GCA_964480555.1 uncultured Lentisphaeraceae bacterium | reverse complement strand
AACGAAGGGGCGATCCGCGAGGGGTATGCGATCGGCTGCTTCCACATCCCCAAGACGATCGACAACGACCTGCGCGAGAGCGACCACACGCCGGGGTTCGGCAGCGCGGCGCGGTTCGTGGCGTGCGCGGTGAGGGGCGACGACCTGGACAACCGGGCGCTGGGCGGCGTGAAGATCGACGTGATCATGGGCCGCAGCGCGGGCTTCCTCACGGCGGCGTCCGCGCTGGCGCGGCAGGACGAGGACGACGGCCCGCACCTGATCTACCTGCCGGAGCGGCCGTTCAGCGTCGAGGGGTTTGTGAAGGACGTCAAAGCGGCGATGCGCAAATACGGGCGGTGCGTGGTGGCGGTCTCGGAAGGGATCGCGGACAAGGACGGCACGCCGGTCATCGCGAAGTTCACGCAGGAGGTCGACCCGCACGGCAACGTGCAGCTGAGCGGGACAGGCGCGCTGGGCGACCTGCTGGCCAAGGTGGTCAAGGAGCAGGCGGGCATCAAGCGCGTGCGGGCCGACACCTTCGGCTATCTGCAGCGCTC
>CAYZQL010000203.1:0-7354 GCA_964480555.1 uncultured Lentisphaeraceae bacterium | reverse complement strand
CGGCCGCAGCCGCAAAGGCCGCCATTATGACACGTGTCTTCATCCCCTTCTCCTTTCTTCGCCCGTTGCCGAGCGATTGTTTCTTGCCTTCAACACACACGCGCCGTTTCGATTTTCAACAGCGCGCCCAACTTTTCGATCTTGCCCGCGATGTGTCCCACACCGATCGCGCAGTGATGCGCGGGACCGGCCTTGCTCCACTCGTTCATAAACTGTTTGGCACTGATGCTGAATTTATAACGGCTGTTGGTGTTGCCGATCAGCAGCACCGGTCCGGGCACGGACTCGCCCTCCGCCATCAGCAGCATCAGCCGGCCGTCCCCGCGCTGGACCACCGAGAGCAGGGTCACCGGGCCGTGCTTGACCGTCATCTGGATCGACAGCCCCTTGCCGGGCTTGCCGTGGTAGACCGGCACGGGCACGAGTCCAACCCGCCCTTCCGCGATCGCGAAATGCGCCGGACCGTCGTGGCCGAGATAAACCACGTCGTCCTTGAAATCGGCCAGATAGAATTCGGAGAACGAGCCGCCCGATCCGAAGAGGTCCATGATCTTCATGGCCTGCGCGTTTTTGACCTCGCACTCGCCCGCCACCGGAACATGGCGTCCGGTCAAAAGCGTGTTGCCCGCGATCACCGAGGTCACGATGTTCTCGTACGGGTTGCCCGGCTGACCTTCGTAGTAGTACGCCATGGAACCGAGATCGTGTTTCGTGACCAGCGCGTCCAACGCCGCCGCCGTGCGTGCGGCACGCTCAAGTTCCGCCGCTGCACAGACGGGTGACACCTCAAAAGTCTTATTAAACTCTGCCCGTTTGGCAACGACTTGCTCCTCCGTGACCGCCTCACGCAAGGCATGCAGTTCGCACATCTCCAGAATCTCGACATGCGTACCGAAAACAGCCGACTGCTGTGTCAGGTCGGTGTAAACGTCAAGCATGCCGCAATAGTAGTGTCCCAAAACCCCCATGCGATTCTGACGCAATTGCGCGAGCACCCGAGCGGCCTCGACCCATTCTCGCAACTCGCGCCAAACATCAGGATCTTGAAGATAGCCGGTCACCAAATGATAATCGATCCCGGCCCGGTTGAAGGCGCAGGCGATCTCCGGTGCGCTGCACGCCTGGCAGTGTTCTAGCCAAACGCCGGTCATGATGCCGCGGTCGCCCAGCGCATTGAATTTCTCGTAATCCAGTTGCGCCATGGGCTGGATGTTGAGCACCACCACCGGTAACCCAGCTTCCTGCACCACCAGCAAGACCGTTGACGAGAGCGCGTACGTCGAGATGAAGAGAAAGACGATCTCCGCGCCTTCGGCCCGGAACAGCTTGCCCGCCGCGCGCGCCTTCACCGGGTTGTCCACCAGCCCGCCGTCCACGACAACAGCCCCGTTGCATTCGATTTCACTGCGGATCTTGGCGTGATAGCCCAGCAGGTTTTCTTTCAGCCCTTTGAACTGACCCCAGTAGGTGTCGAGCCCTATGCTGAAAAATCCGACTTTAAAGCTGTTTTCCATAATGTGATTCCCGTTCATTACTGACAGTATCCCCCAACCGGCCTAGAAAAGGCCATGCACATTCTGGCAAAAGTTTTACACTTTATGGCAAGGTGGTTGAGCTTTTTTCGTTTTCCATATACGCTGTGCGTCGTTTTGCGAAGGCCCGTTTGAACGAGAGCGGTAATTTTATCCGCATATGATGCAGATGGACACAGAAGGAATGACGATCTGCGGACAAGAACGTGAGTTTACGAGAGAGAGTCGAACCCATGAAAACTCTGGCGTTGTCACCGAAATCACGCTTCCGCTACCTGCCCGTGCTGACCGAGCAGAGAAAGTGGGGGTTGTTCCTGACAGACTGCGGCTACACCGTGATCGAGCCCGGCACGCCGTATCCGCCGGGCGGACACCCTGACGCGTATGCCGACGGCTGGAAAAAGGGACGCACGCTCGACGAGTATCAGGTGATCTACATCACGCGCGGCCGGGGCACCTTTGAAACACGCGGCACGGGCCGGCGCGCTATCGAGGCTGGCGACGTGTTCGTTCTCTTTCCCGGAGTCTGGCACCGGTACACGCCCGATCCGGAAACCGGCTGGGACGAACAGTGGGTCGGCTTCAACGGCGAACTGGCCAAGCGCCTGTTGCGGGCACCCTTCTTCAACCCCAAGAAACCGGTTCTGCGGATCGGCGTGGATGAGGCGTTGCGCCAGCGGTTCATCGCGTTGGTCAACACGGTCGAGCGCGATCCAGCGGGTGCCCCCTTTTCAAATGCGGGCGAGATCCTCGTCATTCTCGGCCTGATCCAAGAGCGCGTCCGGAACGTCGGAGCCAAGGGACGGGTCTCCGGCCTCATCCGCGAGGCGCAGAACCATATCCTGATGAACGCGACAGCGGCCATCGATTTCAAACGTCTGGCCGGCACGCTGGGTCTCGGTTACACGACGTTCCGACACCGCTTCAAACAGCAGACCGGAATCTCGCCCGCGCAGTTCCAGAACTCGATCCGGCTCAGCCGCGCGCAAGACCTTCTGTCCTCCACCGATTTATCCGTCTCCGAAATCGCCGCGCAAACCGGCTTCGACACCGTTTATTACTTCTCCCGCAACTTCAAGAAATCGATCGGCCTCACCCCCAAGGCCTACCGCGCCCGATCCCGCGTTTCTTTAGCTCGTTAGCCTGCGTTCAAAGTCTCCTTCCGTCCCCTTCATCTGTCCTATATCCCCACCATCTCCCTCTCCACGGCCGCCCTCCGACGAGAGCGATACGGGCATGATCGGTGATCGCCGGCAGACAACCAACGGAGTGGCCTACGGCTTCGGGACCGGCCCCGCCAGCTCGCGCTCGATCGCCTCAAGCGTTTTGCCTTTGGTCTCCGGCACCCCGAGCGCCATCACCGCCAGCCCGGCCAGGCAGATCAGGCCGTACAGCCAGAAGGTGCCCGCCGCGCCCAAAGCCGAGTTGATCGGCTTGAAGGTGGCCGTCAGCCCGAAACAGGCGAGCCACAGGGCCGACACGCAGACGCTCAGCGCCGCGCCGCGGATGCGGTTCGGAAAGATCTCGGAAAGCAGCACCCAGGTGACCGGCGCCAGCGTCATGGCGTAGAACGCGATCGCCGTCAGCACCAGCGCCAAGACCGCCGTCCCTTTCAGCCCGAGCGCGTAGCACGCGCCGAGCAGCGCGTACGTCACCAGCAGGCCGGCCGCGCCCAGCAGCATCAGCGGGCGCCGCCCCCACCTGTCCACCGTCTTGATCGCCACAAAGGTGAACGCCAGGTTCACGAGGCCCGTGATCACGATGTTGAACATCATGCCGCTCACGTCGTAGCCGGCCGCCCGGAAGATCTCCTCCGCATAGTTGAAGATCACGTTGATCCCGCACCACTGCTGGAACACCGCGAGGAACACCCCCAGCGCCAGCAGCCGCAGCAGCCTCGGCTGCAGCAGCTCCGCGAAGTGAACCGCCTGGCTCCCGCCCCGGAGCGTCGCCTCCACATCCGCGACCTCGGCCTCCGCATACGCCGCGCCGCCGATCCGCGTCAGGATCCGCTCCGCCTCCGCCTCGCGCCCCCGCTTGAGCAGCCAGCGCGGCGACTCCGGGATCACCAGCGCCAGCAGGAAGAAGAGTCCGGCGGGCACCGCTTCGGCGGCGAACATCCAGCGCCAGCCCCACTGGCCGTTCCACGAGTTCAAGACCACCTCCGGCGCCGCATCCTTGGCCACCGGCGCCACCTGGTAGATCAACAGGTTCACGACCTGCGCCGCCAGCACCCCGATCACGATGGTGAGCTGGTTGACGGAGACGAAGCGGCCCCGCATCTCGGCCGGCGAGCTTTCCGCGATGTACATCGGCGACACGTTCGAGGCCAGCCCGATGCCCACCCCGCCCACGATGCGCGCCCAGATGAAGCCGTCGTACGTGTCCGCCAAAGCGGTCCACACCGCCGACACGGTGAAGAGGAACGCCGCCGCGACCAGCAGCCGTTTGCGCCCGAACCGGTCCGAGGCCGCGCCCGACAGCAGCGCCCCCGCCAGACAGCCCGCCAGAGCCGAGCTCATGGCCCAGCCCGCCCGCCACGCCTGGGCGGCTCCGGTCAGCCCGAAGTAGGGCTCGTAGAACGGCTTCGCCCCGCCGATCACCACCCAGTCGTAGCCGAAGAGCAGCCCGCCCATCGCCGCCACCAGGCAGACCCTCCAGACAAAAGCGAGATTGTACGGCGGCCCGCCTCCCCCGCCCGTCTCCGTCGTCTCTCTCATGTGCGTGTCACCCCTTTTCACAGGTCTCTCCCGGCAACTCCCGCTCCGTCGCCTATCGAGTCTTGCGATTGTGCGTAAAAGAGTTTCGTCGGTAGGGACGCCTCCCCGAGGCGTCCGCAGGGTCGTCAGACCGGTGGCCGGCGGACGGTTCGGGGAACCGTCCCTACCCCACAAAGACTGTTACTCAATTAGCCATTCTCAATAAGACCGCGCCGGACCGGGCAGCGGCAGAAACCCGGCCGTCATATGAGCGCCCTGGGCATTGGCGGCCGCGACGAACTGCGGAATGCCGTTCGTCACGTCGAGGCACGCCTGATGGTGGTGCCCCGTGAAAACGCCCAGCAGGCCGGGCGCCTCGAAAACCTCGCGCCGGAACGCCAGCGTCACCGGCGTATGCCCCGCCTCCGGCCATTTCATGCGGCGCTCGATCTGCCAGTTCCGGTCGCTCTCCGCCCCCCACTGCGGATGCCCGCACCCGAAGCCGACGGGACGTCCGGGCGCGTAGAGCGGAATGTGCATCAGCAGCACCAGCGGCAGGCCGCACGAGACCTGCTCGCGGAAAAACGCCAGCTGCCCGGGCAGGATCTCGTACGTCGAGTTGTCGATCGCCACGAAACGCACCCCTTTGACATCGCAGGCGGCCATCAGGGGGTCCTTGCCTTGGTAAAGCGGCAGCAGGCGCTTCCCGATCCATTCGCTGCGCAACGCCGCCTCCGTGCCTTCCATCCCCTCGTAGTGCCAGTCGTGGTTGCCGGCCACGTACAGATAGGGCACGCCGGCCCGCTTCAGCGTGGCCTGCGCCCACTCGATCGCCGCCTCCGACGGAAAGCTGAAGATGTCCCCCACCATCGCGAACAGATCCACCGCGGTCGCGCGGGCGAGCTGAACCGCCTTCTCAAAGCTCTCCTGAGGGCCGGTGGGCAAGCCGGTCTTGACGTGCTTCGTCCGATGATAGCCGCCCGCCATGCGCGCGCTATAGGAACGGTAAGGCGCCCCGCGCTCGTCGTCCATGAACAGGTGCGTGTCCCCGATCACCATGACTTTCAGCGGCGCGCCGACCGCCGGGGTGAAGAACCGGACCTGCTCGTCATCGACGGAGAAGGTGCCGCGCGACACGGTCTTCGTTCCCTTCGCCTGCAAAGAAGCCTCGCTGCCGCGTCCCAGAGACGGCGCAGCCAGCGCGCCCAAAGCCGCCGCCTGTAAAAAACCCCGGCGGGTTGAAGCCGTATGGCTCCGCTTATTCATCGAAACGTTTCGCTTGTCCATGCTGTAACTCCAGATCCTTGCCAGAAAATCTCTACCCGTGTGCTCAGTCTATCCAATCGTACCGGAAACGTCAAAACCGCGCTGTGTAGTAAGAGCAATTTTGGCGAGGCACGCACCGTAAGAAGGCCCTTACGAGCCCACTACAAACGGGAACGCATTAGCTTTCTTGTGTTCGTTGTGACGCCGTGAGGCGTTTCTTGCCAGAAATAGCATTGCTGGTGTAGTAATCGGTTGGCGGCCAACAGGGCCTTCAGGCACGATGAGAAACCGAAGCATAGAGGCGGCTTCAGATGTTGGCTCGCCGGTTTCGCAAGACAGGATCAGCCCGACGGATCAGGATGGCGGATCAGCGATGCGCATTGTCTTCTGCCTTCCCGGTGTTTTTGCTTTTTTGCAGCCCGCATTCCGGTTATCTTACACGCGTAATATGACTCGGGGAGACACACATGGACAAGCAAAGCCTCACGGCGGGGTTCGGTTTTTTACTGGCGTTGGCCGTTTCTGTCGGCCCTGCGTCCGCGTTGACGGTGTATGTCGCGCCAGACGGGAATGACGCGCACACGGGCCTGCTCCCGAAGGTCAACAAGGGAAAGAAGGATGGCCCTCTGGCCAGCCTTGACGGGGCGCGGCTCCGGGTGCGCGTGCTGCGCGCCGGCCGCACGCTGAAGGCCGGGGAAGCGGTGACGGTCGAGTTCTCAGACGGCGAGTACGCCCTTGCGCGGCCCGTGGTCTTCGAGCCCGAGGACAGCGGCTCGGCCGACCATCCCGTCACCTACGCCGCCGCCAAGGGCGCCAAGCCGGTCTTTTCCGGCGGCCGCCGCCTGCCGCCTTTCGAAGCGGGCGCGGACGGTGTGTGGCGGATGCGCGTTGAGCCGTCTTTCCGGTTCGAGCAGCTCTACGTCAACGGCCGCCGCGCCACGCGGGCCCGCTCTCCGAACCGGTTCTATCACGCCATGCGCGCGCCCGCGCCGTACGGGATTGACCCGCTGACCGGACAGCCCGCGGACCTGCGCTGCCGCGCCTTCGTCGCGGACCCGGCCGACATCGCGCCGCTCGCGGGCAAGAGCCGCGCGGCGCTGTCGAACGTCGTCGTGCGGGTCTTCCACGCCTGGGAAGTAAGCCAAGCGCGGGTGCAGGCCGTGGAGCCGGGAAGCGGGCGCTTGGTGGTGACGCCCAGCACGCGCTGGGCCTTCTTCCGCTGGGGCCGCCACCTGCCGCGCTACCAGCTCGAGAACTTCAAAGAGGCGCTCGACGAGGCGGGCGAGTGGTTCCTCGACGAGGCGGGCGAGCTGAGCTACCTGCCGCTGCCGGGCGAAAAGCCGGACACAACCGAAGCGGTCGCCCCGGTGACGCCCGCATTCCTGCACGTCACGGGCGACGCCTTAGCCGGCACGTGGGTCTCGCATCTGACGTTCAGGGGGCTCTCGTTCCTGTACGCGGCGTACGCCTTGCCCGCAGGCGGACAGGGCGACGGGCAAGCCGCCGTGTCTCAGCCGGCCGCCGTTGAGCTGGACGGCGCGCGGCAGATCGCTTTCCGCGACTGCGTCGTCGCGCACACCGGCACGCACGGCATCTGGCTCCGCAAGGGCTGCCGCGAAAGCGCGGTGGAGCGCTGCCACGTGTACGACACCGGCGGCGGCGCCGTGCGCGTCGGCGATTACACGTGGAGCAAGCAAGAGCTGCCCGACCGGCTGACCGCAAAGATCACGGTGGACAACAACATCCTGCAGGAGGGCGGGCGAGTCTTCCCCGGCGCGACCGGCGTGTGGATCGGCCACGCGAGCGACGTGCAGGTGACGCACAACGACATCGGCGATTTCTTCTACACCGGCATTT
>CAYZQL010000202.1:0-7408 GCA_964480555.1 uncultured Lentisphaeraceae bacterium | reverse complement strand
CTGTAACCATGGGCGTGCTGTTTGAATAACGCCCCACAATCTAACGAAGGGAGGCGATTTTTTGGCGGAGTATTTTCACTCTGTAACGCTTGACAAAAGCCTTTGCAAAGGCTGCATCAACTGCATCAAACGCTGCCCCACCGAGGCCATCCGTGTGCGCGACGGCAAGGCGCACATTCTGGCGCAGCGCTGCATCGACTGCGGCGAGTGCATCCGCATTTGCCCGCACCACGCCAAAAAGCCGCTGTATGACCCGCTCACGGTGCTCGAGCGCTATAAATACACCATTGCGCTGCCGCCGCCAAGCCTTTATGGCCAGTTTAATAATTTGGATGAACCTGACATTCTGCTCAACGCCTTTCGCGGCATCGGCTTTGACGATGTGTACGAGGTGGCCAAGGCCGCCGAGCTTGTGAGCGACGCAACGCGCCGCATTTTGCAAACGGGCAGCATTGAGCGGCCCGTGATTTCTTCCGCGTGCCCGGCTGTGGTGCGGCTTATCCGCGTGCGCTTTCCGGAGTTGATCGAGCACGTTTTGCCGCTCGTTGCGCCCATTGAGCTGGCGGCGCGGCTTGCTAAGGACGAAGCTGCCGCCAAAACAGGCCTTGCGCGCGAGGACATCGGCTGCATTTTCATCTCCCCCTGCCCTGCCAAGGTGACGGCCATCAACACGCCCATCGGCTCGCAGCACAGCGAGGTGGACGCAGCCGTTGCCATCAAGGAGGTTTATCCAAAGCTGCTCAGCGCCATGAAGGATGTGCTCACGCCGGAATATCTCGCCAGTGCGGGGCGCATCGGCCTCGGGTGGGCCGAAAGCGGGGGCGAAGCGGCGGGGCTTGTATCCACCGACAGCTATCTCGCGGCGGACGGCATCGAAAATGTCATTCGCGTTTTAGAGGATTTGGAGGACGAAAAATACCGCGACCTTGATTTTGTAGAGCTGGACGCGTGCGCGGGCGGGTGCGTCGGCGGCGTGTTACAGGTGGAAAACCCTTATATTGCAAAAGCAAAAATCAAGCGCATCCGCCGCTATCTGCCCGTGAGCAAAAACCATTTGAGCGGCAGCATCCCCAGCAATATGCTGTGGGACACCGACCTTACCTACAGCCCCGTTTTGGAGCTGGGCGAAACGCAGACCGAACGGTTTGAGCGCCTGGGCGGCGAAGTCGGTCCGCCCGGTCAGCACGCTTTCGCGCGACGCGCCGTCCACGTACCAGGTGCAGTGGACCGTCGGCATGGGCGGCAGGCGGACGTCCAGGTTTTGGGCGAGGGCGTCGCCATAGGCTTCGAGGCCGTACCGGGCGTCGTCAAAGAGGCCGACTGCGAAGGTCTCCAGCGTCTCCGTCTGGCCGGGGGCGAGCAGGAGCCGGCCGTAGTCCGCGTGGGGCAGGAGGCAGACGGCGCCGTTGGTGACGGCCAGTCGCACGATGCCGCTGCCGCGGTCGGTGGAGACCCAGCCCGCGACCACGCCGCGGCGGGTGGCGGGGTCGGCGACGGCGGCCCACATGTAGCTGCCGGGGTTCTTGTCAGGCTTGAGCAGGCCGCCGGTGCCGAGGGTGCTGAGGGCGTCGGGCGCAAGGCCGAGGTCGAGCGCGAGGGCGGGGTAGGCGACGCGGTTGGTGACGGTCTGAGCAGCACCGTTCTTGAGGATCGTGCGGAAGAAGGCGAAGGGCTGCGAGGGGGAGAGGATCACTTGGTCGCGCGAGCCGTCTGTGCGAGTGATTTCCAGCGCCTCGCCTTTCTCGAAGAGGGTGCCCTTCACGCGGACGGTGCGGACGGAAGCGCCCGATGGAGCGAAGTCGGCGACGGTCGCGAAAGGTTTGGCGGAGGGGCCGGAAAACAGCGCGAGGCTGCGTGCGGCTTCATTGTAGACGGCGCGGAGCGGGCCGCTTTCGACGGACAGGTCGCCGGCCGCGGCGGCGAGCCCCGAGGCGAGCGAGAACGAGATCCCCAGCAGCAGTGTTCGACGCGTCATGTTTCCCCCTCCTTTGCGATCTGCGATGCGCATCACTGTATCGGTTTCGAGGCGGGAGTGGCAAGCGCGCACGTCGGTGTGCACGTGAACGGTTGGTGGCGAGAGTGCGCGAGGTTCGTGTGTGGCTTGTGCGGAGCGACTGGGAGCGCGGACGGCCTTGTCCGCGTGGTGAACGTGCACGCAAGACGGACGCAAGGCCGACGTGAAAAAAGACCGCCGGCCGCCCGACGTCTGACCGCTTTTCGCGGGCGGGGCCGTCCGCGCCTCCGGTCAGTGTTCCATGATCGCGATGCGTCACCGACCTGATTTTTTGGCAGCATCCGGCGGCAAAAATACGCCGTTCCAGGTTTACAGGGTGAGGGCATTTCTGTAGAATGCAACCCATACGATGAAATGGTGGTCCATGAGTGTACCGCCGGGTTTTGCCGAAAGGCGGAAAGGAATCGTCGGATGAAAAGGAACGGTCTGGTTTCGGGTGTGGCGGCTGGCGTCGTTGCGGCTGGTCTGGGGATCGGTTTGACGGGGTTTGCCACGGGGTGCAAGACGGCGGGTTGCCCGTGCGGGATGATGAAAAAGGAGGCGAAGCAGGTGAACAACGCGGATTTCTACAAGGATGGAAAGTTTGATGCGGCCAAGGCCAAGCAGGCCTATTTCGATATGATGACCCGGTTCGGCGTGCCGGTGTATGCCGCGCTGAAAAAGGACGACGGTTTCTTCTGGGCAGTGGATTTCAAAAAGGGTGATTTCGCGTCCTTCGGAATGGCCGGCGTGATCTGGGTGAACGAGAAGGCTGAAGGGTATTTTGGACACGAGATCTACCTGTTGCCGTGCCAGAGTATCGCCGAGCACCGCCATCTGCCCACGACGGATAAAGACGGCAAGACCATCCGATGCAAGATCGAGAGCTGGCAGGTTCGCCATGGGTACGTGTTCGGCTTCAGTGAAGTCGGCGAGCCCAACCTTGACAAGTATCCGGAAGCCAAAGCGATGCTGTCGAAAGTGCAGATCCCGCATCTCAAGAGCGTGCATGTGGAACGGTGGGAAGCCGACGGTTCGGTGCACAAGTTGCCCGCCCCTGAGACTTGGCATTTTATGATGGGCGGGAAAGATGGCGCAATCGTCACCGAGTACGCGACCTACCATGACGGAACGGGCCTGCGTTTCTCGGTGCCGGATGTGGGTTTCTAAGTTCGGTTTTTTGCGCAAGGAGCGCCCGGCCTGATTCCGGGCGTCCATATTAACAAAAAGGGAGAAGAGTCATGACGTATCATCACACGGGCATTCCGGTTTTCGAGAAGATGGAAGGAATGATGTTTGTCGAGCCGCTGAAGGTGTGGGTGACCGATGCCGGCGCCAGCCCCTACAAGGTCGAGTTTCTCTACTTCGAGCCCGACAGCCCCATGGCCGCGGCCATCCAGGACGAGACGCACGTGGCGTATGTCGTCGAGAACATCGACGAGGCGGTCAAGGGCAAGAGCGTCCTGTGGCCGGTGATGCAGGTGATACCGGGCCTCAAGATCGCGTTCATCTACGACCAGGGCCTGACGGTCGAGCTGATGCAGCTGGGCTAAGACGTGTTACTTGAAACTGGAAACTTGAAACTGGGAACGGAGTTTTACCATGCCGATGAAGAAATTTTTGAATGATCCCGCGAATCTGACCAAGGAGCTGCTGGAAGGCTTCTCGATGTGCTACAAGGGCCGCGTCAAGGTCGTCAGCGACAAGATCGTGGTGCGCGCGACGCCGAAGGATGCAGGCAAGGTCGCGATCGTGACGCTCGGCGGCGCGGGCCACGAGCCGGCGCTGAGCGGCTTCGTGGGCGAGGGCATGCTCGACGCCAGCGTGGTCGGCGACATCTTCGCCGCGCCGGGCGCGCCCAAGCTGCTGGAGGCGATGCGCCTGTTCAAGCGCGAGGCCGGCATCCTGCTGGTGACGCTGAACCATGCGGGCGACCGCATGAGCGCGAGCAAAGCGCTGCGCGACGCACAGAAGGAGGGCATCAAGGTCCGCGAGCTCGTGACGCACGAAGACATCTCGGCCGGCGTGGACACGCCCGTCGAAGACAAGCGCGGCCTGGGCGGCTGCATCCCGCTCTGCAAGGTCGTCGGCGCCGCGGCCGAAGCGGGCAAAAGCCTGGACGAGGTCGCGGAGATCGGCGAGCGCTTCAGCAGGCAGATGGCGACGCTGGCCGTGGCCATGACCGGCTGCACGCACCCGCAGAACGGCGGCGTGATCGCGGTGCTGCCGGACGACGAGATGGAGATCGGCATGGGGCAGCACGGCGAGGCCGGCGGCGGCCGCAGCAAGATCCTCAGCGCGGACGAGACCGCCTCGCGCATGATCGAGCCGCTCGTGCAGGCGACCGGCGTGAAGTCGGGCGACACGGCGACGCTGATCATCAACGGCGTGGGCGCGACCACTCTGATGGAGATGCTGATCGTCTACCGCAAAGCCGCGCAGATCTTGGCTTCGAAGGGCGTCCACGTGACCCCCGGCGCGTGCGGCGAGTACCTGACGGTGCAGGAGATGGCCGGATTCCAGATGATCCTCTGCAAGTTGGATGAGGATCACGTGGAGCTCATGAAGGCCAAGGCCCGTACCCCGTATTGGACGGCGTAAGGGAAGCGGATATCGACGGAATCGAACGAATCGGAGTGATCGAGAGCATCGATTCCTCCGATTCGCCCGATTACCTCGAAAGGAGTTTTTTGATGCTTTCCCTTTCTCAATTCAAAGAGATGGTCGCTGCGGCTGGCGCGGACATCCGCGCGCAGGAGAAGACCTTCTCCGAGCTGGACGCCGCCGCGGGCGGCGACGGCGATCACGGCACGGCGATCGTGACCGCTTTCAACGCCATGGCGAAGGCCGACGGCGCCGATTTCAAAGGCTACATCAAGGCGCTGAGCGACGCGCTTCAGAACGAGGCGTGCGGTTCGACCAGCACGCTCTACGGGGCTTGGCTGCAGGGCATGAGCGACGCGGCGCCCGAAGGCGCGGCGGCGCTCGACGCGGCGGCGCTGGCGGCCCTGTTCAAGGGCGGCCTCGAGGAGATCGGGTTTACGACGAAGGCCCGCGTGGGCGACAAGACGCTGATGGACGCGCTGATTCCCGCGACCGAGGCGCTGGTCGCCGCGCAGGCCGAGGGTGTTGCCGCGATGCTCCGACAGGGGGCGGAAGCGGCGGCCAAGGGCTCGGAAGCCACCGGCGCGATGCGGGCAAAATTCGGGCGCGCGAAGAATCTGGGCGACCGTTCGATCGGGCCGCGCGATGCGGGCTCCGCGTCGATGGCGTGCATTTTCAATGCATTTGCGAAAACGGTGAAGTGATGTCGAAGGAGTCGAAGAAATCGACTTGTTCGATTGAGTCGATTCATGCGATTCCCTCGAAAAAGGAAAAAAGATCATGGCTGATTTAGATGATATCCGCGACGGCAAGAACTATGGCGTCGGTATGGAGCAGAAGAACGAAGGCTTCTTTCTCAAAGGCTCAAGCAATCTCGACTGGGGCATGAAGGACCGGCTCAGCCGGATCTTCAACCCGGCGACGGGAAAGAGCGTGATGCTGGCGTTCGACCACGGCTTCATCATGGGGCCGACCTCGGGCGTGGAGCGCATCGATCTGAGCATCGTGCCGCTGATCGAGTATGCGGACTGCCTGATGTGCGCCCGCGGCGTGCTGCGCTCGCTGGTGCCGCCGACCAGCCGCAAGCCGGTCTGCCTGCGTGCCGACGCGGGCACGTCCATCCTGACCGAGCTGAACCACAACGTGGTCATCGACATTCAGGACGCGGTGAAGCTGAACGCCTCGGCGATCGCGGTGATGGTTTCGATCGGCGACGCCGGCACGGAGGCGGAGACGGTCGCGAATCTGTATCAGGCGGTCGATGCGGGCCAGGCGGCCGGAATCCCGGTGATGGGCGTGACGGCGGTGGGCAAGGACATGGTGCGCGATGCGCGCTACTTCGGCCTGGCGTCGCGCATCTGCGCGGAGAACGGCGCGAACATCGTCAAGACCTACTACACCGAAGGGTTCGAGAAGGTCGTGGCCTGCTGCCCGGTGCCGATCGTGATCGCGGGCGGCAAGAAGCTGCCCGAGCTGGAGGCGCTGGAGCTGGCCTACAAGGCCATCCAGAGCGGCGCGGCGGGCGTGGACATGGGGCGCAACGTCTTCCAGTCCGAGAAGCCCGCTGCGATGATCCAGGCGGTCGGAGCCGTGGTGCACACGGGCATGAAGCCGAAGGACGCCTTCCAGATGTTCAACGACCTGTAGGGCAGATGATGTTTTGCCCGTACGGGTAAGGGATAGCGAAAAAGGCCTCGCGGCGACGCGGGGCCTTTTTTGTGTGTTCAGAGCAGCATCCGGCAGGGCAGCATGTCGGAGACGAAGAAGCCGTGTCGGCAGTAGAAGCGCTGTGCGTCGAGGTTGACCGCGTCGGCGAGGAGCGTGATGCGGCTGTAGCCGCCGCGCCGGGCAAAGTCGATCACATGCTCCAGCAGCGCGGCACCGTAGCCGCGGTTGCGGCAGACGGGGCGCACGATCAGGTCCTCCAGCAGAAGCACATCGCCGCTGCGCGCGGTGCTGACCAGAACCTGAACGCTGACCATGCCGAGCACGGCTGGGCCGTCCCGCAGCACAAAGACGCGGCCGCGCTGGGGGTTCCCGGTCAGCAGGTTCAGGGCGGCCGACTGCTTCCCGGCATCGGGCTGGAACTCCTGCTCCTGCGCGAAAAGGAAAGCCAGCAGTTCGCAGAGCTGAGGGATGTCGGAAGGGTTCGCTTCGTCGATGATGATCATGGGGACCTTGTCCGTTGTTGGGAGGTGAAGGGCGGGGGCTGTGCGGCGTGCTGCGACGGAACAGTCCGCCTGTAAAAGGGATGGGGGTCGATACCGAGGGTCTTCAGCTTGTAGCGCACCATCCGCGGCGTGATGCCGATCTCGCGCGCTACGGCGCAGACGTTGCCGTTCTTCTTTTTGAGGGCATCCTGCAAGACCGTCGACTCCATCTGGCGGATGCGGGTTTTGAGCGTGGCGTCTGCGTTGAAGGCCATGCCGCTGGGCAGGCCGACTTTCAGCGACTGGGGGAGATGCTCCGGCAGCAGCAGGCTGCCGGAGCAGAGCAGGATCGCATACTCGATGCAGTTTTCGAGCTCGCGCACGTTCCCGGGCCAGGCATACAGGCACAGCAGGCGCATCGTCTCGTTCGCGATCTGGGGCGGCGGCTTCGTCATCAGGTTGGCGTATTTCTGGACAAAGTGCTGAGCCAGCACCGGAATGTCGTTGATGCGTTCGCGCAGCGGCGGCAGGTGGATGGGGAAAACGTTGATGCGGTAGTAGAGGTCGGCCCGGAACGCGCCGGTCCGCATCGCATCTTCCAGATTGCGGTTAGTGGCGGCGATGATGCGCACGTCGGCCGTCAGGGTCTCGTTGCCGCCGA
>CAYZQL010000201.1:0-7410 GCA_964480555.1 uncultured Lentisphaeraceae bacterium | reverse complement strand
CGATGAAGGTGAGAAAATCTGTCACAGTCATGGTGTGATAACTTGGCGCATTCTCGGGCAAGTAGCCCATGCAGCGCTTGGCGGCCACGGGGTCCGCGGTGATGTCGTGCCCGCAGATCGAGGCGGAGCCGGAGGTGGGGGGGATGAACCCGGTGATCATTCTCATGGTCGTTGATTTTCCCGCGCCGTTCGGCCCGAGAAAACCGAGGACTTCGCCCTTATTCACGGTGAAAGAAACCCCTTTCACCGCCTGGATTGAGCCGAAGTCTTTCTTGAGGTTACTTACGGTCAGCATCCTTATTCCTCTGTTGTTGATGGTTGTCGGAGCACCCAGCCGACAGGCCGGCTGGATGACAAAAAGTCTAAACGGCCGGGGACATGCTCGGCTTTCGTAGTGAAATTAGCAGAATGTGTGCCATTGTGTCCATTTTTTGCGCTAATACGGTAGGTTGTGTTCCTTGATCTTGCGCTGGATCGTGCGGCGCGAGAGGCCGAGCTGGTCCGCTGTGAGGGTCCGGTTGCCGTTGTTCTGCCGGAGGCGGGCTTCGAGCACGGCGCGCTCGAGCTGTTCGAGGGTCATGCCGTCGGGAATGGTAAGGCTCCCGGCGGCGGCGGCGGGGCGAGCGGCGCTGCCGGGCAGGGTCACGGAGTCGGCGCACAGGAGCCCGTTCGGCGAGAGCAGGACGGCGGTTTCGACGATGTTGCGGAGCTGGCGCACGTTGCCCGGCCAGTCGTACGACTCCAGGGCGGCGTAGAAGTCGGGGCGCACCGCGGTGATGTGTTTGCCGTTTTCGGCGGCGGCACGGGCTATAAAGCGGTCCGACATGTGGCGGATATCCTCTTTGCGGCTGCGCAGCGGCGGCACGCGGAGGGTGACCACGTTGAGCCGGTAGAGCAGGTCTTCGCGGAAGGTGCCCGCCTTCACCATGGCCTCGAGGTCTTTGTTGGTGGCGGAAACGAGGCGCACGTTGATTTTGAGCACCTCTTTACCGCCGACGCGGCGCACCTCTTTTTCCTCCAGCGCCCGCAGCAGCTTGACTTGGACGGAGGCTGGCGCGTCGCCGATCTCGTCGAGGAAGAGCGTGCCGCCGTCTGCGCGCTCGAACGCGCCCTTGTAAGTTCCGATCGCGCCGGTGAAGGAGCCCTTCTCGTGCCCGAACAGTTCGGACTCCAGCAGGGATTCGGCGAAAGCGCCGCAGTTGACTGCGACGAAGGGGCCGCTGGCGCGCTTGGAGTCCACGTGCAGCGCCCGCGCCACCAGCTCCTTGCCGGTGCCGCTTTCGCCGCAGACGAGCACGGTGGCGGCGGTGTCGGCCAACGCCTCGATCTGGCTGATGACCGCCTTCATGCCGGGGGATTCCGCGATGATGGCGGTGGCGGTGAACTTTTCACGCACCGACTGGGCGAGCGTGTCGACCTGGCGGCGCAAGCGCGAAGCCTCGTAGGCGCGGCGCAGCTTGGACTGGATGTCGTCGAGGTCGAGGGGCTTGGTGACGTAGTCGTACGCGCCCTCGTGCATGGCGCGGACGCCGGACTCCACGGAGCCGTAGGCGGTCATGATGATGACCGGAACGGCGGCATCGAGTTTGCGCAGCCGGGCAAGCACTTCCAGGCCGTCGATGTCGGGCAGCACGAGGTCGCTGAGAACGAGGTCGGGAAGCTGTTGCCGGAACTGCTCCACGCCCGCGGAGCCGGTTGCGGCGCAAAGCGTCTTGAAACCCGCGTCCTCGGCCGCTTCGTTGACGGAGCGGGCGTTGTCGGGGTCGTCCTCGATGATCAGGAGAATGGGGGTGTTGTTCATGGTATTGCTGTCGGGGTGGGCGGGTGTGGCTGAGCGTCCTTGGCGTGCGGGGGTGACGATGCGGGTTCGCCCGCGCAGGGAAGCGTGATCCGGAGGTCGGCGCCTCCTCCGTCACGCGGGAGCGCCTGGATATCGCCGCTGCAGCGGCGGATGGCGGTGCGGGCGAGGAAAAGACCCAGGCCCGTGCCTTCGGGCCGTCCGGTGACGAACATGCCGAAGATCTCCTGCCGCTTCCCGGCCGGGATGCCGGGGCCGCGGTCGAGCACGTCGGTGATGATGCGGTTGTTCCGGTGCGCGAGCGTGACGGTGATTTCGCTGCCTTTCGGAGCGAACTGCACCGCATTCATCAGGACGTTCAGAAGGGCGCGCCGCAAGGCGAAAGGGAAGGCCGCGGCAGGCGGCAGGGCGTCGGTCAGGCGGGTGATCCTGACGGAGACGCCGGCCTGTTCGACGCGCGGGGCGAGGGTGTCGGAGCACTCGCGCACGACCTGCTCGATGTCCACGCTCTCGGGCTTCTCATCGGCCGGCTTGGCGAGGAAGAGGAACTCCTGGAAGACTTTGTCCATGCGGTCCATGGTGCGGGCGATGCGCTCCGAGAGGTCGCGCACGCGCTCGGGGCGGAAGCCGTCCTGCCGCCGCATCTCCTTGCCGAGCATCTGGGCGTCGAGGCGGACGGCGGACATCGGGTTGCGGAAATCGTGGAGGATCCCGTTGGCGAGCACGCCGGAGAAGGCCAGGTGCTCTTCTTGGCGGGCGCGCTCCTCGCGCCGCCGGTCACGCGCTACGGCGATGGTCAGCACCAAGGCGCACGCCGCGAAGGAGAGGACCAGCACGGTGATCGAGAAGGCGAAGAGGGACGAGACAAGCGTCCGTGCCGTGAGCTCTTCGGCGCCGACGGCCTCGCGCTTGAAGGTGGCTTCGGTGACCACCTTGCTGCCGTCGCCGAGCGCGACGGTGCGCCCGATGACGAAAACGGGCTGGAGCACGCCGCCGATTTCAATCGAGCCCTGAGACATCTCGGTTTCGGCAGCCGGATGCGTGTCGGAGGCGGTCCAGCCGGGCGGGCCGGGGGGATGATGGAGGCCGCCCGCCTGCCGGTGGAAGACCGTGACGCCATTGCGCGAAACCGAAACGGACTGCACGTCCTTGCGCACCGAAAAGGCGCTGTCCACGACGGTCGAGAAGCGCCGCCACTCGGTGGGAGCCGGGTTGGTGCTGCAGGCGAGGCCCAGGTCGCAGAGGGCGTTCAGCAGTCCCTCGCCCTCCTGCAAGACGGTCTCGGTGGCGGCGAGGTGGGCCTGCTTGTCATGCTGTCCCTTGAGGAAAACAAGAATCGCACCCGCGATCAAAGCGGACGTCAACAGCGCGAGCAGCAGGATCATCTCCAGCCGCCATGCGCCGCGCCGTCTCTCGTCAGTTGACTGCTTTTCTGTCATTCACCATGTTATCAGCAGGGATTGTGCCGGGGACCCTGGCTGGAGCTTTCTGCCCATGTGTTAAGAGCCTCCGGTTCCTGAGAGTTTACGCGATTCGCGGGTGGCAAAGCAAGCGTGGATGCGACAAAGTGACGCGGCCGACGTGACAGCTTGGCACGTCGGATGGCGAAGGCGCTGAGATTGGGCATGGGTCGTCTATCGGCGCTGTCCGGTTTTTGAAGGTGACGGCATCTGTGTGCGGGCTGTTGGCGCCGGGTTGGCGCTGGCACGTCATCTGCTATCGAACAAGCGGACTTTTTCTGGGGTTCAAGCTATGAAAGGCAAAACAGTTCTGGAGCGCATATGGGTGGGCTGTGACTACGTTCTGTTGGTCGCGGTTTTCGTCCTTCTAGGTGTTGTGTGGCATTCGCAGAACAGCTCTGACGCGCCGTCGATACCGGGAAGGGCTGCGCTGGGAGAGGAGGGGCGGGTGCGATCACTCTTTCGTACGCGTTTGCCTTCCGGGCGTGTCGTCGACGGCATACGGGTTTCGTCGGGGCGTTCGCGTATGAACACGATTGCCCGGTCGATGGTGGCGGCGGGATGGGAGCAGACCTCGCCGACTCCGGCCATGGATATGCGCGAGGACGGCAAGACCTACGAGGTTTTGTTCTCGTTGCCGGAGGGTGTCGACGAGGAGAGCGTGCGTGTGTCCGCGGCCGGCAATGTGCTCACGCTGACGATGAAAGCCGGCGGGACGGGCCGGCTCTATACGCAGCGCATACGGATCCCGTGCGGGGTTGACCGGGCCGACGCGGTTCAGTCGGTCGTCTCAAATGATGTGCTGCACGTGCGGATACTGCCCCCTAAGGGATGATCCGTGTCCTCAGGGCAGGCTGCGTCCGAAGTGGGCCGCGTGTGTTCCGGCCGGAGGCTGTCCGTTTCTGACTGGCTGGATGGCGGCGTAGACATTCTCCGGCTCAGGCGACCAGGAAAGATCGATGCGGAAACGGCTGACGCCGGCTGCGCGCGCTGCGGGCAGGTGGCCGGCGAGGCAGTACGGGGAGTCCCAAACGGTGATCCAGCGCTGATCGGTGAGCCGCGTGACGAAGCTCCGTTTCCGGCGGTCGGTGAGGGTGACGGCCGTTTGGGCTGCGCCCGGGCCGGATGCGCCTCGCGTTTCAGTCGTTGGGGCGAGGTGCGGCAGGCACGGTGCCGTCTCGGAAATGAATAGCGGCGTGTGCTGATAGACAATCAGCTCCGGCTCAGGCGCAGGGCGACTGCGGGACGCGGCGCAGAGTTCGCGGAGCGTTTCGAGCGTGATCTCCGGCGAAAGGACCTGCGTGGTCATCCCCAGCCGCGCGAGCTCGCCGGCGGCGATCCGGTTGAGGGCGTACAGGCTCCAGTCGGACGAAGCCGGTTTCAGCCCCAGCTCGCCGAGCATGTGGCACCCCGCGAGATCCGCGCATTCCCACTCCGTCCAGCCGCTTTGAACGAGCGTGCGGAGGGTGGCTTTGAGGAGCGGCAGTTCAGGCGCGCGCGCGATCAGCGGCATGGCGAGCCGGATGCGGCAAGCGCCGGCGAAGGAACGCCAGGCCGCGAGGCGCTTTTCGAGCGCTTCGCGCGGCGTGTGCCCGATGGCGAGAATCAACGTGTCGATCCCCTTCAGGTCGCCGTCGCGCAGCAGCGGGGCTTCCGCGCGGAGTTTCAGCGACCAAGACGAGGGAGGGGCCGCTTGTCGGGACTCCGGTGCAGGGGATGCGGAGGCGGCTCCCCACGAGGCCGCGATGGCGGCGCGGCGGTCGGCGCGGTGCTTCTTCCAGGACACGGTGAGCTTTTCGAGCACGGCTCGCCGGGCTTCGTTGAGCTTCGAGGGCGGCGCATAGAGCGTGTGCGGGTCGTCGAGGGCAAGCGAGCCGGGTTGCCATGCGGTGTCGCCGAGGCGTTCAAAAGCCTTGCGGACGGCGGCCCCGGTTTGTTCCGGCTGGCGCGAGGGCGATAAGGCCAGGGGGACGAACACGTCCGCGGCGATGTCGTCCGGGACCGAGAAGGTCGCTGCGGCGCGGACGGTGATGCCCTCGGGCGCAAGGGAAACGCGCAGGTTGACGGGATGGCCCGAGGGCAGGGCGGACTCGCGGAGGCTCCTGATTTCGTAGCGGCGGCGGACGGCCTGCGAGGCGGAGCAGAAGAGCGGGGCGCCGCGCGGGATCATGGGCACGTCGTCGGCGGGCAGAGCCACCTCGACGGCCGAGCCTGCGGGAAGCGCGATGAGCGGCCTTTGTGTGCCAGCGGCCCGCAGCAGGTTGACCGCGCAGCCGAAGGGCTTGCCGCCGTCGGGCAGCTCGACTTGGAGCCCGTCGTGTTTTTCCAGGGCGCGGCTTGTGGTGAAGCGCAGCCAGCGAACGCCGTCGCGGTCGCGGGTGACGGCTTCGGCGCGGCCGATGGGAGCGCCGCGGTGGCCGATGGCGACGGGGTCGATGATGCTTTCGGCGGAGGCGTCGGGGCCTTCGGCGTAGAGGCGGGTCCAGGGGCGGCTGAAAATGGTCTGCAAATCTTGGGTGAGGGCGAGGTCGGCCTCCGGGGTGAGCGCGCCGTCGAGTTTCCTGCGGTAGTAATCGGTGACGCAGGCCACATAGAGCGGGCTCTTCATGCGGCCCTCGATTTTGAGCGAGTGGGCGTGCGTGGCGGTCACGGCGCCGAGGATCGGCGCGAGGGCGAGGTCTTTCATGGAAAAGGGGTAAGACCGTCCGCTTGAGGAGTCCGCGAAGGCCTCCCGGCAGCAGTAGGCGCAACGGCCGCGGTTGCCGCTGCGCCCGGCGGTGTGGGAAGAGAAGAGGCAGAGGCCGCTCATGCTGTAGCAGAGCGCCCCGTGGACAAAGATTTCGATCTCGATGCCGCACGCGCTCACGATGTGGCGGATCTCCTCGAGGGTGAGTTCCCGGGCGAGCACCACGCGGCTGAACCCGAGCGCCTTGAGGGCGAGGACGCCGTCGAGGCTGTGTGCGGCCAGCTGGGTGCTGGCATGCAGGGCGAGGCGCGGGAAGTGGCTGCGGATGAGGCTGGCCGCGCCGAGGTCCTGCACGATGACGCCGGGGGCGAGGTCGTCCAGCGTGTCCAGCGTGTCGAGCGCCTGCGGCAGTTCGGCGTCCTGCACGAGGGTGTTGAAGGTGACGTAGATTTTTTTGGCGGGGGAGAGCGAGCGGGCATACGCCAGAAGGGTTCGCAGGTGTTCGGGCGTCAGGTTGTCGGCGTCGGCGCGCGCGGAAAAGCGCGGGAGGCCGAGATAGACCGCATCCGCGCCATATTGGAAGGCGGCGAGCGCGGCGTCAAAGCCGCCGGCGGGGGAGAGGAGTTCGGGAAGCATGGTGTCAACGTGCTAAAGGGGTGGGCGAGGCGTCGATAGGGCGAAAAAAGGGTTCAGGAAAGGAACTCCATGTTGCGGAACCAGCTTTGAAAGGCTGCTGGCCACACTAGAAGACCGGCTTTTGCAAGCCGGTCTTGGGGGGATACTAGGAGTACACATTGAGAAACGAATCTGAAAAACAACACATCCTCTCCGAACATTGAAAATACATTAACAGAACTGCGGTCAATGCGCAAGCGGAATTATCGCGGATTAAAAAAGAAATTTTGCCGGGCTCAAAAGGGCCGGTCAACCGCCTTTGCCGTCGGTTTGCCCTGCGTTCTTCGAGGCGGTTAAGGGGTATAAAATAAACCAAATGGTGGACATGACGGCGGGAACATTTTTTGATTCAATGGGGACGCTGAAATTGGTGGAAGGCCCATGCACGGGCGAATACAGGGGAAAGCCATGCACATTATCGTTTGTGTCAAACAGGTCCCGGATACGACCAACGTCCGTATCAATCCCGAGACCAACACCTTGATGCGCGAGGGGGTCGAGAGCATCATGAACCCCTTCGACGAATACGCGTTGGAAGAGGCGCTGAAGCTGAAGGACGCCCACGGCGCGCGCGTGACGGTCATTTCGATGGGGCCGCCGCAGGCCGAGGTGGTGTTGCGCGAGGCGATGGCCCGGGGGGCGGACGACGCCGTGCTGCTGACGGACCGGGCGTTCGCGGGCGCCGACACGCTGGCGACTTCCTACGCGATCGCCCAGGCGATCAAGAAAATCAATGCCAAGCCCGACCTGGTGCTTTTCGGCAAGCAGGCGATCGACGGCGACACCGCGCA
>CAYZQL010000200.1:0-7418 GCA_964480555.1 uncultured Lentisphaeraceae bacterium | reverse complement strand
ACTGCAGGACGCGCCTGTGGGAGAGTAGGACGCCGCCGGGTTTTTTGGGGGCCGCGGACCGAAAGGTCCGCGGCCCCCTTCTTTTTTTGTCAGGCGCGGAACAGCGCGCCCATCTTTTTCCCGAGCAGCAGGCTGCTGCCAATCAGGGTGACGGCCAGCAAAAGCATCGCCCAGACCCCGAGGGCCGCCGCCAGATAGCGGCCGATGCCGACCAGCTGAAAAAGCTCGAAGATCGTCTTGGTGATGGGATAGTAGGTCATCTTCTGCGCCAGCATCAGGCTGTCCGACACCTCCAGCATGCTGAACGCGAACGCCAGCAGCGCGCCCGCAATCAGGTTGGCGGTGATGAGCGGCAGCGTGATGCGGCGCATCACCGCCAGCGGCGGCGCGCCCAGGCTGGCCCCCGCCTCTTCCAGCGCCAGCGAGGTCTGCTGCAGTCCGGCCACCGCGGCGCGCACCATGTAAGGCAGTCGGCGTATCGCGTAGGCGATCACCAGAAAGAGCGTGGGGTTGACCCGGATGTCGAGCAGGGCCGCCAGACGGGGCATCGCCTGAACCTGCGGCAGCCCGGCGAGCGAGGCGCTGACCGAAATGAAACCGAACGCGATGACCAGCCCCGGAACCGCGAGCGGCATCATGGCCAGCGTGTCCAGGACGCCGCGCGCACGGATGCGCGAACGCACCACCACCCACGCTACCGCTAAGCCGAGCGCGAGATTGAGAACGACGGCGAGCGAGGAGAAAAGCAGGCTGTTCCGGATCGCATCTAAGGTCATCGCATGCCCCAGCGCCTCGGCGTAGTTCGCGGCGGTCAGCCGCGCGGGCAGGACGGTGCGGTACCACGCGCCGGGAACGGAGAAGCTGGTCAGGAGCACGCCCGCGTGCGGCAGGAGCGCAAACAGGGTGACCGCCAAGAAAGGCAGGGCCGCCAGAAAACCCCGTACGCCGCGGAGGCGAACCGGCTGGTGCGGGCGGGTGGCCTTGCCCTGCATCGCGTAGGCGCGGCCGCCAAAAAGCAGCCGGCTGAGCGCGTAAAGCGCCACGCTCGCCGCAAGCACGACCGAGACCAGCGCGTAGGGGAAGGGGCTCGCGCTGATCTCCTTGAGCTCGTCATAGACCTGCACGGCGGCACACCGCGAATAGTTCATGATCAGCGGCGTGCCGAGCTCGGTGAAGCAGGCGATGAACACCAGCGTGCAGCCGGCGAAGAGCCCCGGCATCACGAGCGGCAGCGTGATGCGGCGGAGGCGCGTCCAGGCGCCCGCGCCGAGATTTTGCGCGGCCTCCTCCAGCGCGGGGTCCGTGTTGGCGAGCGCGGCGGCCACGTTGAGGTAAATGACCGGGTAAAAGGAGAGCGCCTGCAAAAGCACGACGCCGAGGAAGCGCGAGCGGCCGAACCAGTCCACCGGGCCGCAGCCCAGCAGGGCGTTCAGCGCGCCGTAGGGGCTGAAGATCTGCATCAAGCCGATCGCGCCCACGAAAGGAGGCAGCACCATCGGCACCAGCAGGACGGCGCCGCAGAGCCGCTGGCCGCGGAACGCGAAGGTGTGCGAGAGCCAGGCCAGCGGCAGGGCGAGGCCTGCGGCGAGCACGGTGGCGACGAGCGCGATGCGCAGGCTGTTGAGCAGCCCCTCGGCGTAAACCGGATTCCTGAAAACGCCCAGCAGGTAGTGCGCCGTCCACTGCCCGTTCACAAAGAAACCGCCGCGGATGACGCGCGCGAGCGGCCAGAACAAGAGCAGGCCGAACACGCCCGCCAGCAGGAGGGTCAGCAGCCAGGCTGTACGGTCACGGAGCATGGCGGGAGGGTACAGGGTTCTCAGGGGAAAGCGCAAGAACGAAGTGCGGAAGCGGGGCGCCTGTAAAAAAAATCCGCGAGCTTGCATTTCCCCCTTGCACAGGGGACGCCGAATACGATACTCTTATTCCTCCGTATCACGGAAAGGCTTTTGTATTATGAAGAAGGACATCCACCCCAAATACGAAGACGCGACGATCACCTGCGCGTGCGGCAATGTGATCACGACGCGTTCCACCAAAAAAGAAATGACGGTCAACACCTGTTCGGCCTGCCACCCGTATTTCACGGGCCAGCAGACGATGCTCGACACCGAGGGCCGCGTTGACCAGTTCATGAAGCGCTACAGCATCAAGAAGGCTTAGCGTTTGCGGACATAGGCGGGTCGGAGGGCGCAGCCGTCAGGCGAACGCGCATTCCGGCCCGTTTGCTTTCAATGATCGATAAAACCCATATCCGTCGGGTGCTCGACAAGGTGGAGGCCGCCGAGCTGGCGCTGTCCGACCCGGCCGTTCTCGGGAACCCCAAGGCGTATCGCGAAAAGGTTCGCGAGCACTCCGCGCTCAAAAAGCTCGAGAGCGTCGCCAACGCCTATTTCCGGCTGCTGGACGAGCTGGAGGGCAACCGCAGGCTGCTCGCCGACCCGGCCGTCGATCCGGATCTGGCGGAAATGGCGCGTGAGGAGATTGCCGCGCTCGAGGCGCGCCTGCCTGCGGCCGAGAACGCGGTGCTCGCCGGCCTGCTTCCCGCCGACCCCGGCGATGTGCGCAACGCGGTCTTCGAGATCCGCGCCGGCACGGGCGGCGACGAGGCCGCGCTGTTTGCGGCCGTGCTCTTCCGCATGTACTCCAAATTCTGCGACGCGAAGGGGTGGAAGATTTCGCTCATCGATGCCAACGCCACGGAGCTGGGGGGCTACAAAGAGATCGTGTTCACCGTCGTCGGGGAGGGCGCTTACGGCGCTTTCAAGTTCGAGAGCGGCGGCCACCGCGTGCAGCGCGTGCCGGAAACCGAGGCCCAGGGCCGCATCCACACGTCCGCCGCCACCATCATCGTCTTTCCCGAGGCGGATGAGGCCGACGAGATCGAGCTGCCGGAGAGCGAGTTGCGGGTGGACATCTTCTGCGCGGGCGGCCACGGTGGCCAAGGGGTGAACACCACCTACTCGGCGATCCGCATCACCCACCTGCCCACCGGGCTGGTGGCGCAGTGCCAGGACGAGCGCTCGCAGCACCGGAACAAGGAAAAGGCGCTCGCGGTGCTCAAGTCGCGCATCCTCGACCAGCGACGGCAGGCGGAGGAGGCCGCGCTGGGCCAGACGCGCCTGGACCTGCGCGGGTCAGGCGACCGCAGCCAGCGCATCCGCACCTACAATTTCCCGCAGAACCGCATGACCGACCACCGCGTCAACCTGACGCTCTACAGCCTCGACCGCATCGTCGAAGGCGACCTCGCCCCGCTGCTGGACGCGCTGCACACCTATGATCTGAATCAGCGCCTCGAGGTCGAGCTGGGCGTCAAGCGCGTGTGAGCGGCAGTTAGCGGGCCGGGCCGGGCGGAAACGGCGCGCGCTTGCGGCGGCGGACGAACGCCCGGTGGGCCAGCAGCAGCGCCAGCACCGTGACGCCGAAGACGGCGAAACGCATCCGGGGGTCGTGCAGGTAGGGCAGGACCTTTTCGCCGATAAAGACGCCGAGCTTCAGGAAGAGCAGCGACTGGACCACCGCCGCCAGGAAGAGCAGCAGCAGGAAGCGCGGCAGGGGGTATTTCACGGCGCCCGCCGCCGTGTTGGTCACCGTGCGCGCGCCGGGCAGAAAACGCGAGATAAAGATCGTTTTCACCGCGTGGTCCTTAAAGTAGGCCTCCATCCACTCCAGCCGGACGGGGTCGACCCAGCGGCGGCGGAAGAGGAAGGCCGTCGCATAACGCCCGATCAGGTAGAGCCCGACATCGCCGGCCATGCCGCCGACTGTCATGGAGGCGAACGTCATCCACCAGCCGAGATGTCCCGCAGCCACCAGCAGGCACACGGCACAGCGCGCGGCGTCCTCCAGAAAACAGGTCCCGACCGTCACCAGCAAGGCCTGCAGCCAGAGGTGGTCGGAGAGATGGTCGAAAAGTTCGATGAATGCCGTTTCGGTCACGCGTCCTCACGTATCTCTTGGAAGGGGCGCATTATCACACAGAAGTGCCGGCGACCTCAAGACCGCCCGGGAAAAATATTTCAAAAACCCCGCTTTTCGGACTTGCTTCACCCGGCCTTTTTAGTCTAATGTATGCCTAACAACGAAAGAATGGTCTTGTCCGACAGCGTGGAGAGCGGGTGTTTTCCTCATGTCCGGCAGGATTTTGAAGGTTTACAGTCAATAACGCAGGAACACTGATAGGAGGGTTTCTTAAATGAACCTGACTTCAAAGCGTATGTTACAGTTTGTGACGGTCTGTGCGGGTTTTTGCGCCCTGACAGCCGCAGCCGGGCTCGGAGGCGGAGATGATCCGTCGACGTGGTATGTTGAAGATTCGTTCGAGGCGCCCCAAGGTACCAACGACCTGGTGATCGGAAATTACAGGATGACGGTTTTGGGCACCAATAGCGAGTTCACCAACGTGCTGTGGGTGGCTCAGGGACTGGACGAGTCCAAAATCGTCAGCGACACGACGAGCGCGGAATACGTGGGTCAGCGCCCCCTGACTAATGGTGCGCCCAAAAACCTTGTCCTGCAGCTCGCGACCGAGGGCAACACGCTCACGCGCCACGTGATCAATACGGGCGGAGCAACGGGAAGGACGTTTAGCGCAAGCGAGAACGTATACGTCGACACGCTGATCAAGTTCACTCCGAGTGAGGACACGCCCACGATCTCGAATGATGTCAAGGTTGCGGTTTACGTTAACGTGAATTCCAACCTCGTGGTTTATCATTCAATGTTTGATATCAATGATAAGCCTTTTACCACAAATAGCGTGTTCGATACGACGATATCGCCCTCTAATTGGTATCGTTTAACGATTCAGATGGGCGTCTCGGGTGGTTCCTCGGCTTTCAAGGTTTACCTTGACGGAGAGAACTTGAAACATGCCAATGGTATTGACGGGGTTTCGGGTGATGGATGGTTCTATTCCGCAAAGGATGAGTTCACCCTTAGCGCCGTGGCCTTCCAGGGCACGGGCTGGGTTGACGAGCTGTCGGTCGCGAACGGAGCCTATGGCGGCGCGACGCCTGCAGCCATCCTGCTGACGCTGTCGTATGACGACACCTTGGGCACGGTTCTGACCAACGGCGCGCCTGTCGCGAACGGCGGCACGGTCGAGCGCGGAACGTTCATCACGATCGATGCGATCGACTGGTACAACGTCACGAATGTCCTGGGCGTCACCTATGCGGGCGCGCTGAACACGAACCTGTCGGCGGGCATCGTCTCTTCGGCCACGGCTGCGACGGCGGAGATCACCTTCGGCCCGTACAGCACCGGCTCCTTCCCGATGGGCGAGGGGACTCCGGATACCGGCAAGGTGGCAGCTTGGGCTATCGCGAACAAGGTGAGCGAGGCTGAGGTTGCGGCGAATGCCGCCGACTGGTATGACGAGTATCTGTTGAATCTGCCGGAGGCTAATGGCGTGACGAACACGATCGCGATCACCTCGATCGCAGTCGGCGCGACCGAAGCCACGGTGACGGTTGTGGCGTCGTCCACGGCCGTCAATTTCGGCGAGATCAACGGAACGCTGAACATCTATGCGGCAACCAACCTGGTGACGGGCTTCGGCAAGACGCCGGTGGTTCTTGCCCCGCTGGCGTTCACGCCAGCGAACAACACCAACACGGTGGTTGTGCCGCTCACGGCAGGCAGCTTTATCAAGGCCAAGGTCGAATAGCCTTCCGCCTGAGTGAGTTGATTCACTGACATACAGGGGTCCGCGGAAACGCGGGCCCCTGTTGTTTTTCATTTGAGCCAACTTGTCACAGCCTTGCGGACAGCCTGTCGCGGTCTTCAGGCGGACCCTCCCGCCTGAAAATTAACTTTGGCTAATATCTCACGTTTTTGATTAAATAATTGGATCAAGTCGATAATAACTGTCATTTTATCTGTCTGGCATGTTAACTGCTTATTAAAAGGTGACCGTGAGAGAGACGGCAAGAGGATGACAAAACAGGTCCGTAAAGGCCATAATCTCACTCGCTCGCACGGTCCGTCGGATTCAAACTGGTTGCCGTCTGCCGCGTGAGGTTATGGCCTTGTTTTAATCATTGGAATGATGGAAAAGTGGAACCGTGGAATGATGGGATTGAGAATGGAGGGAGCATATGAATAAAGGCAGAGTGAAGAGGTGGGTCGTTGCGGGACTGATGGCCTGTGCGGCCTCATGGCCCGTTGCCGTGCGCGCCGCGGGCGAAGCGTTCGACTTCAGGAAAGGTTTTTCGGGCGTGGCGGCCAAAGCGACGCCTGCGGTGGTGTTCATCCAGGTTGAGAAGCAGGTGCCCGCCGGAAGCATGCAGTATTATTTCAACAACCCGTTCGACCTGTTCGGCGAGGAGTTCTCGGAGCGCTTCTTCGGGCAGCAGCGCCCGCGGCAGAACATGCCTCGGCGCAGGCAGCCGCAGCAGATGTTCAAGCAGACGGGACAAGGCTCGGGCTTCATCATCAGCAAAGACGGCTACATCCTCACCAACACGCACGTCGTCGGAGATGTCGACAAGATCACGGTGCGCCTGGCCGACGGACGGGAGTTTCTGGCCAAGCGGATCGGCGCGGACGCGAAAACCGAGGTCGCCTTGATCAAGATCGAGGCGGACAATCTGCCGACCCTGGCGATCGGGAAACCCGACACCCTCCAGATCGGCGAGTGGGTCATCGCCATCGGCAACCCGTTCGGACTGAAGGAGACACTGACGGTGGGGGTGGTGAGTGCTAAAGGACGCACCAACATCGGCATTGCGGACTACGAGGACTTCATCCAGACCGATGCGGCCATCAATCCCGGCAACTCCGGCGGCCCGCTGCTGAACATCGACGGCGAGGCCGTCGGAATCAACACCGCGATCTTTAGCCGCAGCGGCGGATACATGGGCATCGGCTTTGCGGTTCCCATCGACATGGCGATGAACATTAAAGAGCAACTTGTCGCAAATGGCAAAGTGACAAGAGGTTACATCGGCGTCATCCTCAATCCCGGCGAGCTCACAAAAGAGATGGCGGCCTCGTTCGGGCGCGCTGAAGCGGGCGGTGTGCTCATCGCCGATGTGCAAAAAGAGGGGCCAGCGGACAAGGCCGGCATCCAGAGCGGGGATATCTTGATCGAGCTGGAAGGCAAGAAAATCAAGGACAACACCGGCTTCCGGAACGATGTGGCACGGATATTGCCTAATAAGAAAGCCGAACTGACGATCTTCCGCGAAGGCAAGGTCAAGAAGGTGACGGTCACGGTCGCCGCCTTCCCCGACGAGGTTCAGGCCGCGGCGGGAGCGCAGGTGAGCGAGGCCGTGCTGGACAAGCTGGGGCTTGAGGTTGAAGAGCTGACCGCTGAGATCGCGCAGCAGCTGGGGTACGAAGCCCGGAACGGCGTGGTGATCTCGGAGGTCGCGCAGGGCTCCGTGGCGGAAGAGGCGGGATTGAGGCCG
>CAYZQL010000199.1:0-7537 GCA_964480555.1 uncultured Lentisphaeraceae bacterium | reverse complement strand
CCTCGAACAACGGCGTGGACCAGGTGCGCGACCTGCGCGACCAGGTGCAGTTCGCTCCCACGCACGGCAAGTTCAAGATCATCATCATCGACGAAGTCCACATGCTCTCCATCGCGGCGTTCAACGCGCTGCTGAAAACGCTGGAGGAGCCGCCGCCGCACGTGAAGTTCATCTTCGCCACGACCGAGGGCGACAAGATCCTGCCGACGATCATCTCGCGCTGCCAGCGGTTCGACCTGCGCCGTATCCAGACCCCGCTGATCGTCGAGCGGCTGCGACACATCTGCGAGGCCGAGCGCATCACGATCGACGACGACGCGCTGCTGGCCATCGCGCGCGGCGCCGAGGGCGGCATGCGCGACGCGCTCTCGGCGCTCGACCAGCTCATCTCGTTCAAAGGCGACGCGCTCACCGAGGACGACGTGCTGGCGGTGTTCGGCCTGGTCTCGCGCCGCTCGCTTGAGGAGCTCGCCACAGCCGTGCTCACGGGCGACATGGGCGAGATCCTGCGCAAGGTCGACATGTTCGACAGCGCCGGCAAAGACATGCGTCGCCTGGTGGTGGAGCTGATGGAGCACTTCCGGAATCTGTTGATCTACCAGCACGTCGGCGAGGGGATGGCCAACCTCGACGCCACGCCCGAGCAGATCCGCGCGCTGGCGGCACAGGCCGCTTTGGCGGACTCGACGCGCGTGCTGCAGATCGCCGACCAGCTGGGCGAGATGGAGGGGCGGCTGCGGTATGCGCTCTCCGTGCGCACGCTGATCGAGATGTCGCTGGTCCGCTGCGCGCGCGTGGCGCGGGCGGTGTCGCTCGACGAGGTGCTCAAACGGCTGAACGCGCTCCGTGCGGCCGAGCCGCCTCAGCCCGCCGCTGCGGCTGCCGTTCCCGCCGCAGCGCCTGCGGCGCGGCCCGCCACACCCGCAGCCGGGCTCTACGACGACCCTGCGCTCAAGCAGGTGATGAAGCTGTTCGAAGGGCAGGTTGTGGCGGTGGAAGAGGGGAACGGCTAGCAAGCCCGAGAAGGTGTGCGAAGCGTGGCCGGACTCGGATGTGGGAGGGGCACAATGGTTTCTTGGCATCGGCTCATGCGGTTCCTGTTGGCGCTGGCGGCGGGTGCGTGTGGCGCGGAGACCGGCAGCCTGGAGATCCCGTACCGGAAATACGTGCTGGATAACGGGCTGACCCTGCTCGTCCACGAAGACCGCAAGGCGCCGATCGCGGCGGTCAACATCTGGTATCACGTCGGCTCCAAAGACGAGCGGCCCGGGCGGACGGGCTTCGCGCATCTCTTCGAGCACCTGATGTTCAACGGCAGCGAGCACTTCGACGACGACTATTTCAAAGCGCTCGAGCGGGTGGGCGCCACGGGCATGAACGGGACCACCGGCGAGGACCGGACGAACTACTTTCAGGAGGTGCCGCGCGAGGCGCTGGACGTTGCGCTGTGGATGGAGTCCGACCGCATGGGCCACCTGCTGGGCGCGGTGTCGCAGGCGCGGCTCGACGAGCAGCGCGGCGTGGTGCTGAACGAGAAGCGCCAGAGCGACAACCAGCCCTATCGGCTCGCCTGGCGGCTGATCACGCAGAACACGTGGCCTGCGGGCCATCCCTATTCGTGGGAGGTGATCGGCTCGGACGAGGATCTTGCCGCGGCCACGCTGGAGGATGTGCGGGCTTGGTTCAAACAGCACTACGGCGCGGCCAACGCGGTGCTGGCGGTGGCGGGAGATGTCGAAGCCGACGAGGTTTTCGGCAAGGTGAAGCGGTTCTTCGGCGACATCCCGCCCGGGCCGCCTGTCTGCCGGGACACCGCCTTTATCGCGAAGCGCAGCGGCGTCCGGCGCATGAGGGCGCAGGACCGTGTGTCGCAGGCCCGCCTCTACAAGATTTGGAACATACCGCCGTACGGCACGACGGAGGGCAACCTGCTCACCCTGACCGGAGAGCTGCTTTCGGGCGGCAAATCCTCGCGCCTCTACAAGCGGCTGGTCTACGACGAGCAGCTCGCCACCGACGTTTACGCCGGTGCGGATCTGCGCGAGATCGCCGGCCAGTTCATGGTCGTGGCTTCGGCGAAGCCGGGGGTCGCGCTGTCGCGCGTGGAACAGGCGGTCGACGAAGAGCTCGCCCGGTTTCTGAAAAAAGGCCCGACAGCGGACGAGCTGCGGCGGGTGAAGGCGCGGTTCGAGGCGGATTTCGTGCGCGGGTGCGAACGGGTCGGCGGGTTTGGCGGCAAGTCGGATATCCTGGCCAGCAATTTCGTGCTCACCGGCGATCCGGAGTACTACAAGACCGTGCTCCGGGAGACCCGCGAAGCCACGCGGTCCGGCATCCGGGCCGCGGCCCAAGCCTGGCTGGCCGACGGCCCGTTCGTGCTGGAGATCGAGCCCTACCCCCAGCACAGCGTGGCGACTTCCGGCGTGGACCGCAGCGCGCTGCCGGCGCCGGAGCTGAAGCCCGCCGCGCGTTTTCCCGAGGTCCGGCGCGCCGTGCTCGCCAACGGGCTGAAGGTGGTGCTCGCCGAGCGCCACGAGGTTCCTTTGGTGCAGTTCAACATGGCCTTCGACGCCGGCTTCGCGGCGGACGCCGGCGCCCTTCCCGGAACCGCCAGCCTGTTTGCGGAGCTGCTCGACGAGGGCACGCGGCGGCAGACGGCGCTGGAGCTCGGCCGGGCGCTGGAGTCGATCGGCGCGCATCTGGGCGCGGGCTGCAACCTCGACGAAACCGGCGTCTCGCTGAACACGCTCAAGCGGCACCTGGACGCGGCGCTGGAGCTGTATGCCGACGTGATCCTCAACCCGGTTTTCCCGGAGCGGGAGTTTCTGCGCCTGCAGAACGAGCGCCTGGCCGCCATCCGGCGCGAGAAGACGGAGCCGAACGGGCTGGCGATGCGCCTCTTGCCGCAGTTGCTGTACGGCAAAGGGCACGCCTACGGCCATCCCTCCAGCGGCAGCGGCGACGAGGCCAGCGTCGCGCGCCTGACGCGCGACGACATGCGGCGGTTCCACGACGCATGGTTTAAGCCGAACAACGCCACGCTGGTCGTGGTCGGCGACACCTCGCTGGCGGAGCTCGTGCCGCGGCTGGAGCGCCTCTTTGGCGGCTGGCGTCCGGGCGCGGTGCCGGCCAAGCGGATCGGCGGCGTGAGCCCGCCGGCCAAGCCCTCGCTCTATCTTCTCGACCGGCCGTCGGCGCCGCAGGCGGTCCTTTTCGCCGGCGCGGTGACGCCTCCCAAAAAGCCCGCGGAGGAGTTTGCGGCGGAGGCGGCGAATTCCATCCTGGGCGGCGCGTTCACCAGCCGCGTGAACATGAACCTCCGCGAGGACAAGCACTGGAGCTACGGCGCGCGGACCTCGCTTTCCGAGGCGCGCGGGGCGCGCGTCTTTCTGTGCGTCGCGCCGGTTCAGGCCGACAAGGCGGCGGAGGCGATGCGCGAGCTGGACCGCGAGTTCCGCGGGATGGCGGGCGCCACGCCTCCCACGGAAAAGGAGCTGAAGAAGGCCGTGACGGATCTGACGCTGCAGCTGACCGGGCGCTGGGAAACGCTGGGTGCCGTGGCCGGAAGCCTCGGGCAGGCCGTCCGGTTCGGCTTGCCCGACGGCTATTTCCAGACCTACGCCGAAGCGATGCGCGCGCTCACACAGTCCGAGGTGGCTCAGACGGCCGCACGCGTGATCCGCCCCGAAAGCCTGACCTGGCTGGTGGTCGGCGACCGGACGAAGATCGAGGCGGGGATACGCCAGCTCGGCTGGGGCGCGGTCACCGTGCTCGATGCCGAGGGGAAGCCGATCGACTGACGCGGAAAGCCGGGGTCGGGCGGTGTCCGCCGGGCAGCCGAAAAAGATATAAAAAAAGCTGAAGCGGATATAGACGGAGCACGCCATAAGTTGCTACTGTGCTGACGCTCGGTTTGGCGATTTCGTTCACGCGGATATGCGGGGGAGGGCTGTACGGCATGGGCATGTTTGAGACCACAGGCAAGGCTGCGGACAGCGCGGTGCGCAAGGCGAACACGCGGGTTAAGCTGCAGCGCATGCGGACGGCGCTGAGCCATCGCGAGCCCGACCGCGTGCCGGTCAGCGATTTCTTCTGGGGCGGCTTCGTGAAGCGGTGGCGCGAGGAGCTCGGGCTGCCTGCGGACGCGAACCCCTATTATCACTACGACCTCGACTGGATCTGCACGGTGCCGAACATGGACCCTTGGATCAGGCCCTTCGAGACGCTGAAGGAGACTCCGCAGGAGGTCACGGTCAGGACCGGGTTCGGCGCGGTCATGCGCAAGGTGTTCGACTTTCCGATGCCGGAGTTCATCGGCTTCGAGACCGACTCCCTGGAGAAGCTGGAGGAGGCGGTCAAGACGTTCGACAGCCCCTTCGACCGCCGGCGGTATTTCAGCGCGGGCGACAATCAGATCGCCGGCGTGGGGGACGGCTTCGAGCGCAACAGCCCGCCGTGGGTCGACACCGTGAGCTCTCTGTGGCCCGACTTCCCGGTTTTCGGCAGCATCATCGAGGTCAACGAGTGCCTGACGCGCCTGATCGGTCCGGCGAACCATATGCTGTGGGTCGGCCTTGAGCCGGAGCGCATGGCGGCCGTGATCGCCGCCGTCGGCCAGTTCTACCTGGACTGCGCCAAAGCCCAGATCGAGGCCGCCGCCGGCAAGCTGGACGGTTTCGTGATCTGGGGCGATTTCGCCTACAGCTGCGGCACCTTCATGAACCCGGCGTTCTGGCGCGAGCACTACAAGCCGTGGGTCAAGGCGATCGCCGACCACGCCCGCGCGAACGGGCTGATGGTGATCTACCACGGGTGCGGGAACGTGCACGCGGTGATCCGCGATTTCGCGGAGATGGGCATCGACGCGTACAACCCGCTGGAAGCGAAGGCCGGCATGGATGCGGTGGACCTGCGGCGCGAGATCGGGCACACGCTCGGCTTCTGCGGCAACAGCGACATCCAGGTCTGGGAAACGGGTGATCCGGAGGCGATCCGGCGCGAGGTTCTCCGCAAGCTGAATGCGGCGAAAGGCGGCGGCTACATCTTTCAGTCGGACCACTCGGTTGCCAGCAACGTCTCCGGCAAGACGTACGACCGGATCGTGAAGCTGGTGCGCGAATACGGCAACTACCCGCTCCGCTTGGGCGAGTTCGACGAAGAGATGTCTTAGCCACAGAGGCACTGAGACACAGAGGTTTTTTTTTGAAGCAGGTTTTAAAGGACAGATTATGGGATCTATGATATTTGTCGGTATTGCACTACATGCGCTGGGGGGGATTGCGGCAGCAAGCTGCTATATTTCACAGAAAGGTGCCTCCAAATGGTCATTTCAGAGCTATTGGGTTATTGTTTCTCTGACGGCCTGGTTCCTGATGCCGCTGATTGTTTCGGCTATTACCGTTCCTGAATTGATGCTGGTCCTGCAGGAAACACCGCGTGATATGGCACTGAAGGTTTTTCTGCTGGGTGCTGCGTACGGGTTTGGCGGTATGGCCTTTGGTGTTGCGATCCGGCATATCGGCTTTTCGCTAACCTATGCGATAGCGATCGGCATATCGGCGGTCTTCGGGACCGTGGTGCCGGCTGTCCTTGGCGGAACTTTAGTCAGTCAGTTCCAGAAGCCCGGCGGCCTCGTTGTTTTGTCAGGCTTCATTTTGTCGATAGCGGGGGTAGCCGTATGTGGTCGTGCGGGGTTCATGAAAGAAGGCGAGCTGAACTCGGGTACGGAGACAAAAAAGTCGACATTTAATATGAAAAAGGGGTTGTGGCTTGTCGTGCTGGCAGGCGTTCTTTCCGGTGTTTTCGGGGTCGGTGTTGCTGCCGGCGCAGATATCGATGTGATTGCGGCGGCGCATAAGGCCAGGCAGGGTTTCGCGGGATATCCAAAGTACATTTTTCTGACGGGCGGAACTCTGCTGACCAACCTGATCTGGTGGGGTGTTGTCTGTGTTCGTAAACGGACTCTTGGTGAGTTTATCAAGCACGAAAATGGTTTTGGCAGACTGGTGTTTTATTATCTGATGGGCATCATTGGCGGTGTGCTCTGGTTTACGCAGTTCATCTTCTACGAGCAGGGTCATGCGCGCATGGGAGAGTTCAAATTTATCAGCTGGGGCATTCATATGGCCATGCTGGTTTTCTTCAGTTTCGGAGTCGGTCTGATTTTCCGGGAGTGGCATAACTGCAAACGCAGGACGCATGGAGTGCTGGCGCTCGGCATGCTGGTTCTTGTGACATCCTTCGGCCTGATCACCTATGGTTCGTGGGTAGGCGAAAATGCCGGTGCTGCGGATGCGCCGACCGAAGGGCGCATCCGGTCCACTGACTGGCGCTGCGGATCTACGGATATGCTTGCGCGTGCGCGCAGGCTGGGGGCGCGGACGGCCCCGTCCGCGGGGCCGAACGGCGGCCTCCGGAACAAGAACCTGTTCCGCGCCGCGCACCGCACCCTCTCGCTTTCGCGGACGAGGCCGTCCGCGCCCCCGGCAGAACGACGCCAGAACACCAGACCGTGCTTCAGCGTATACCCGAGGCCAGTCAGTGAAACGGGGATACGCCCCCGACCGAAGTGACGTCCGGACATTAGTTGCTTAAAATCAATTTCTTGTTTATTATGCAAGCTTAACCGTGCATGTGGTTCAGCAGGAGCTTCGCCCTCCCAATGGTTTTCGCTTTTTTTGAGCGAAGCGGGGGAGGGCGAGACTCCGTTCGAGCCGTGAATGTTTGGTTTGCGGGAAACGCCCGCATCACTCTTTATGGAGAGAAGAATGAAACGTTATGGATCAGTGGTCGGGGTTAAAGAAGAGAAAATTACGGAGTATAAGAAGCTGCATGCAGATGTGTGGCCCGATGTGCTGAAGATGATCGGCCTGTGCCACTTCCGGAACTTCTCGATCTACCTGCGCACGCTTCCGGACGGCAAGCACTACCTCTTCAGCTATTTCGAGTATGAGGGCACGGATTTCGCGGCGGACTGCGCCCGCATGGCGGCGGATCCTGTGACGCAGCGGTGGTGGGCGGAGTGCATGCCCTGCCAGGAGCCCTTTGCGGACCGGGCAGAGGGTGAGTGGTGGGCCGGGATGGAAGAGGTTTTTCACTGCGACTGAAAGGGGGAGCGATGAACGAGGTCAATCGGCGCGAATTTCTGGGCGTTCTCGGGGTGACGGCGGCGGTGGCGACAGGCTTTGTCCCGCTGACGGCGGGCGCAGGTGCGGCGGCTGCGGCCGCCGCGTCGCGCGTGTGGATCGACCCGCGTCTTCACACCCTGCCGAAGCGGCCGTGGCGCAAGATCCATCAGGATTTCCACAACTCGACGCACGTGCCGAAAATCGGCGGGGCCTTCAGCGCCGAAGAGTGGGGCGACCGGCTGCTGGCGGGCAACGTGGACTCGATCGTGGTTTTCGCGAAGGACATGCACGGGCTCTTCTACTACCCCAGCGCGTACGGGCCCGTGCACCCCGGCTTGTCGTTCGACCTGCTGGGCGAGCAGGTCAAGGCCTGCCGCGCCCGCAAGATCGCCGTCTACGCCTACTACTGC
>CAYZQL010000198.1:0-7577 GCA_964480555.1 uncultured Lentisphaeraceae bacterium | reverse complement strand
TTGACCCACGCGTAGGCCTGCCCGAAGAAATCGGAGTCCCCGTTGTTCTCGTTGCCGAGCGACCAGATGACCACGGACGGGTGGTTCTTGTCACGCTCCACCATGCCCTTCTGCCGGTCCATCGCGGCGGCGCGGTACTCCGGGTCGATCACCGGGTTGCGCGGCGTGTCGGAAAGCCCGTGCGTCTCGAGATTGGCCTCGTCCATCACGTAGAGACCATACTCGTCGCACAGGTCGTACCAGCGCGGATCGTTCGGGTAGTGGCAGGTGCGGACCGCGTTGATGTTGTTGCGCTTCATCAGCGTGATGTCCTGGATCATGCGCGCGAGCGGCACCGCATACCCGTGGTCGGGGTCCATCTCGTGGCGGTTCACGCCCTTGAACAGAACCGGCTGGCCGTTCACGAGAAGCTGCCCGCCCTTGGCCTCCACCTGGCGGAAGCCCACCTTCTGCGGGATCGCCTCGAGCACCCTGCCGCGCGCGTCCTTGAGCGTCAGCACCAGCGTGTAGAGGTCCGGCCGCTCCGCCGACCACAGGCGAGGCGACGCCACCGGAAGGTCGAGCCGGAGCGCGCCCCCGTCCGGCAGGGCCCGGCCGCGCGCGACCGGCTTGTCCCAGAAGCCGCCCTCGAAGCTGCGCGGATACAGCTCGGCCTCGAGCGACACCCCCTGCGCCGCGCCGTCGAGCGCCGCGGCGACCGACAGGTTCCACACGCCCGCGTAGACGCCCGCCGCCGCCGGGGCGGTGCGCACGAAATAATCGCGCAGGTGGCTCTTGGGCGCGGACCAGAGATAGACCGGACGGTACAGTCCCGAGAGCCGCCAGAAGTCCTGGTCCTCCATGTAGGAGCCGTCGCACAGCCGGTAGACCTCCACCGCCAAGGTGTTCTCGCCCGCCTGCAGCGCCGAGGTGATGTCGAACTCCGCGCCCTGCCGCCCGTCTTCCGCATAGCCGATCCGCTCGCCGTTGAGCCACACGTACAGCGCGGAGGCGAACCCGTCGAAGCGCAGATAGACGGTGCGTCCCTTCCACGCCTCGGGCACCGCAAAGGTGCGGCGGTAGGAGCTGACCGCGTTGCGCTCGCTGAACATCGTGTACCGCGGCTCCGGCTCGCGCGTCACAAAGGGCGGGTCGCTCTTGAACGTGTACCCGCTGTTCTTGTAGATGGGCGTGCCGTACCCGCGCACCTCCACGCAACCGGGCACCGCGATCTCCCGCCACGTCTCGGCCGGGAAGCCGGGCTGGTGAAAATTCTGCGGGCGCTGGTCCGGGTGCGGCGCCCAGTGGAACTTCCACAGGCCGTCGAGCGAAAGGAAATAGGGCGACTCTTCGCGCGCCCCGGCCTTGCGCGCCGCTTTGACGGAATCGAAAAGGCTCATCGTCGCCGTGGGCCGCTCCGCGCCCACGCGAAAAACGCGCGGGTTCTCCCACTCGGGCCGGCTCTCGAAAACCGCGGGGTTGTAGGTCCCGCACGGCTTCATCCACCCGTCCAGCGTAAAGACGGTCTCCACCCAATCGGCGCGCACATTGCAGTCGCCTTCGGTCACCAGCCGCACCAGGCCGACCCCCGCGAAGCTCACGTCGAATGCCCGCGCCGGATCGCCCGTTTTCATCACCCCGCTGCGCCACAGCTCCTTGTCGTCGCCGTACAAGACAAACTCCGCGCGGCCGTCCGTCGCGTCGTCCACGCCGACCTTGCCCGCGAACCGCGTGGCCGCCCCTTTGAGCAGGCACAGCTCCGAGGGCGTCCTGACGCCGAGCCCCTCGGCATAGGCGACGCCCGCCACCGTAAACGGGCCACCGTCGGACGCGGCTCCCGGCGGCGTGATCAGCGACGTGTCCACATTGGAGAGCCACACGTTGGGCCACTTCAGCGAATCGACCGCCCGGGGCTTGGCCTTATCGGCCGTCTCGAACCGCGCGTTGAGCCAGTCGGCATGGTCGGAGGCGTTCCCGTCCTGCCACGGGTCCACGCGCAACAGCAGCGTCGCGAACGCCGCGACGTCCACGTCCACGGGCACAGGACGCATGCCGCGCTTCAGCGGCTCGCTCTGCCACAGCAGGCGGCCGTCGCCGATCACCTGAAAGACGAGCCGCTTGTCCGGCTGCCCGGCGGTGTCGTCCACCGCCACGTCCGCGCGGAAGCGCCGCGCGCCGCGCAGCTCGACGTACAGCTCCGACGGCGAGCAGGTGGCCATGCCGTTGGAGTAGACCTGGCCCGCCACCTTCAGCCGGCTGCCCAGCAGGTTGAAATCGCGCGCCGCCTCTTTCCAGCCTTGCCGGGTCTTGGAAATGTCGAGGTCCGTCAGAGCAACCTCTGCCGCGCCCGCCCCCGCGCACAGCAGCAGCGCCGCCGCGGCCCCCATCGCCCTTCGTCTTTTCATCACTCGCCCCCCCCGTTTGCGCGATGCCGACGCCCAACGCAACACCCCGCGTCTGCCATCCGTCACGGTACTTTAGACCAAACCCGTCTCTTGCGGCAAGGGTCCTTTTGCGGCGCACGTCAATTCGCTGTCCCTGTCGTTCCGGCGCTCTGCCGCCGGAAACGCGCGCCCTCTCCGCCGGCAGAGCGGCGGAGCTACAGCCCCCGGCTCTTCGTGCATTTCAGGCGCGCGGGCCAGCGCAATCTGTTACCTCTGACGGGGGCTCTGCCTCAAGCAGTGCCCGGAGAAGCCAAAATTAGAATTGCTGCCGTCTTCAGGGTCAGCGCATCACCGGCGCCCTCCGACCTCTGGCTCATGAAAAAAGTGGCTGCTTTTGTATGGCTGCTGGCGGCGGGTTCCGGCGCGGAGACCGCAACCTGGCTCGGCGGTGAGGGCAATTTCAGCGACCTCACGAAATGGAGCACCGGCGCGGTGCCCGGCGCGAACGCCGACGACACGATCGTGGTTCCGGCAGGCAGCCGGGTGAATGTCGCCTCCGGCGACGCGGCGGCGATCGCCGCGCTCACGAACATCAACCTGCAGGCGGCAAGTTCCGTCATCGCCGTCGACAGCGCTTCCGACATCAACATCAACTGCCCGATTCTGGGTCAGGGCGGCGTGGTCAAAACCGGCACCGGGTATCTGAACTACAATTACGTCCCTCCCACAAAAGTTCCGCACAACGCTTACAACTACTCCGGTGCCACAATCGTCAGCAACGGCCACCTGCGCCTGCCGCAAAACTGCAACTATTGGGATTTCAATTTCAGCAGCCGGCTTTATCTTTATAAACCGGCACGCTTCCACATCGCCTCGACGCAGGGCGTTTCTCAGGTGGCGACCATTCTGAGGGGCGGCCTTTTCGGCGACGGCACCATCACCAACTCCTCCGCATACAGCCAGTCCAAATATCTTCAGTTCGCGATGACGACGAGATCGGCGTTCGCGGGCGAGATGCACGGCACCTTCAACTTATGGAACCAAAGCGGGTCGATCGATTTTCTCGGCACGAACAGCACGGTATCCGGCTCTGAGAACCTGGTCTGCAACGCGGCGGATCTCGGCGTGATGAGTTTCGGCAGCAATACGTGGCCCTCTTCCGTCGGAAAATACTCTTTCGGTTTCCGAACTCCGGACAACAACAAGGGGGCGGTTATCCGTTATCTCGGACAGGGTGAAACCACCACAAAAACCTTCGGTTTAGGCGAAGGCGGTTACAACACGCTGAACATGGGGGCGACGGGCGGGGTGACCTTCACCGGCCAGTGGTCCGGCAGCTCCGGCAAGTCGACACGCCTGTTACTGACCGGCAGCAACACGGTCCCGGCGGTCTTTAGCGGTCCCTTCAACCAGTCCACTTTCCCGACCTATATCGTGAAGAGCGGAAGCGGCGTGTGGACGTTCAAGGACAACAGTGGGCGGAATAACCGCGGTGTGATCGATGTGAAGGAGGGGACGCTGCGCTTCACTTCGCTTGCGAACCGCGGAACGGTCTGTTCGCTAGGACTTTCCGATTATCTCGCGGAAGACGCATCCACCAACCTGCCGACCCCGGTCGATTACGCGTTCGTGCTCGGCACGGCGGCGACTTCGGGCACGATGGAGTATGTCGGCACCGCCGGCGGCGGAACGGATGACCGCGTCTTCGTTCTGCGGGGTGACGGCCAGATTCTCAGCAACGGCAGCGGCGGCAAACTCTCGCGCCTCGCCTTGCGCGGAGGGATCCGCGCGCTCACGGCGGGCGACAAGACGCTGACGCTCGGCGGCGACAGCCTCGTCACCAATACCGTCACAGGCATCGACGACGGCGAAGGCCGGGTCAACGTGGTGAAGAGCGGCGCGGGCGAATGGATGGTTTCCGGCACGAACCGGTTCAGCGGCACGTTGCGCGTGACGGCGGGAACGCTCTCCACGCCTGAGGAGAACAAGTACCTCTATTTCCGCTGGATCCTGAAAGCCAACTCCTATTATTGCGGCAGGCCGAATTCCTCGTTCACGGACGCCCATGTGTCTATCCGGGAGTTCGCGCTGTACGACGCCGCCGGCGTGCGGCAGAACCTCAACCTGGCCACAAACATCGAGCGGTCGGTGGCCCTGTTGAATCCGGGCGAATACACCTATAAAAAGGTGGACATGGCCGAAAACACGTACGGCCCCACCACCAATCTTTTTGACGGCAACACCTCCTCCGGCTCCTATATCAGCGGCTGTACCCAGGTCACGGCGACCCAAAACTGGACGTACGTATGGATGCGGCTTCGCGGCGACGCGGGCGAAATCGTCTCCTACGACCTCTACGGCATGAACGAGAGCGGCCGCGAGCTCGCGTGCTGGTCGGTCGAGGGCAGTTGGGACGGTATCCACTGGGATCTGCTGGACGAGCAGTCCTACTTCGGTTTCTCCTACACGACGGACGGGGAGACGGGCGCGGTGACGACGAACTACACCTCGTATGCGAACAAGTGGCTCAGCAACGGCAGCACGTCGGAGGCGGGCGCGACCCGATTCGCCTTCGCCGACAACAAGTCCGTGCCGCTCTCCGTAAACCTCGACAACGTGAAGTCCGTTGGCGTGAGCGCGGGCGCTTTGTTCAAGTCCTACGGCCAGCCTACGACGGTGAACGGCATCGAGCTCGACGCCGGCAATCCGCAGGGAGGCTCTTTCGAAAACATCACCTTCGCGGCCTCCGGCACGATTCACCTTGTCAATTTCCCGTACGACCCCATGCTTTTCACGTTCGCTTTCGTGAACTGCTCCGGAGTCGAAAACCTCAAAAACTGGAATGTGTCGGTCAATGGCGGATCTGTGGGCGGTTGGCGCGTGAGTTACGCCAACGGAACGTTCTCCGTGTCGCCGTCGGGGACGACCCTGCTTTTGTTCTAACCCTGTCGTTCCGGCGCTCTGCCGCCGGAAACGCGCGCCCTCTCCGCCGGCAGAGCGGCGGAGCTACAGCCCCCGGCTCTTCGTGCATTTTCAGGCGCGTCCGTCCATGCCCTGCTGCGACTTGCCCTAACGCATGCCGCGCCGGCGTGGCAGAAACGGTTGGGGAACGAGAAAACCACGAAAGATGCAGGGCGTCTAGAGCGTGAAGGTCATGTGAACGCTTATTCACTTCTCATGAGAAGTGAATACAACAACCGCGAGAAGAGCACGATCAGTTTTTTTTCATGATGACACGCCTCAGCCGGACGCGCGGACCGCACCGTTTTGATTTCCATTTCGCATTCTGTCTTTTTCAACGCAACCGACTGTCCGGTTTTGCACTGCCGACGTCAAGGCGGATTTTCGGGTTTGACTCTTTTCACCCCCCTTCTCATAATGAATGACATCTTGGGAACCGGCGTGTTACCGGCCATGTCCATGGGATGCTGGTGATCGTGATCGACCGCAGACGGTCAGGAGGTCCTGATGAGCGAACGGAAATCCACGCGACTCGTGTTATGGGGAGGTCTCGGGGTGATCGCCGCGATCGCGCTCAATGCGCCAGGGGCGGTTAGCCTGTTCAACAGCGGTTTGGCGGACGGCAGCGGTTCCGATCCGGACCACTGGATTGAGAGCGCGACGGCCAAGGCCGGCCGGGCGGATTGGGGGAGCCATGACGGAGACGGATGGCTCATGGCGCTGCCCGGATACGGCGCGGGCACTTCCGGCGCCTTTTATCAGGACGTGCGCGATGTCCGGACGGGCTACCGTTGCAGCCTTTCGTTCTGGCAGGAGGGGGACGGCGGGTGGAACGGCTCGAACGTCACCGCACGCCTGATCTGGCTGGACGGCGCCGCCGCGACACTCGGAAGCGTGACCACAAACCTGGATGCCTACACGGCGGGCTCCGTCCCGTGGACGAACATCACGCTGCACGGCGTGGCGCCGCCGGGAACAGCCTCCGTACGGGTCCGATTTGACGCGGAATCACCGTCCTCGGGTGGCGGCGCGGCCAAGTTTGACGATCTGCTTCTGACGCTGACCGCGCCACGCGGCACGGGGATCTTCGTGCGCTGAAGCCCGCTCCGGCTGCGCGGTCGGCGTCAGGATCCATATGGCCCGGTCGCCGGACCTTCTATTCGCGGACCGCGAACGTGAGCGCGTCGAGATAGAAGCAGCCGTCGGCGTTGTCCGGCAGGGTGACGCCGAGCCAGCCCACCTGGTCGAAGGCCTTGCTGCCGAACGGCAGCGTCAGCGTCTGCTCGCCGCTGGGCCCGCGGACGGCGAGCGTGTAGCCGTCCGTGCGATTCTCGCCCAGCGTGAACGCGATCTCGAAGCGGGTCCAGGCGCCGGGCGTGAGCGTGCAGACCGGCTTTCCGTTCGCCTTCACGGCGCCGTCGCGGGCGACCGCGAGCGAAGGGCCGGTGCCGGTCTGGCCGGCCCCGCGGAACTCGACCACGAACGGCACGGCGCCCTGCGCGGGCTGCTGCGCCGCAAAGCGGAAGGTGACGCGCCCCTTCTTCAGCGCGCGCGGCGCGATGTGCATGTAGGGGTAGAAAGATCGCGAAAGTCCCTTCTTGTCGGTGGCCTTCAGGCACTGCGCGCCCGCCACGCCCGCCACTTCGCGCGTGACCGCAAATCCCGCGCCTTTCTCGTCGCTCACGCGGAACACATCCGGCGCGTCGCCGGGCTTCATGAGATTGAAGTCCAGGTCGAAGGCGTTGTTCAGCTTCTTGAAGTCATCCTCCTCCCAAACGGCGGAGGGCACGCGCGCCGGATGGCGCGACGCCACCTTGCGCCAGGCCTCGTCGCCGTAAAGCCCCGCCTTCCGCAGCTCCGCATCGAACGGCACGAAGCCGATCAGGCGGCAGGCGGGCGCGTCCGGCCCGAGCGAGAAATCGAACGCGGCGGGATTGCGGCAGCCGGAATCGGCGAGGACCGAGTTCGTGTCGTGCCCTTCGGCCTGCCACGCCGCGAAGCTCTTGCCCGCGAAAGTGAGCGTGTTCGTAGCGAGTGTGTGGTAGAGGTTGCTTGCGACCACCGGCGGCTTGCCGCCGGGCTCCCAGCCGCTGCTGATCGCGACCCCGTTGCTGCTGATGTAGATGTTGCGGCAGGCCTCCAGGTAGTTGGACTTCCAGTGCGCGTTCAGGCTGCCGCGGCCGAGAAAGCCGTTGCGGGCGAAGGCGCCGATGTTGTTGCGGAAGAGGTTGTCCATGCCCTTGTGCTGGAAGT
>CAYZQL010000197.1:0-7605 GCA_964480555.1 uncultured Lentisphaeraceae bacterium | reverse complement strand
GCATACTCGACCGAATACTCTTCGTAGATGACATCGTGAATCAGGAAGCTCACCAGCCGGTAGATCAGCACAACGGAGACCACCGAGCAGACCGCGCTGAACAGGTTCAGACGGAAGGGCAGCGTCAAGACCGAGACCGTGCTCAGCCACGACACGATCGCCCCCCAAACCGGATGCAGCGGCAAGTCGAGCGCCTCGATCCCCGAATACGCGGCCATGAGCCGCGCGGACTCGCCCGGATAGACGCCTTTGGACAGGGTCAGCCCGTACACCGCCGCCGCCAACACGCCCAACCCCACCGACCACACCGCATCGCCCTTCCGCTTGTCCGAAGGAACCGCTTTAAACCCTGTAATCATCACTCACCCTATCCGGCATCTAAGGCGCGCCGCAACCACCAGCAGGTCACAAGCTAACTAACCTTATAATTTGAACGAAGTTTACTGTTTTTCGTTATGTACTGCAAGCGCTGACACAGGCTTCGCGAATCGCCTTTTTCAAAAAATCACCCCCAACGCTTGCCAGCCTTTCATGAATCCGATATGATATTTGGCCTTTATCAAAAGAAGCCGAAGGAAGTAAGGTAGAAGCTATGGCTGTTATTTTGGGATTGCCAAAAGGAAGTCTGCAGGACGCGACCTTCAACATGCTGCGGAAGGCCGGGTTCAACGTGCAGGCCGGCTCCCGTTCATACGTGCCCAGCGTGGACGACCCCGCGTTGCAGTGCCGCCTGATCCGACCGCAGGAGATCTCGCGTTACGTCGAGCTCGGATTGCTCGACGCGGGCATCACCGGGTACGACTGGATTTACGAGAACAACTCGGACGTGCTTGAAGTCTCCGAAATGTGCTACTCCAAGGCGACCTCGCGCCCTGTGCGCTGGGTGCTCGCCGTGCCGAACGACTCCGCGATCCAGAGCGTGAAAGACCTGCAGGGCAAACGGGTCGCGACCGAAGCCGTCGGCCTCACCCGGCGCTATCTCGCCCAGCACAACGTCGAGGCCGAGGTCGAATTCTCGTGGGGTGCCACCGAGGTCAAGGCCCCCGAGCTGGTCGATGCCATTGTCGAGCTCACCGAAACCGGCTCCTCCCTGCGGGCCAACAACCTGCGTATCGTCGACACCGTCCTCACGTCGACCACGCGCCTGATCGCCAACAAGAAAGCCTGGGCAATCCCCGAGAAGCGCGCAAAGATTGAACAGCTCGCGCTGCTGCTCCAAGGCGCCCTCGCCGCCGAATCCCGCGTGCTGATCAAGCTGAACGTCCCTTCCGACAAGCTCGACGCTGTCTCCGCCATCCTCCCCTCTCTCCACGCCCCGACCGTCAACACGCTGAACGACTCCGGCTGGTGCGCGGTCGAGTCCGTGGTCGAGGAGAAAATCGTGCGCGACATCGTCCCTCCCCTGCGTGCCGCCGGCGCGACGGGAATCATCGAGTTGCCGCTGAACAAAGTCATTTTTTGAACAAAACACGCATGACCTCCCACCGTGGGTCCGTCATGCCCTTCCAGGAGAATGAACGTGGGTTCCATTAAGAAAAAGCGCCGCGCCAAAATGTCCAAGCACAAGTACCGCAAACGCCTGAAGAGCAACCGGCACAAGAACAAGTAAGGGTCGCACGGATATCGCGTCTGTCCGCTCCTTTGGAAATCCCGGCCTTTCTCCCGTCGCACGGGTGCAAGGCCGGGTTAAGTCATTTATCGGAGATCCCGCATGAATCCGATTCGGCCAGTTGCCACGCACCTGCCAATCGGCCGGCTATGTGTGGTTCTCTTTTTCGTTTTCTCTCTCCTCCTGTCGGGGTGCCTGCTCGCTCCCTCTGCGGGAAAGAAGCGGGACTTCGCCTTGCCGGACGCCGAGGCGCGCCAAGCCGGCGCCCTCGCGCTCTACGCCAAGGGACTCCTGTATGAAAGCGGCGAAAGTTCCGACACCAACACCGCCAAGGAAGCCGCGCTGACCGCCTTCCGCCAGGCACTGCAGCTCGACCCCGACAACCGCCGCCCCCTCTCCGCCCTGCTCAGCAACCTGGCCGACCGCGAACGGTTCAGCGACGCGCTCGATGCGGCCGAGGCCTTTCTCCAACGCCACCCCGACGACCTCGACCTGCGGTTCGAGGCCGCGCGGTTCGCCGACGCCGCAGACCGTCCCGCCGAGGCCGCCCGCCACTGCGCCGTCATCCTCGCCGCGCAGCCCGACAACCGGGAACTCGCGCAAGCCCTCATCCGGCTCCAGTTCCAAGCCGGCAGGGAAGAGGACGCCCTCGCCCTGATCCGCGCCCAGCACGCCCGCTTCAAGGATGCCTCCAGCTCAGCCCTGCCGGTCCACTGGGCGGTCCATTTCACCCGCGAAGCGAAGAACCCCGCGCGCGCACTCAAGTGCTTCGCCCTCGCCCTCGATCAACGCACCAACGCCGCAGAACGCGCCGCGCTGACCACCCTCGCGGCCGAATGCCAGCTCGAACTCGGGCAGACCAACGCCGCCTTTGCCACCCTCCGCCAGGCCTGCCGCGAAAATCCCGACTCCACCTCCCCGCTCCTGCGCCTCGGCGCCCTCTGGGCACTGCGCCCCAACGCAACCAACCGGCTGGAACAGCTCGCCCGGCGCGAGCCAGGCTCCGAGACGGCGCGCCTCGTCCTTGCCGCCGCCTACCAGGCGCTCGACAACCGGCCGGCCGCCATCGCCGCCCTCGACGCGGTCAAGGCGCGCCGGTTGCGCGCGGGCTACTTCTCGGGCGAAGGTTTCTACCTCTGGCTCGGCAGCCTGCTGGAGGCCGAGAAAGACCGTGCCGGCGCCGAGCGCCTTTTACGCGACGCGCTCGCAACCCACCCCGGCTCTCACGAGATCAAAAACTTTCTCGCCTACATGTGGGCCGAACAGGGCGTCCGGCTCGACGAGGCAGACCGCCTCGTCACCGAGGCCCTGCAGAGCGCGCCGTCCAATGCGGCTTACCTGGACACGAAAGGCTGGGTGCTGTTCAAAAAGACGCGCCATTTCGACGCCCTCCAGTTTCTCCTCAAAGCCGCCGACCTGGACCGGAACGAGCCCGTGATCCTCGACCACACGGGCGACGTGCTGCTGGCCGTGGGGCGTTCCGCCGAGGCGGTCGTCTTCTGGACGCGCAGCCACGAAATCGAGCCCGCACCCGCTGTCGCCGACAAGCTCCGCAAGCACGGCGTGACCCCGACTCGGCTGCCGTAGACCCCGATCCTCCACGCCGGCCTGCCCTTCAACCTGAACCCCCGACACCCCGACCCGCCCCATGTCCCCTTTCTATCACATCCCGTATTACCCCGCCTTCGACCGCATGACGCCCGAGTCGGCGGCGCCCGCCTTCGACCGGCTTCTCCCCGAAGCCCATGCGGCGGTGGACGCGCTGGAGCAGGCCCTCGTCCCGACCTGGGGCGGCCTCATGCGGCCACTGCACGAGGCCTGCCACCCGCTCTACGACGCCTGGGGTCTTCTCTGCCACATGCTCTCCGTCATGAACAACGACGACTGGCGCAAGGCCCAGACGGCCCTCCAACCTGAGATCGTCGCCTTCTCTCAGCGCGTCGGCCAAAGCCGCGTCCTCTACGACGGCTACCTCGCCCTGCAAGCCGCCGACCGGTCCTGCCCGTGCCTCACCCCGGTTCAGCGCCGGATCCTCGCCAAAGCCGTCCAGAGCGCCGAACAGGCCGGCGTGGGCCTTTCCTCCGAGCGGCAGGCTCAGTTCAACGCCCTCCAGACCGAACTCGCGCAGCTCGCAACAACCTTCCGCAACAACGTCCTCGACGCCACACGGGCCTTCTCGCTCACCCTCCGTTCCCGCGACGAGGCCGCCGGCCTGCCGCCCGCCCTGCTCGCGGTGGCCGCACAGGCCGCGCGCGACGCGGGCGAGCCCGGCGCCACGCCCGACGCAGGCCCCTGGCGCATCACCCTCGACACGGCGGTCTACCTGCCTTTCATGATGCACAGCCGCAACCGCGCCGCCCGCGAGCAGCTCTGCCGCGCGTCGGCCACACGCGCCTCCTCCGGGGCCGCCGACAACACGCCCATCGTCGAGCGCGTCCTCGCCCTGCGCCGCGAACTCGCGCACCTGCTCGGCTATGCCAGCTACGCCGAACTCAACCTCTCCAGCAAAACCGCAAAGAACGTGGGCGCCGTGGACGCCCTGCTCGCGCAGCTCGCCGACGCCTCACGCGCCGCCGCGCAACGCGAGGCGGCCGACCTGCTCGCCTTCGCACACGCCAGCGGCTTCGCGGAGCCCGCCCTGCAGCCGTGGGACATCACCTTCTGGGCCGAACGCCAGCGCGAGCACCGCTTCGACTACAGCGACGAGGAGCTGAGCCGCTACTTTCTTTTCCCGCGCGTGCTCGAAGGCCTGTTCAGCCTCGCCGAACGGCTCTTCGGCATCGCCATCACACCGGCCGACGGCGAGGCGCCGGTGTGGCACCCCGACGTGCGCTTTTTCCGCGTCGCCGACGCCGACGGCACGCCGCGCGCCTGTTTCTTTCTCGACCCCTACAGCCGCCCCGCGACCAAAAGCGGCGGCGCGTGGATGAACGACTTCCGCACGCGCGACCGCCAGCCCGGCGGCCGCGTGACGCTCCCCATGGCCCTGCTCGTCTGCAACCAGAGCGTGCCGGTGGGCGGCGAGCCGCCCGTCATGCGCTTCCAGGAGGTCCACACCCTCTTCCACGAATTCGGACACGCCCTCCAGCACATGCTCACCACGGTGGAGGAGCCCGACGCCTCGGGCGTGAACGGCATCGAGTGGGACGCCATCGAGGTCGCCAGCCAGTTCATGGAGAACTGGTGCTACGACCGCGCCACGCTCGAAGGGCTCAGCCACCACGCCGAGACCGGCGCCGCGCTGCCCGACGCGCTTTTCGACCGGCTCGTGGCCGCCAAAAATTTCCGCGCCGCCAGCGCCCTGCGGCGCCAGGTCTTCTTCGCCGCCACCGACATGGACCTCTACGCGCGGTATCCCCGGCCCGAATGGCCCGACGCCGACACGGTCAAACGGCTCAACGCCGAGAAATATTCGCCCACGCCGCTGTTGCCCGAAGACCGGTTCCTCTGCTCCTTCAGCCATATTTTCGGCGGCGGCTACGCCGCTGGCTACTACAGCTATAAATGGTCCGAAGTGTTTTCCGCCGACGCATTCTCGGCCTTCGAGGAGAGCGGGCTCGACAACGACGGGGCGGTCCGGGCCACCGGCCGCCGGCTCCGCGACACCCTGCTCGCCCTCGGAGGCGGCACCGACCCTGCCGAGGTGTTCCGGCTCTTCCGCGGGCGGGACCCCTCGATCGGCGCGCTGCTGCGCCATTCCGGACTGGTGGCGGACAGCCAGCAGGGCATGCCTCGCTAGACCCATGAGAACGCTGACACCCTTCCAACGCCTTCTCCGCCTCGCCGAAGCCGCCGCGTTCCTCGGCGTGCTCTTCACGCTGGCGGGGCTGGCCGGACGACACGCCTGGTTTTTCGAATGCTTCACCCACCTCAAGCCCCAGCTTGCCGCCTGCTTTCTGGTCTACGCGGGCCTCGAGCTCGCCGCGCGCCGCCACCGGCGCGCCGCCCTCAGCCTCACCCTCGCCGCGGTCAACGCCCTCCCCGTCCTGCTCATTTCCCTGCCGGCCGGCACCCAGGCCAAGCCCGCAGCGGCCCTGTCCGCCCGCCTCCGCATCCTGCAGTCCAACATCCTGACCAGCAACACCAACGCCCCCGCGCTGCTCGCGCTCGTGGCGCGCGAGCGACCCGACGTCATCGTCCTTCAGGAGCCGAACGTCCGCTGGCTGAGCGCCCTCTCCGCGCTCACGAACCGCTACCCCGTCTTCGCCGCCCTGCCGCGCGAGGACAACTTCGGCGCAGCCATCTACTGCACGACGAGCGCCCTCTCCGCCGAGATCTTTCTGCTGAGCGACCCCGAAGGGGCTCCCTCTACGCTCGCGCGCGTGGCCGTCGGCGACAAAACCCTCACCGTCGTCGGCACGCACACGCTCGCGCCCTATAACGACGCCATGTGGCGCGGACGCAACCGCTTCACGCTCGAACTCGCAAAGAAACTGCGCGGCGTCAGCGGGCCGCTGGTGGTGACCGGCGATTTCAACAACACGCCGTGGTCGACGCATTTCCGCGCGTTCCTCGAGGCCAGCGGACTGCGCGACAGCGCGCAGGGACGCGGCCCGCAGCCCACCTGGCCAACGGGCTTCATCCCGCTGGCACGCATCCCCCTGGACCACTGTTTCCACAGCGCTGACGCCTGTATCCTCGACCGGCGCCCCGGTCCGGACATCGGCTCGGACCATCTCCCGCTGATCATTGACGTCGCGTTTTGACGTGCCACAGGAACAGTCCGGTTCCGCGTTCTTCCCCGCCGCGCCTCTGCGGCTAATTCCGTTGACATCTTTCTGTCCAGAAAGTATCTTTAAAAAAGATATACATCTGCATATTTATCAATGTAATGATGTTGGACGACGCTTTGCGGTTCAGACGAGGGGCGAATGTCCGATTCATGCGGGTTCGTAGACGGAACAAAAGGAAGAGTCATGAACGTGAACAAACCGGTCGACGCCGATAAACTGCGCCACGCGAACCGTACGCTCAGCATGATCAGTGCGTGTAACCAGATGCTTGCCCGTACCGTCGACGAGGCCGAATTGCTCCGCGCCCTCTGCCACATCGCCATCGAAAACGGCGGGTATCACCTGTCCTGGGTCGGCCTTGCGGAAACGGCTGAGGCCCAGACCGTCCGTCCCGTTGTCCACTCCGGTTTCGCAACCGGGCCCCTCGAAACCGATCATCTCACAGGGGTCGACACCGATCACGGCCGCGGCCCCGCCGGCGTCGCCATCCGGACCCGAAAACCGGTCATCGCCCGCAACATCGCCGCCGACCCTTCAATGGCCCCATGGCGCGAGACCGCGCTAAACCATGGCGACCCTTCGTCCATCGCCCTGCCCTTCGTCATCGGCGGACAGACGTTCGGCGCCTGGATGATTGTCTCGACACAGCCGGATGCGTTCGATGACGCTGACGTCTCGCTACTGAAGGAACTGATCCGCGACATCGAGTTCGGCATCCTCGCGCTGCGCTTGCGGGCCGAGAATCAGCGCGCGGAAGAAGCGTTGCGCAAAAGGGAAGCCACCCTCAGCAGCGTATTCCGGGCCGCGCCGGCCGGCATCTGCATCATAAAGGACAGGGTGTTCGAAAGCGTCAACAAATACTGGTGTGACATGGTCGGGTGTTCCGAAGAGGCTCTGATCGGCAAAAGCACCCGTATCCTTTACGAGAGTGACAAGGAGTTTGAGCGCGTCGGGCGGGAGCTGTATGCGAATTCTCATAAACGGGGCTTGGCCTCGATCGAAAGCCGGGTCCTTTGCGGAAAAACGCCACGAGACGTTATCATTATGGTTGCTCCCGTCCAACCGGAGGCCCCCTCTGCCGGCGTCGTCGCCATTATCCGCGACATCACAAACTATAAGAATGCCGAACGGAAACTCAAACAATACCGCACGCGCCTTGAAGAGAGGGTCGCGTCGCGGACCGCCGAGTTACAGGCGGCGAACGAACAGCTTGAGGCCATCTTTCAAACGGCGAATGTCGGGATCGCCGTCTTACGTGACCGG
>CAYZQL010000196.1:0-7624 GCA_964480555.1 uncultured Lentisphaeraceae bacterium | reverse complement strand
TCTTCAGGCTTCTGCCGCCAGCATATTCTCCCGAAGCTGTTCCAGTGCACGCCGTTCCAGCCGGGACACCTGCACCTGCGAAATGCCCAGCACTTTTGAGGTTTTGTCCTGTGTCAGGCCATGGAAAAATTTGCGGGCCGCGCCTTTATCCGTGAAGGGGTACTGGGCGAGCAGGGCCTGCTCGGTGACCCCGAACATCTCGCGCTGCCGGTCGGCAGGGGTGGCGGCGTCGACGTCGATGAAGGCGTTCTGCTGGAGAAAGACGGTGTCCATGAACTCGCTTTTCAGATACGCGGTGAAATCGCCGATGCTGGTGCCCTCTTCGCCGACGACCTTCATCATCTGGGCCACATCGCTGCCCTTGCGCAGGATGCCGCGCAGGCGCTCCACGCGCTCGTTCTCGATGATGCTCCGGTATTTGCTCCAGCTCTCGAGCGGGTCGATGGCCGGGTAGCGGCGCGCGTCGGAACGGGCGCGCGAGAGTCCGTGGAAGGCGCCGACGACTTTGAGCGTGGCCTGGGTGACCGGCTCGTCGAAGTTGCCGCCGGCCGGCGAGACGGTGCCGCCGATCGTGACGGAGCCGGTCGAGCCGTCCTTGAGGCGCACCAACCCGGCACGCTCATAGAAGTTGGCGATGAGGGATTCGAGATAGGCGGGGAAAGCCTCTTCGCCGGGGATCTCCTCGAGGCGTCCGGAGAGTTCGCGCAGCGCCTGTGCCCAGCGCGACGTGGAGTCTGCGAGCAGCAGGACGTTCAGCCCCATCTGGCGGTAGTAGCAGGCGATGGTGACGGCGGTGTAGACCGAGGCCTCGCGCGCCGCCACAGGCATCGAGGAGGTGTTACAAATGATGACCGTGCGGTCCATCAGCGGCTTGCCGGTGCGGGGGTCTTCGAGCTCGGGAAATTCGCGCAGGGTTTCCACCACTTCGCCCGCGCGCTCGCCGCAGGCCGCCAGCACCACGATGTCCACGTCGGCATAGCGCGCGGTGGTCTGCTGCAACACGGTCTTGCCTGCGCCGAAGGGGCCGGGGATGCAGTACGTGCCGCCCAGCGCGACGGGGAAGAAGGTGTCGATGGAGCGCACGCGGGTGGTCATGGTGTCCACGGGCTTCAGGCGTTCGGCAAAACAGGTGATGGGGAGTTTGACCGGCCAGCGCTGCAACATGGTGACGCTGTGGTCGTGGCCCTCGGCATCGGTGAGCACGGCCATTTCCTGCTCGACGGTGTAGGAGCCTGCGGGCGCGACGCTCTTGACGAGGTAGACGCCGCGCAGGACGAACGGCACCATGATGCGGTGCTTGAAGATGCCTTCCGGTACCGTCCCGACCGTCTCGCCGGCGGTCAGGCGGTCGCCGGGCTTGACGGCGGGAGTGAACGGCCACTTCGCGGCGCGGTCGAGCGCCTTGAGGTAGGTTCCGCGCTGGAGAAAGAAGCCGCACTGTTCGGCGAGCTGGGGCAGGGGGTTCTGGAGGCCGTCATAAATTTGTTTCAGCAGCCCGGGGCCGAGTTCGGCGGCCAACAGGTTGCCGGTGAACGTCACCACATCGCCGATCTGGAGGTCACGCGTGTCTTCGAAAACCTGCATGTCGGCCAGGCGGCCGCGGATGCGCACGATCTCGCTCATCAGGCGCTGCGTGGTGCCGTCCTGGGCGATGCAGGCGTACCCCACTTCGTTCTGCGCGACTGCGCCGTCAAACGCAACCGTGATCATGTTGCCGTTAACGCCGACGATTTTTCCTGTTGTTTCCATAGCGTGTGAGGGTTCAAGGTTCGGGGTTCAGGGTGATGGGAATTTGGGTCAGTGTGTCGAACAGGTGTTGCCCGCGGCCTTTGTCGAGCGCGCTCCAGCGAGAAAGGAGCGCGAGCTTGACCGCGTATGCGAAAACGGCCTTGATGTCGAGCGGGTCAGGCCCCTGTAGTTCTTCGGCGATCAGCCAGCGGATCTTGTCCAGCTCCTTTTCCCGCCGCAAGGGGTCGGCTTCTTGAAAGGCGTCCTCGACGGCATCGTCGATCTGGCGGTCACACCCGTGGGCTTCGCGCAGCCAGCGCGCGGCGTCTTTGCCGGAACTCCGTGCGCGCTCGCACGCCGCGGCATTGCGCAGAAGGGTGTCTTTGTCGCGCCAGGCCAAGCCGAAAGGATTGTCTGCCGCTTCGCCGCGCAGCAGTGCCTCGGCCGCGGACGCATCCTTGGCGCTGAGCTGGTCACGGCAGGTCTCGACGAACGCTTCAGGCGAGATGCCGGGCGCGGCGTCGAAGCTCAGCATGGGCAGGCTGGATAGTAGATAGATCAGACTCATGACTTCATTAAGGCGGCGAGTCGGGGGCGAAGCTGTTTGGAGAGGGCCTCGGCAACGGCGGCACCTGTAAAGGCGTGCTCGATGCGGCCATTCGCGAGCCGGATGAGGAACCCCGCGCCGGTGGTGTCGTCGGTGACGACCGTCACGCCGTTGGCGGCTTCGGCGGCCAACTGTGCCCGCAGGATGTCGGCCAACTGTGTGGCGGCGACGACTTCGACCAGGCCTTTGCCGCCAAGATAGGCCCGGACAGCCTCGGCTGCCAGGCCGGCAACCAAATCCGGTTTGCTGAGGGACGCGTCGACGTCTTTGACCAAGAGCCGGGTCAGCAGGGCTGTGACGGCCTTCTCGACATTCAGCACCGCGTCGCGGGCGGACTGGCGGATGGTTTCTTCGGCCCGGCGCTCGAAGGCTTCGGCCTCTTGCCGGGCATCGGCGCGGAGCTTCTCGGCCTCTTTCTTGGCGGCTTCGGTGATCGCACGGGCATCGGCGCGGGCCTTGTCCAGAAGGAGGGTGGCTTCGGTCTGGGCCTTGTCGACACCGTCGCGTTGGATTTTCTCTAACAGTTGCTGCAAGTCTTGTGTCATAGGTCACCTGAAAAAGACCAGTGTCAGGATCACCCCGGCGGATGATGCCGCAAGGGTACGTAAAAGCTTTCATGATAATGAGCGTGTGGGGAGACGGTCAAGCAGGAATCGATAATCATGAAGCGATTCTTTTGGGCGGGGTCAGCCCTGCGTGCCTTGCCGAAGGGTTTCGTGCGCGGACTTCAGACCGCCGTCGACGAGGGCGCTGCCTCCACGATGACGGAAACGCCGTCCGGGATCACGACACATTGCGCGTCCGGCCCTGACGTGCGGAAGGCCATCTCGACCGCTTCCGACAGGGTTGTGGCCGTGTCCATGTGCAGGGCGCGGACGCGATGGGCCTCCCACAGGTCCGTGACGAGGATCACGCGGTGCCGGGCGAGAATGCGCGCGAGAATCTGGTACTCCCACTGGTCAGGCGGGGTCTTGTCCTGCGGGACGCGGAGAATGGAATCGAGCAGCGCCTGCGGACTCGCGGCCTCGGCTAGGGCACGGTAGAAGTGCTCGCCCCCATGGCCGTCGCTGCATCCCGCGACCATAATGATCGTTCCGCCTTTGGTGCAGCACGCCTCGGCGGCCGTCATGCCCTTGACGGCCTGGTAAAGGTTCTGGTCTAAAGGATAACCGCCGTTGCCGGTGATGACGATTTCGGCTTCAACGCGTGGGACGGTGACGGCCTCGCGCATGTGGCGGCAGCCCTCGGCGTGTGCGAGCCCGGGGTGCCCGGCGAAGGCGGCCCGGATGGATTTGTCCGGGTGGAGGGTGACATTGAGGATGAAGGCGAGGCGAGCCTGCTGTGCGGCAAAAAGCATGTCGCGGTGAATGGGGTTCTGGTCGAGGTTGCCTGCGCGGGAGTGAGGGTCGGCGATGAAGGCCGCGCAGTGGTTGGCCAGAACCGTCTCGCGTCCGGCGATGCCCGGCAGAACGCTTTTGCGCCCGCCCGAGAAGCCGGCGAAAAAATGGGGTTCGATGAAGCCCTCGGCGACCAGCAGGTCGGTGTCCAGCGCTTTTTTGTTCAGCCAAAGTTCACCCCCTGAGGGCAGGCGGCCCAGATGGCACAAACTGTCGCGGTCGGTGCAGTCGTGGATGATAAAGGTTTCGCGTTCAACGACCGCGTCGCCGAATTTCGCCCGCATTTCGGCGGGAGAAGTCGGGCGGTGGCAGCCGGTCGCCACGAGAATGCGGATGTCGATCGCCGGGTTGCCCTTGCGCAACCTCTCCAAAAGAAGCGGCAGCGTGATGCGGCTGGGGACGGGGCGGGTGTGATCGCTTGTGATGACCGTTGCCGTCTGTTTCCCTGCGGCCAGCGCCTCAAGGGTGGGCGAGCCGATCGGATGGTCGAGCGCCTCTCTCACGCACCGGCGCTGGGCCTCCGTGTCAGGCCGTGAGGCCGCGTGCCCCGCCGGCGAAAGAATCGCCCGGATCTTCCGCGAGGGAATATCCGCCTCCTGGCATGTGAGATGATAGGGAAGAGAGATGCGGGTCATGGAAATCACGGTTTCGGTTCAGGACGTTTCTTTTCCGTTACGACGCCATGGGCGATGCGCTGCAGGATGGCGGCGTCCGCCGCCGCGATGCCCTTGGGAAGAAACGTATTGCCGACAGCGCTCTGGCCGAAGAAGAACTCGAGCCAGACACAGCCCAGCAAGTACTCGCCGTGCGTGTTGGCGTGGAACTTGTCCCAGCCCAACTTGAAGTCCCCCGTTTTCGGGTCTTTACGCCAACTGTAACTTCCGTGCAGGGAGCGTTTCTCATTCTTGGGCAGTGCGGGGTACACGGCTGTCTTGGGGTCGAATGACGGATCCGGGATGAACGGACCCCATGCGGGGTCACGCCGCGCCGCCTCCATCGCGTCGCCGCTCGGAATCAGGCGAAACTTTTTCTCTTGGCAGAACGCGTCGTACGACGTGCGCACCTTGCTGTACATGTCGTCTGTGGAGACAAACCCCTTGGCACCGCCTTTCGGGTGGTCGTCGCGATAAGCCCATGTCTCGTGCACCACGATCTCGGCCTGCGGCGCGTATTTGCGGATATAGGCGATGAGCAGGTCCGCTCCCGGCTGGAACGACGCCAACTTGGGTGCCTTGTGGCTCACCTGCTGAATGGTGACGTAATCCCACGTGTCCTGCGTGAGGAGTTCCTGAAGGCTCTTCTTCCCTGGGTAGGGGTGCCCTTCCGGGTCTGCGGAGTTTTTTTCGTAGGCGTCCGCATGCCGAACGTGCCGCTCGAAATCACAACCGCCGATCATCGCGTGCGCGGTGACCGCTTGGTTGCCCGACGCGGCGACAAGGTCGCGGAAATAGCGCAACGCATTGTTGGAAAAACTGTTTCCGACCGCAAGAAGCTTGACCGTCTTGCCCTCCGCCTGCAGGCTGGCACTCAGCAGAGTCACACCCGCCAGAATCACGTACGGTTTAGCACACATCAGCAATCTCCTTAATAAAGTGTCGAGTGATTTTACATGATCGGACCGCGTTTGCAACGTTCAAGTGCCGCAAAGGAAGAAATTACGGACTTCAAATTGTGCGGCAGATGTGACATTGTAATGGTCATCAAGAAAGGGGTGTTCCTCCGTGCGGAAAAAACGGAATCTTGTCCTGCTGGCAATCGTGTTTTCCGGTCTCTCGCTCTGCGCCGCCCCGGAGCGCGCGAGGCTGCGGCAACAACTCGCGCTGATGCGGCCTGAGGCGGTCCGGCTCGCGCTGGACGATATGGCGGCCCGGTGGCCGCAGACGTTTGCCCAAGCCGGGCGCGCGTGGTGCGATGGCCTTGGGGCGCGGCGCGACGCGCTCGCGAAGCGGCTGGATGCGGCCGACCCTTCGGCCGAGGCCGAGGCCGCCGGACTGGTGCGGCAGGTCCGCAGCGCCCTGTTGGCCAACCCGCTGCTGGAGGCGGACCGGGTGCTCGTCGTGCGCAGGGGCAGCAACAATCTTGGGCTGCCGCAGAACTGGCAGCAGCAGCGCGACGTCAACCGCAAGGGAATGACCAATGAGATCGCGGTCATGACCGGCTTGCGGGGTGAGCCTGTTCTCCGGACCCTTCACAAAGGGGAGCCCGGAACCTATGTCGGCGATCTCCAGCTCCACTGGGACGCGCGCCGCCTGATGTTTACCGGCGAGAACGACAAGCGCCTTCACCGCGTCTACGAGCTGGACGTCGAAGCGCCCGGGCGCGTCACCGGGCTTCCCCTCATTCCGGACGACGACGTGGACAATTACGCGGGGTGCTGGCTGACGGACGACTCGGTGCTTTTCCTTTCCAACGCTTCTTTCATCGGCGTTCCCTGCGTGGTGGGGTCCTCCTATGTCGCCAGCGTTTACCGCTGGTACCCGGGAGAGGGTCGTATCCGACGTCTGACCTTTGACCAGGACCACAACTGGTATCCGACCCAGCTTCAGGATGGCCGCGTCATGTACCTGCGCTGGGAATACAGCGGGATCGTCCATTACGTGTCACGTCTTCTCTTCACGATGAATCCCGACGGCACCGGCCAGCGCGAGCTTTACGGCAGCAACAGCTATTGGCCGAACGCGATGTTCTACGCGCGGCCGGTTCCCGGCGACCCGCACCGTTTCACCGCGATCGTATCGGGCCACCACGGTGTGCCGCGCATGGGAGAGCTGATCCTGTTCGATCCCACGCTCGGCCGGCGCGAGGCGCAGGGCGTGGTTCAGCGCCTGCCCGGCCGCGGCAAGGCGGTTGAGCCGATCGTCAAGGACAACCTCGCCGACGACTCCTGGCCCAAGTTTCTGCACCCGTGGCCTCTGGGCGGCGGCTATGTGTTGGCCGCGTGCAAACCCGATCCGGGCGCGCTCTGGGGGATTTATCTGGCGGACACCTTCGACAACCTCACGCTCATCTACGAAGAGCCGGGGCAGGCGATCTTTGAGCCTGTGCCGATCCAGCCGCGACCGCGTCCGGCTCTGCTGCCAGACCACGTCAAGGACGGGCAAAAGACCGGACAGGTCAAGGTCACCGATATTTACGCGGGGCCCGGCCTCGCGGGCGTACCGCGCGGGACCGTCAAGAAGCTGCGGGTCTTGACCTACTCGTTCGCCTACCGGGGCATGGGCTCGGAGACCGACCGCGTGGGCTATGACGGGCCTTGGGATGTGGTGCGCATCATGGGAACCGTGCCTGTCGAGGCGGACGGCTCCGCGTACTTTGAGGTGCCCGCGAACACGCCGGTCTCGCTTCAGCCGCTGGACGCTCAAGGCCGCGCGCTGCAAGTGATGCGGAGCTGGCTCACGGTCATGCCCGGGGAGCTCCAATCCTGCTCCGGCTGCCACGAACCGCAGAACAGCGGCTCCGGCCCTCTGACCCGTTTGCGTGCGATGGGGCGCGCGCCTTCAAAGATCACACCGTGGTACGGCCCGGAGCGAGGTGTCGCGTTCAACCGCGAGGTCCAGCCGGTCCTCGACCGCTATTGCGTCCGCTGTCACGACGGCACGGCCGGCCGACCGGATTTCCGGCTTCTTCCGGGCGTGTCGATCAAGACGAAAGAGGTCTATTACATCAACGCGAACAACCTCTTTCCGCCTGCGTACATCGCGCTCTGTTCGTTCATCCGCAGCCAGACGCAGGAAGGCGACAACACGCTCCAGCCCCCGTGCAACTTCCACGTCTCGACCACGGAGCTTTTCCAGATCCTGGAGGCCGGTCACCACGGCGCGAGGCTTGACGCGGAGTCGTGGGACCGCCTGACGACGTGGATCGACCTCAACCGGCCCAACCACGGCACGTG
>CAYZQL010000195.1:0-7644 GCA_964480555.1 uncultured Lentisphaeraceae bacterium | reverse complement strand
ATCGGTGAACCAGCCGCGCGGGTCATACCAAGGACGCTGCCCGAACGAGGAGCGCAGCTCGCCCGCCTCGACCGAGGTGTTGCCGGTGAAGCGGTATTTGCGGATCTTCGCGCGCTCGCCTTCTTCGATGGTGAACGTGACGGTGGCGGCGCCCGCGCTGCCCTCGATCGGCTGGATCTGCGCCCCGATCTTGACGTTCGGGAAATACTTCTTCACATACTCGTCGCGGATCTTGCCCGCTTTGGACGACAGGATCGGGTCGTCGATGAAATCGCCGTTCTTGAGCTCCGAGAGCTTGCGGATCTTGCTCTCGCTCAGGTAGTCGGCGCCCTTGATGGCCAGCGGCTCCTGGAAACGGTAGCGGCGGCGCACCACATAGACGACGCGGATACCGCCGGCATCCACCTTCTCAAGCTCCACGCCCGCATAGCCGTAGCGTCCGGTGTCGAGCAACGCGCGCACGTCCTTGGAAAGCGCCTCCTGCGAGATTTCCGAGCCGGCCGTCACGCTGCAGAACGACAGCACGTCCGTCGCGTCGGTGCCGAACTGGTCGAGCACGCGGACTTTCACTTCCTTCACGGTGTTATCCGCCGCCCACACGCACCCGGCCGCAAAAACCGCAACCGCCGCCCACACTCGCATCAACTTGCCCATGTTTCACTCCTCGACCTTTTTGACAGGCACAAAAACACCGAACTCCCGCTGCGGTGACACACCGCCGCGGTTAGCGCTGAATCAAAAGAAGCGCCTGTTTCATAAGGTTGTCAAATTAAACCTGATCCTGTGCCAAAACACAAGCCCGTTATCAGAGGGACGCTCGCCCGCCCTCACTTGCCGAGGCGGGCGATCTCTTCGCGCAGGTTCTGCAGCTCGCGGCGGTCGGCGACGGAGAGGCCCGTCTTGGCGCCCACCGCGGCGGCGGCCTTCGCGGCGGCGGCGGAGTCGCCGCGTTTGACGGCCAGCAGGCCGTCCACAAGAAACAGGCGCGGGTCATCGGGGTTGAGCGCCCGGGCCGTGGCCAGCGCCTCGGCGGCGGCGGCGGCCTCGCCCCTGACCGCCAGCACGAACGCGAGGGTCCCCCACCCTTCATACCGTTCCGGGGCCAGTGCGGTGGCTTTGCGGGCCATCTCTTCCGCCTCCGCAAGCTTGCGGATCCGGCAGAGCGTCTGGGCATAGTTGTTGAGCGCCGCGAGGGTCGGAGCGGGCGCCTGCGCGCTGCGCCGGAGGTAGGTTTCGGCATCGCCGTACTGACCCTGTTCCAGCCGGATGGATCCGATAATGAAGTTCGCGTACGGCTGATCCGGACGATGGCGCAAAACCGACAGCGCATGCGCTTCGGCGGCCTTCTGGTCCTCCAGCGACACGTCCAGCATCAGGATCACGTCCTGCACGGCCTGAACGTCCGGACGGAGCAGTGCGGCGCGCTGGAAACAGCGCCGCGCATGGGCGTGGCCGGTCTTGCCTTTGCCTTGCCAGACGCGCCCCTGAACCACCTGCGCGAAATACGAGTCTTTGCCGTGGGAAATCTTGGCCAAGCGCGGCAGAACCGTCGTCTCGACAGCCGCCAGGTCCTGCTGCTCGATCATCACCATCGCCAGCATGGCCAGCGTCATGGGAGGAACGTCCGGCTCTTCCGCGAGTTCCTGCAACAGCACCCGCGCACGCGGCAGGTCGCCGGCGACCAGATACAGAGCGGCCCAGTCCTGACGGAGCAGCCGTCTCGGCGCGCCGGCCGCTTCGCCGGTCTCCAGAATCGTGCGCGCCTCGGCGACCACGCTCTGCTGAAGCGCCAGACGCGCCAAGCCCGAGATCGCGACCGTGTTCTTCGGGTCGCGCTGCAGCGCTTTCCGGTACTCGGAGGCGCTTTTTTCATAGTCCCCGCGCATCGCGTAGACCGACGCCAGCATCACCGTGAGCGCCGCGCGCTTGTCCTCATCCTCCTGCACCGAGTAGGCGCTGCGCAGCCCCGCAAGGACAGAGCCCGGGCTGCTCGAAAGCGCCCAGGCCCACCCCATCTTCACAAACAGCCCGTAATTGCGCACATATCCGTAGAACCGGCTCAGCGACCACAGCGGATAACGCTCGCGCGGGTTCTCGACTTTCCGGCGGAGCTGCGCTTCGATCGTGTCTTTCAGCTCCGGATGGCGGCCGCGCGAGACCATCTCGAACACGTTCAGCAGCGCGCTGATGTTGTCGGGCCACAGGACGCGGGATTGGAGATACGCGCGGAACGCCTCCTCCGGCCGGCCGAGGTCATCGAGGGTCACGCCCAGGTTGTTGGCGACGAACGAAAACTGTCTCCTCAACGCCGCCCGGTGACGATACGACAGCTGCCGCGGGTTCCCTTCGCCAGCCCCCAGAAAGGGGCGCCACGCCTCCCAAAAGGCCTCGTGCGGCGTCAGCAGGTCGCGCCCCTTCAGCGCGTCAAGCGTCCGGACCCCGCCGAAAAAGAGCCGCTCCGGCACCGGCGTCCAGTCCGAACCGTGCCAGAGGTCCGGCAACCCCATCGTCACGGCCTTGTCACCGATGGCCGCGTCGCTCGCGAACAGGTCGTCGATGAACAGGTAGAGGTTGAAGGCGACCAAGCTTCCCGCCCGCAGCTTGGCGTTCTCCGTGAAAGACGCCTCGGACGAGACCGTCCGCAGGAGGTTTGCCGCGTAGTTCTTCTCGCGGGCGCGGTAGGGACACAACAGCCGCACGGCCGCCCCGCGTTCGCGCGCACGGATCAGAAGATTGGGATCGAGCAGGCCGTTCGAAACCACCCACGTCCTTCCCCGCAGCCCGTCCAACACCGCGTCGGCCGCCCGGTCGGCGAAGGACCCGTCGTCCGAGCGCAGAAACCGGACGTTCAATAACCCCGAGAGGACCACCAGCACAACCAGCACGGGCGCCAGCAAGAGCCCGGCGCCCCGCCCCGCCCCGAAAACAACCGGCGCCGGCTCATCCTCCGGCGCCTCGGCATCCCCGGCGTCTGCCGCATCGTCGGCATCCCCGGCCCCGCCCTCGCTGTCGGCCGGGATATCGACGTCCAGCGGATCATTCACCACCGCCAGCGCACGCCACGAGGCCGCCAGCAGCCCGATGCCGATCCCGACCCAGGTGTAGGTCGCCGCCGGGATAACCCCTTTGGAGGCCACCACGCCCCACGGCGAGAACGGCACGTTGAAAAGCACCAGGGCCGCGAAAACGGTCAGCACCCCGCTCAGGATCAGCAGGCTCCATGTCCGCCGGTTGTCCAGCGTGCGGACCGCCGCGAAGAACGAGAGCCCCGCCGCGCCCGTACCCAGCGCCACGACCGGGAACCACATCTGCCGAGGGAGCAGGCCGGCCAGCGCCGCCAACTGCCCGCGCAGCACCAGCACCACCGCGTGCAGAAGTTCCGAGCGCGTGGGCGGCAGGCCGTTGGCCAAGACGAACGAACGCGCCGACAGGTAGTGGACCCCGGCCAACAAAAGCAACGCCAGCCAGACGGCCGCAAACAGGCGCCCGACCCGGCACCACTCGAGCTTCCACTCCGTCATCACAGCGAAGGCCGCCATGACCGGAGCGGCCGCCAGAAACAGTGGCGACTCCGCCATGCCGGCCCCGTACAGGGCGCCGAACAGCAGCAGCCAACCGAGGTTCTGCGTCCGCGCGTAGACCGTCAGCAGGTGCGCACAGGCCAGCAGGAAAGCGACATCAAAGATCTCGGGCCTGAACTGGGTGGCCGCCTGCCAGAAAGGCAGGCTGAGCGCCACCGCCGCCGCCGCCACCAGCCCGCCGAAACGGGCGTTGCGGGGCGCGTGGGTGACCGCCGAGTCCTCGCGCATCATTTCGAACACGAGGAACCAGACCAGCTTATAGACCCACCCCACCGCCAACGCGCCGGCCAGCACGGCCAGCAGGTTCAGGCGGACCGCCAGCGAGAACCAGGGAAGGCCGGCCGCCGCGCGGCCCAGCGCCGTCAAAAGCGGGCGGGCCGGCACCTCGCGCACGTCGAGGCCGGCTGCCCAGGCGATCCAAGCCGCGGAATTTCCCGGGAAGGCATACGTGACCATGGTCCAGCCGTAGAGCGCGAGCGCCGCAGCGGCGAGGATCAAAAAAGAGACGCGCGACCGACGTAGCCGGCCGCGCGTGATCGGACGAAACTCGAGAAGCAACATGGCTTTTCTTTACGCCCGTTTCCTGCGCCGCAGCGCAGCCACGGCGGCACCGGCAACCAACAGCATCGCCGTGCCCGGCTCGGGGACCGGGATCCACGTCGGATTTTGATCGAAGGTGAAAAGGTGATACGTCGTGATCGGATCCATCTCGCCGTCGCTGATCGACTCGCCGTTGTTCCAGGCCAGCGAGTTGTTGCTGAGCACATACTGATCCGACTCGTTAAACACCACCACATAGTAAGTGCCCGAATTCCGCGTCACCGCGTCAGTCGTGTCCTGCGGCATAATGTACGGCACGAAGATCGCGCCGCCGGTTATGTCGTCGCCGATCTGCACGCCTTTCGTCAACGCCCCGTCCGTGAACACCGGAGCGCTTCCGTCCGAGACATAGACCAGAATGGCGGAGGCCGAGCCGATGGGCGCGGTCTCGGTCGACCAGCCGATCACCACGGCCTGGGAGCTCAACACGCCGCAGAGGAGAAGCAAGAACGCGGTTAGAACGGTTTTATTCATTTCGTATACACTCCCCGCTTTCGTTATTGTCCGTCCGGACGGAAGGTGAAGGACCCGTGGCCGGTCAGCCGGTTAAACCAGAACCCCTGGCCGGCCGCGATCGTTCCGGAGGCTGCCTGAAGCCCCGACGCCGTCGACTCGACCCACTTGTTCGTCAGACTGACGTGCGCCTCAGGCGGGGTCGCGTTCACGTAGTAGAAGTAGGTGGTGAAACCGCCGCCCGTCTTCGGGAGCATGATCGTGTCCGACTCATAGAGCTTCAGGCCGGCTCCGGCCACTCCCGACCAGTCAATCCCGGAGTTGTTCAGCGAGAAGGCCTCCACCGAGCCATAGCCGATCAGGTTCAGCTTCTCCGAGATCACGGTGGCTTGACGCGCGCCGGAAACCTGGCCCTTCACATACACGTCCGCGGCCGCGCCCGCCACCCGCTTGATCCAGAAACCCAGACCGCGCGCGACGGGAAATTCGCTGGCCGCGACCGGGGTGACCTCGAAACTCGACCCGTTGGGCATCTTCACGGACGATTCAACGCCTTTCCACCCCTCTCCCGCCTTGAGCCAATAGTAATAATAAATCTGCATGGTCGCGTTCGTGGTCAGCACGATCAACTGGTCCGCCGCGGCGGGCTCGGACGCGTGGGCGACCAGCCCGTTGGTCGAGACCAGATCCGCCAGCACGCCGGGGGTGCCCGCGTTCAGGCAGGCCTCGAACGGCACCGTGATGAGGGTGGTGGCGCCGCCCGCCGCGTTGACCGCCGCAAAGCCGACGACGTTCGTCCCGTCGACCGGAGGCATCTCGGCGCGGACCCAACCCGCCACCGCCAGCGCCGTCATAAGCATCAGAAATTTTTTCATGGCATCTCCTCTTTCTGGCCAGGCAGCCCCTAGTTTGAGCCTTTCACAATCACCCGGAAGAAGCGCACCCGATCGTTCTCCGGCACTTGAACCGCGGCGGGCAGTTCCGCCTGCTCGATATTCAGCGCCGTCGCCTGCACGCGCGCGGCACCCGTCGCCGGCTGCCACTGTCCCGTCGCGAGATCCGGCCGGCTCTGCACCTCATAGACGGCCTTGCCCGTGAAGTTGCCGATGAGGACCTGGACCGTCTGGCCGTTGGGCGCGACCGCCTTGATCACCGGGGCAGGGGTGTCGGCAGGCGCCAACGCGGACGCGGACGCGGTCAACGCCGGCGCGCCGTTCCCGTCCTCGGCCGCCACGCTCAGGCTGCCCGGCGACGGCGTCGCGGACGAGGGTGTCCCCCCTGCCGCCGCCTCGCCATACCCGGCCACCAGCCCGCCGACCGCGCCCGCGTCGGTCCGGGTGTCGAGCACCACGATCACGAAGCTGCCGCCGCCCGGATACATGGCGGACGGGTACTGGATCGCCTTGAACCCGCACTTGGCCCCTTCGATCGCGAGACCGGTCGTGACCACTTTATTGCTGACCGGGTCAACCAGCGTACCGTCCGCGTAGACGCCTTTGAAACCGGCACCCTGCGCGACATAGACCAGCAGATAGGTCTCGCCGATCAGGACAGGCGTGTTGTCCGCATAATGGTCCGGACCTTCGGTCGACATCGTCACCGTCAGCTGCGACAGCCCGTCCTCGGCGAAGGCCGCCGCACCCACCAAAACCCCGATGATCATTGAAAGTGTTTTTTTCATGTCAGTTCTCCTTTTCGCCACGCGGGGTCCTAAGGGACGATCTGCGGTTTGAAGAAGCGGTAACCGCCGGACGGGATGGTGAACGTGTAGGTCGCCTGGCCATCCGTGAAGTCCAGATACTTGGGCGTGATGGCCCCGGGAAGGAGGGTCCACCCGCCGTCGATGGTGGTCTTGCCAAACAACTGGACCTTGCCGTTGATCGTGCCGGACTTGTCCGACCCGTTCGTTTGCAGATCCAGCGTCACGACGAGCGTGGTCGGCGAAACCACGTCGATGTTCGCGATCCCGAAGGTGTACGAGGCGACCGCCTCGGCCTGGCCGGAGGCGTTCGTGCTCAACGCGTTGAGCAGGTAGGCCATGCTGAGCTGGTCCTGCGTGAGCGTCGTCAGCGTGGTGGCGGGCGTCACCTTGGGGTGCGCGCCCAACCAGGCGTTGATCAGCGTCTGCGACTCATCGGACGGGGGGTTCGACCCGGCGTCGGGCAGATCCGGAATCTCGCCCGTCGGCCCCGCGATCGCATACGCGGGGTTGCCGTGGCTGACGTAGAGGTCGTCCACCAGCCCCGTGCCGTAGAAATTCACGGCGGAAAGGGTGTTTGCCGTTCCCGAGGCGTTCACCGTCAGGTTGCTGAACACGAGCGCGTCGTTGACGAGCACGTCCCCTTTGCCGTTGAGCAGCTTGACCGTGACCTGGTGCCACTTGTTGGTGTCGAACGTGGCATTGTTCGTGGTCGTCCCCCCGGAGTGGAAAGCGACCAATTTTCCGCCGGGCTCCACGAAGATCGCGAGCTTGGAATTCGAGAGCATCGTGACATTCGGCGGGTCCGACATGGTTTCGAACCGGATGCGCATGTCGACATAGACCGGCGCGGAGGCGAACGTGACCGCGCCGCCGCCGCCGGCCGCGTCATAGGCCAGCGTGTTGGTGACGACACTGCCGTCCGTATCCAGTTGCAGCACCTTGGCCTGAGAGGCGAACCAGATGTTCGACCGGACCGGCAGCGGCGAGCCGTCCATCGCGGGAAACACGTTGGTCACCGCGTTAAAGCCGACTCTCCCCGCCCAGGTGGGCAAGGTTGTGTTGAACGCCTCGCGGTAGGCGCCGTTGGTTATCGGCGCCACGTTCCATTCCGCCGGAACAGCACAATCAGCCGCTTGCGCGGACTGCGTAAGAATGAAGACGCTGAAACACGTCAACACACCCTCAACGGCTCCCGTCAACCGTTTCCTGATGAAACTCATAAGTTTTGTCTCCGTGTAAGAAACCCAAAACACGCCTTCAATGCCGAATACTTTTCTAACGTTGTTTCTAAATTATTCCTTTCCCGGA
>CAYZQL010000194.1:0-7734 GCA_964480555.1 uncultured Lentisphaeraceae bacterium | reverse complement strand
TCCCATTCGAAGGGCTTTCCCCAGACAAGCGTGAGCTTCTGCTGCGGCTTGTCGAAGAGGACTTCGACTTCCGCCGCAGCGCCTTCGAGGTTGTCCGGATGGACGGAGGTCCCGCAAAGCGTGACCTCCGGCTCGTGCGGCACGAGTTGGAGCGTGCCGTCGCGAACGGGTTGGAGCGAATTGCCGTGTCGCCACGCGGCGGACGGTCCGGCGAACGACGCTGTGAAAAGTTCCGCAGACACCGCAAGCGGAAAGAACAACAACACCCGTTTCAAATTGATGACTCCTTTTTATGGGGCGCGCTTAACGGTTCCGGTTCAGTTCCGAGCGTGCCGCGACGGCCAGGATAAAGAAGGCGTTGTGCGGCTCCCATGATTCCGCTGTGCTGTAATCCGGCAGACTCTCCGGAGGGACGTCCAGATCAAACCACGGTTCGTCGGGTCCCGGATGTCCGCCCGCGCGCGTGATGCCATTCGCGACGGCGCCGGGCACCTTCCCGGTTTTAGGGTCCAAGCCCCAAGCGTGATGCCAGCGCGGCGGATTGAAACTGCCCTGGCCTTCCATCATGCAGAGATTCAGCTTGTTCAAGCCCAGCACCCAGTCCATCTGGCGGTCCGCCAAACGCCGGGCCGCGGGATCGTCCAGAAGCCGCGCCGCCTGGTAGAGCGCCCATGCGTCCGACAGATACTGGCTGTTCTGCCCCCACAGGTAGCAATTGCCCTTTCCGTCGTTTCTTTTGGCGCGCGGGCAGAAGAAAACCCCTTCCGCGAAGGGCACAATCCCGAAGGGGCTGTCGGAGGGTCCGATGAGGCCGTCCGTCCATTTCCTCAGCAGGGCTCTGGCGTTTGCCGCGGTCTCGGTTTTCGGGTTGTCCCGGCAGTAGAGGGCCAGCGCCGCTGCCGGCATCCCCTGCAGGACCATCCGCGAATACGCGTCCGTCGGCCACAACCCGTCGGAGCCCTGTTCGGCCTGAAGGATACCCACGCATCGCCTGGCCGACTCCGCGAACCGCGCCTCTCCTGTCAACCGCTCAAGCTCAACAGCGGCAAAAAGCAAGTCAGCCGCCCGCCGGACAGTGCGGCCTTTCACATCCTGGCCCAAATCCAGCGCATGCTGCCCCTCCCAACCGTTCCAGATCTCTTCCGTGTCCTCCTCCAGATGTTCTGCCGCGCCACGCCAGAGATCAACGGCCGCTTCACGGAAATCCTTTCGCCCCGTCTCGCGCGCCACAGCGGCCAGCGCGGCGGCGGCCATGGCGGAGTACCCTTCTCCGCGCAGCGTGCGGTCGTCGCCGGTGCCGACCACGTTGTCCGTGGTCAGGTCGGGAGAGGCTCTGTGCCCATAACCGAACCACACGTCCTGATAGACCTTGCCTTTCCCCGGCTGCCACATCTTCAACAGAAACCCGCACCCCCATACGGCTTCCTCCATGACCTTCAGCCGGTCGGCGGCGGACAGCCCGGCCTTCCGGTTGCGCGCCGCCTCCGCGAGCGCATAAACCGACCGGCAGGTGATCAGGGTGTACTTGTTCCAGTCGCCCGCATTATGCCAGCCGCCGGTCCTGTCCCGATGGACCCGGGCTCCGTCGTTCGTCAGCGCCGCGTCGTCTAAGTGACACGGCGCGTGCCAGCCGGCCACCCGATCGCCGCACCGCTGGAGGCGGAACCAATTCACCGCCGGCATCACCGTTTCACGGAAGACCGCATCCTCCCCCACGGTGAAGGGGGACGAGCAAAAAACGCCGTGCTCCGTTGTCACCTCGACCGTGTAGCGTCCCTGACGCCGCACCCCGCTGAAGTCGCCGGTCCAGTATCTTGCCCCCCACATCGGATTGGCCGCCTGAGCCACGCCCGCAAGGACGGCGTTTTGGCCGGCGTCCAGAACACGGAACTCCACGCGCATAAACCGCTGCTCCGCCGGCGCCTGGAAAACGAACGGCTTCGGCGCGTCCGAATCATAGCCCACCTGATTGACCAGCACGGCGGCCCTCGTCACGGGAACCGCCGCAAAGCGGCCGGCAGGCGACCCCGAAACGGGCAACACGAACAGCGGCGCGGGCAACAGGGCGACGAGAAGCATGAGCGTTTGGTTCATATCCGTACCTTTTTGTTCCTAGAGTCTCTTGCAGAACCCCTTGACGCGGGTGGCGCCGCGTCATAGCCTTTTGCCTCGGCCTCACTTCACGCGTTCGTCTCCCTGTAATCGCCGCAGAAAGGAACGCCGAGGTCAATTCCAATAGGCAAACGTGTCGAACTCCTCACGGGAAAGAATAACGCCTTTGTGTTTGGCACACAAGAGCCCGGTCATGCGGCCACGCGCCGTCCCACAAAACCGCAACCGCCAACATGCCGCATGCGGTGACTCGCCCCATCGTTTCCCTCACTGCTTCGCCCGCATTAATGAATCCGGATCAGCGTCCCTTTGGGCGACACATACGCCGAGCCCGCGCCCGTCAGGAAGGGCGTGTTCGAAGCATCCAACGTGCCCGAGTAAAGGTTCCCGTTATACCAGATCTCCTTGAACACGGTCTGGCCGGGGAAGTCGAGCGCCAGCTTGCTGCCCGCCGCCAGATGCACAACCAAATCCTTATACGAGCCTGGTGTCCCCGCATCGTCGACCGCCGCCTGCTTCGCGATCCGCACGTCGTCGAGGAACGAGGCGTGGTCGTCCGCCAGGCCCAGTTGGTTGTTGATGCTGTTGAGGCCGTAGAACACCAAGTTGTTTGTCACACCGGCCGCCGCGTAAGGCAGCCGGAAGGTGTAGCGCCGCCACGTCTCGTCGAACGTCTGCACGGTACCCACCAACTCGCCGTTGAACAGCACCTTGAAATCGTGCAGGTAGTAATACGGGGCAGGCCGCATCCGTGCGGCCGCCAGGAAGGAGAGCGTATAGAACCCGTCTTCGCTGAAGGTGATGGGCTGCGAAATCTTGGACGACATCTGGAGAATCGCCGCCGCCGTTCCTTCCGGCGCGTTCGGCCCATACCACATCGACCCGTTGCGCGTGATCCCGCTCGCGTTGCGAACGCTGGGCCTTGCCCCATAGTCAAACGTCCACGCCGTGTTGGTCAGCCCGCTTCCCCATTTGTCGCTGCCTTCGGGCAACGTGCCGACCGGCACCTCGAACCCGCTGTCCTTCAGCGGATCTTCCGCCGACAAACGGGTGACACGCACATCGTCGAATAGCGACGTCCTGTCGCCGCCCAGCGTGTTGATGCCCTCGAAACGGAGCTCCTTCGAGACCGGCGCGTTCGTGATCGCGGGCAGCCGGAAGGTGACGCGCTCGAAGTATTTCTTATACGTGACCCACGTGCCGACCTGCTCGCCGCCCAGTCTGACCCGGTAGTCGTGCATGTTATAAGGGAATGTCGGATACTTTACCCAGTCGGGCCGAGCCGAGGTCAGGAAGGAAAGATCATACACCCCGTTCGTCGGGAAGGCGACCGTCGTGGACATGACGCCCTGCTGCATCAGAAACGCGCACCGCGTTCCTTCTGCGGCGAAACGCTGCGACAGAAACGGAGAATATTCTTCCGTGATCCCGCTCCGGTGAACGCCCGAAAGGGAGAAATCCCAGCCGGCGTTTGTCACCACATAGGTGTAGCTGTAGTTCCCGGGATCCGTGGTGTTGCCGGCATCATAGTTTGTCAGGGGCTCCGAAACCTCGAAACATCCGTTGGTCACAAAGCTAATCAGCGTAGCCGTTTCGATTTTCTCGATCCTGATGTTATCCAGCACCGACGTCCGGTCGGTCCCCTCGTTGACCCCTTGAAAGGTCAGCGTATGCTGTCCCTCCGACAACTGCGGCAGGACATACTCTTTGCGCTCGAAGTAGAGAAGCTTCGGCCTGACATGTGCGATCTCCTGCCCATCGATCAGAATGTTGTACCGGTGCTTATTATCCCAGTAGTTTCTGACGGCGGTGTGGAATACCAAGCGATAATATCCGGCCTCCGGCACATTGAATGTGGTCTGTAACCCGCCCCCCATCTTGATCAAGGCCACCCACGCTCCGTCCGGAGCGGGTTGTGGTTTGCACCAGATATCCGCCGTGTCCGGCTTGTAGATGCCCGCCGCATTCGGCGATGAAGAGGCCGTGGGGTTCCCGAAATAAGTCCAGCCGCTCCCCGCAGGCTCGAAACCCCACACACCGTTCGGATCGGTCCACTGGCCGTGGAAATTGTGGTCGGTAAAAATCTCGAAGCTGTTGTTGTAGATCGTGACCGCCTCGGCCCGCTCGGGATCGCGGAGCGCCTGGGTTAACCGCAGGGTTCCGCCGTTGACGACAACGCCCCTGACGCTCTGCGGGAAGCCGGTCACCGTCAACTCGCCCGCGCCGCTCTTGACCAGCGCATTCGTGGCCGCCGCCGAAAGGATCTCCCACCGGTTCGTCTCCGCCCGCACCACCAGCCCCGAGTCCGGCACGGCGAAAACACGGTTGGGCCGCCGCACATACCCGTCATCGATCAAGGAGCCCTCTTCCAAATGGATATCCCCGTACACGAGGCTCAGCTCGTTCGCCAGGCTGACCGCACCCGCACCGGCTTTGCGCCAGCGTCCCCCGCCGGATATCCCGCTGATCCTGTTCGTGGTCCCGTCCGCCGCCGCCGTGATCAAAGTGGCGTCCGCCTCCACGCGATGCGCACCGACTTGCCCGCCTTTCTTCCACTTGCGCTGCAGGTAACCCTCGATCGACAGCCGCTCCGTTTCCGTTAGCGCATTGGTGTAGATCAGGCATTCGCCGATGCGCCCGCCGCCAATGTGGGGGAACGTGCCGACGTAGCCGTCAATGTTTCTGCCGTTGAAAAAGTTTGCCGCCGTCAGCGGCGACGCCGTCATCACCTCCAAGACCTGACCTAATGCGTCCGGAACCCGCCCCCGTCGACATGTGCCCCGTTGAAATAGACGGCACCTTTGTAAGCATCAGCATAAGTGGCCAAGAAGCGAAAATACATCTTGGATAAGACCTCGGCTCCCAGCCAGAAATGTCCGCTTCCGACTGTATTCGTTATTCCCCCGGCGTCGGTGTAATCCCAGTCGCTGATCAGGAAACCGTTGCTGTCGGGAAAGGCGGCCACCGCGAAGACCGCGCGGATATTCGTGAGTGCGCCGCGCGAGCCGTCCGCCTTGCGCCAAGGCAGCCACGCCGCCGTGGTGTTGATCGCGCCGAACTTCCCGAAGTCCACCATCGGCAGGCTGTTCACACTGGCATTGCCCTGCACGCGCGCCGGTTTCCGCGCGCGCGCCCACCCGTTGCTATAGTAGTTGAAATCGTGTTCCGCCCGCAGATGCGCGTAGGGCTCGTTGGTGGAGGCCTCGCGCACGTCCAGCCACTTGTCCACCTTCCCCTCGCCGTCCAGCACAACGTTGGTGGCCGCGTCCACCCAGAACGCCAGGCCGCGCTGGAGTGCCGCCGGCAGCGAGGTAGGGAGGCCCGCCTCCGCCAGCGTCACCGTGCCCTCGCGCGCCCAGACGGTGCCGGACAGGGAGTACAGGTTCGTCAGCGTCAGCCCGCCCGCGCCGCGCTTCTCCAGCGTGCCCGACACCGCGAGGCCGGTCACGTTGGAGTGTCCCGCCACAATGACCTCGGCATAGCTGCCCGCCGCCACGAGCCCGTTCGTCGGCAACGCGGCAAAGACCCGTGACGTCACCGCCAGCAGCACCATCGTTCCCACATGCAGACTCTTCATTCGTTCACTCCATTTTGTTGATCTTCTTGCCTTCACATCCGACACATGCCCATCCCGTCTCCTCTACGCGAGAATCACTTCTCCTTCAGGGCATCCAGCGCCTCTTTTTCAAACCGTTTCCGCGCCTCGGGCCCGCCTTGGCCGAACACCTGAAAATCCGCCGGAGCGAAGGTCTTGCCTTCGGCTTTCGCCGCCACGTACTTGCGGATGTTGTCGATCTCGATCTCGGCCAGCCGCGCCCGCTTCGCCTCGAAATACAGGTAGGTCGCCTTGATCTGGGGCTCCCAGGTGTTCGCCTCGGTGTAGGAGCCGCAGAACGGCACGCACAGGTCGATCCAGCACGCCACCCGCTCTTTCTCGGCCTGCGACACCTTCACGTTGTTGTGCCCCGGCTCCAGATGCCGCATGAGCGCGCTTTTGGCCGAGCCCGCGAAGTACGGCGGCAGCAGCGACGGCCGGCTCTGGGCGCTGATCCAGTTGACCACCCCGCTGCCGTGCCCGAACTTCGTCAGGTTCAGATACGAGGCGGTGAAAGCGCGGTGCGCGTCCTGCGACTTGTCGCCGTTGTTCGGGCATTGCGCGTAGGTGTAGGGCAGGACATCCCCTTTGAGGCTGAAGGGAGGCTTTTTGACGCTCGACGCTCGACGCTCGACACCCGGGTGTTCGCCCGTATGACATTTGACGCAGTGCGCGTCGAGGATCGGCTGGATTTCGCGCGGATAGCTGAACCCCTCGGGCTCGCCAAAACCGTCCGGGCTGTTCACCGTCAGGAAGGCCTTGACCGCCTCGCGGACCGACAACGTGGTGTCGGTGATCGGATTCCGCGCGCCGTACGATTCCGAAAAGCGTCCGAACGGCGCCAGCTTGCGCACGCCCTTGCGCATCGCCATGGCCGCGGTCGGCGGCGGCGACTCGTTCTTGCTCTCGTGGCAGCCCACGCACGCCTGCGACTCGCCCGGCTGAAGCGTGGACCAGCTGCGCATGGTCTGCACCACGTGGCCTTTGTCGTCCAACAGCTGAAAGTAGACCGGCGTGCGCGCGGGCACCTCGAAGTAGGCCGAGCCGTCCGCCTCCACCGGCACCGTGCCGAGCACATGCTTCACGTCCCAGCTCCCGTTGTTGATCGCCGGCGGCGTGCGCGAGTGTGACCGTCCCGCCTCTCCGATGTTGGAGTTGTAGTAGGCGTCTGCGGCCCGGTACTCGATCGCCACCACGCGCAGCGACTTGACCGTCCCGCGCGCCACGCCCTCCATCGCCTGACCGACATGCACGTCCTGCACATAGTAGGTGCCCATGGTTTTCGTGAAGTCCACCTGCGACGGCTTCAGCGGCGGAACCGCGCGTGCGAGCACAGGCACAGCCTGGGCGCACTGGGTGGCCGGGTCGTAGGCGAGCAGTTCGCGGCACCCGTCTTCGGTCATGAAATAGACGCCGAACGGCACCGGGATCTGCGTCCTCTGGGCGAACGGGGTGCCTTCCGGACAGTAGGTCACCAGATAGTGCCACTCGTCAAACGCGTACGGATACTGAAACGCCTCGCCGACGCTGCCCGAATGATCGTTCCGCTCCGCCACCGCCTGCCTGCGCGGCGCGAGATACTCGATGCCGGCGGCCTCCTGCGTCCCCTTGCTCCGGTCAACCACGACCAGCTTGCCCTTCTGCATCGTGTGATGCCCGGAAGCGATGGCGATCACCTTCTGCGTGCCCGGAATGCCTCGCGCATGCAGGAGCGACGTCGGAAACCAAGAGTTTCCGCCGTAGTACTCGGCCTGCGCCGTGCCGTCGAAATTCATCACCATCAGCGGCTGCGGAAAGATCTGCCCCCGGTCGTTGTACTCCCAGCGCGTATACGTCACCCGCCCGTCGTCCAGCGTCTGCGGATAGTTGGTGTGGACCTGATCGTAGCCCAGCCGCCGCAGGAAGCGCCCCTCGCTGTCGCAGGTGTAGAGGTTGGAGACATACTGCCGCCAGCAGTCGGTGTTCTGGATGCAGCGCGAGGAAACAAACACGATGTCGCCGTTCGGCAGCCAGCAGGGCTCGATGTC
>CAYZQL010000193.1:0-7748 GCA_964480555.1 uncultured Lentisphaeraceae bacterium | reverse complement strand
GGCTCCAACGTGAACAATGGAAACGTGATTGAAAACGTCACGATCGACACCGGCAAGGGCAATCCCGGCGCCATCGGCCTCAAGTGGTCCGCCTCCAACTACGGCGGCATCCGCAATGTGGCGATCAGGTCCACCGACGGCACCGGCAGAGCCGGGCTGCTGATGGACCGGCGCAACGCGACGAGCTATCTGCACGACCTCCTTGTCGAGGGCTTTGATGTCGGGATCGAACTGACGGCCGGTGCCGAAACGGCGGTGGCCTTGGAGCATGCCACCCTGTCGGGTCAGCGTGAAACGGCCCTGCGCGCCGGCGGCGAGACTACCGGCCACGTCTGTTTGAGCGCGCGCAAGTTAGCGATAAGCGACGCCCCCGTTGCCCTCCGGGCCGTCCAAGCCTCCCAAGTGGCCTTTCTCGACAGCCAGTTGACGTCCACCCGCGACAATGCCGCCGCCGTGGTTCTGGAAACCGACGGGTATCTGTTTGCCCGGGATATCAGCGTGTCGGGATATCGCGCCGCAGTGGCCAGGCACGGCACAAACGTCTTGAGCGGGACGCTCATTAAGGAGTATGCCTCTACGAAGCCGGTCAGCCTGCGCGGGGCGGATGCGCCGGCGCAGTCGCTGCGGCTATTGGTCAAGGACACGCCCTTCGTGCAGCCCGAGACCGATGTGGCGAAGTGGGCCAACGTGGATGACTTCGGGGCGGCAGGCGACGGGATCACCGACGATACCGCGGCCGTTCAGCGGGCGATGAAGTCAGGCAAGCCGGTGGTCTACTTCCCCAAGGCCAACTATGTCGTCAACGGGACCGTGGACATCCCGGCGGGCGTGAAAGAAATCACTTGGCTGTTCGGCGGCGTACACCGCACGATCGCGGCTGGAAAGGACGGGCCGGGCCTGTTCCGTGTGGCGGAGCCGTCAAAGGAGCCGCTGCGGCTTCACGGCGCCATCACCGCGGGCGGGGTCTTCCTCGATCATGAGGCTGACCGTCCGGTCGTTTTGGAGGACATCGAGGTCTGGTTCCACCATTGCCGAAGCTACGCGGGGAAGGCGGACCTGCTGTTTCCCAGTGCGGCGGCGCAGGACACGGCGATTTGGCGGTTGTACCGTAATTCGCGACCCGCAGGAGCCGCCAAAGAGGTTTTTGCCAACAACTGCCTGTTCTTTGCCGGCGACGACAAAGAAGAGAAGTGCGGCCTCGAAAACGTGCATGCCTGGGCACGCATGGTGAACTCCGAGCACTTGCCCGGTGCCCAGTATGCCTTCCGCCGATCGGACGCCTGGATCTTCGGCTTCAAATCGGAAAATGCGGACCGGCTCTTTCAGGCCGATGACCACACACGGCTCGAGGTGCTCGGCGGCTCCTTCCTGAATTGGGAACCCAAGAAAGGGCCGGCCATCGTCTCCCGCGATTCGCGCGTGTTTGTCGTGTGTTACATGTGGTCGCAACTTCCCGAAACGATTCTTCGGGAGGAAACCGACGGCGTTGCCGGCACGTTGCCTGCCACGCGCTTCCCGATGCTCGGCAAAGGCAACGGCGCCATTATTGTCGTACCGTGACGTCGCGACGCGGGAATTTGAAAGGTAGGGACGGTTCCCCGAACCGTCCGTCTGTCCCAAGCGTATCGGACGCCTCGGGGAGGCGTCCCGACCAAAACTTTACCTAAAGGGAGATCGGAGATGAACATGGGGAAAGAAAAGCTGGCCTGCATCGGTCTATGTGTCGGGGTGATGGCCTTTGGCGAAGAGGTGAGAATCGGCCGGACCATGGCGGAAATCGACTGCACGCGTGAGTATCCGACCAACCTCTATTTCGAGTGCGGCAAAGTCATCGTGACCAACTCGGCGGCAGGCGCGTACCGCGAAGCGGATCCCGGTCCTGATTCGCGTTTCGGCTACCGGTTCGCCATCCGGCGTGTCGGGAAACCGCACCTCGCGATTGTCAGGTACCCGGATGACAAGACGCGCTGCATGTCCGTCTCGGACGGCACCTGCTACGACCTGAGCATCGGCGTTTTCACGGGAACGGCCAAGCCGCACGGGACGCTGACCGGGCTTGCCCAGCCGATTACCGGGAAGATGCTGGAAATCCGGCAGGTCTTCTGGCCGCGCTGGAAGGACTGCACCATCGCCTTCGGAAACACGACGTCGGGCGAGCCCGCCGCGGCGGCCAGCGTCACCATTTGCGAGGTAAAAGAGTTTCCGACGCTTGACGTGCCGGATATCCCCGGCAGCGACGGGGCAAAGCGCTCGTTGGGGATTAGTTACGAAGACCCGTGCAGCCACTCGTCCGACCTCGGCGCGCTGACATTCGACATGTGGCTGAACCGCATGGTTACGTTCGCCAAGTACGAGGGCATGAACCGTCTCACCTATCCCGTCATCTGGTATCATGGCCCGCTCTACCCCTCCCCTACCGAGCCCGCAAACTATTTCGACTGGTCGGTGGCCTCACCCGTTACCCGCAACCTCTACATCCGTTGGACCACGCACCCGGAGGATTGGGTGGATAAACTGCTCACCCGCTTCGACAAAGAACACCTTGAATTCGTCTCTCAAGTCACCTACATTCGTCTAGGCAGCCTCATGGAAAAGATGAACATCGACCTCGACGCCATCCGGGCCGGGGCGGACACCATCAACAACATGCGGGCCGACGACAAGGTGCAGAGCGGCGCGGGCGACTGGACCGGGCAGTACAACGTCCGCAATTTCGAGCGGCAGCGCGAGGCTCAGGAGCGTGAGGGAAAAGGCTGGAGTCAATGCCCCCTGCCGTATGGCGAGGTGCCTAACGGCGGCGGCGCGGGCGGCCCCATCTTCAATCCCGTCCACCCCGTTGTGCAGGAAGCGCTTCTCCGTTCCATCCGCGAAATTGCGACACGTTACGGCAAACACCCGTCCTACAAGGGACTACACATCTTTTGCTACGGTTCCTCCACGCTGGGGTTCGGCTCTCTTCGGAACGGTTACGACGACACCACGATCCGCCTGTTCGAGCAGGAAACCGGAACTAAGATTCCGGTAGACGCCAAACTTCACGACCGGTTCTCCAAGCGCTATGCGTTCCTGACATCCAAGGACATGCGTGACAAATGGATCGCATGGCGATGCACCAAGATCACGGATCTCGTTTGCCGGATGCGCGATGAACTGATGAAAGTCCGCCCTGATTTGCGCCTCGCCATTTCGCCGTCCGGCGGACGCGATGCCGGCATTAGTGCTATGTCGATTGACAAGGAGCCAGGGATCACAGTGACTACGGGCCTGAACGCGCTGGGCCCGTGCGCGTCGTCAGTAACAGCCGATTCCGCCACCTGTGAAGATGTCAATATCTTCAACACCTGGATCGAGCGCTGGGGCAAGCACACCTGGTGGTCGTGCGCTCCGGATGACACGCAGTCCCGCGAGTTGGCCGTTATTTTTGGATAACCTGCCGAGGGCATCTGTCGGATGGGATCGGAGTATGCCAAGGACGGCTTCTGGTGGCCGAAGGCGCAGTTGCGCATCACCCCCGCCTTTTCCGGAGGCGTCCATTTCATGCGGCACTATGCAAATGCGCTGGCCCGGTTCGACCCGATGGTGATTTCGCGCGGCGGTTTGACGCTCGACCGGGGCCATGCGGAGCTGCTGCGGCCTTTCGCCGCGGCGTACCGCGCGCTGCCTGCCAAGAAGTTCGAGACGGTCGGGGAGAACACCGACCCCGTGACCGTGCGTACCTTGGTCGACGGCGGCAAACGCTACGTCTATCTGGTCAACCGCGAATATTATCCGGGCGATGTGACCGTGACCCTCACGAACGCGACGGGCAAGATCGTCAACCTTTCGGACAACAGCAGACAATCCGCCACGTCAACGTGGAATCTGAAACTGGGTGCCTATGAACTCCAATCCTTTGCGCTCGCGCCGGAGGTCGGGATCGCCGGATTCAGCGTAAAGCTGCCGGCAGATATCATCGCGCAACTGTCATGTGACGCCGAAGCCGTTCTAAAAAAAATCGAGTCCAAACAGTCCGCCGGAGAAAAACTGCCCGCAGACACGAACGGGCTGGCCGCCGCGATTCAGAGCACATTGAAACAACGCCAGTGGGCGGCCTTGCGTCAGCTGCTCGAAAGCGCGACGATTATTGAGACGTTTCTGTGATATCAGTCGGCAGGCAGAATCATCAGATCGTCAAGCGTTCCACGATAAACCCCGAGCGGCCATCCTGAAACGTTCACACGCCCGACTGCTTCGCGAAATGACGCGGCAGACTGCGTTCCAAGCACCGCGGTCCCGATCAAATTTAAACGGACCAGGAGTCAATTCCCGGCCGGCCGGCGCGAGGCTTCTTCGCCAATCTCGTTTGGAGTGAGCGCCCGTGTCCAGATTTTCACCTCGTCCATCTGTCCGATGAAATACCCCGGCGTGCCGGTTGAGGCGGGCTCGCCGCCCCACGCTTCCCGCCCGAGGATCAGAGGTTCGCCGTTGCCGATCCTGTCGGACGCATTTTGCTTTTCGGCAACGTTTTTGCCATTCGCGAAAAGTGCAACACCCTTGCCGCGACGCGCGACTGCTGCGATATGCGTCCATTGACCCTCTTTCAATACGGGGCCCGAGGTGAAGTTGAACGTCCAGCGGTGCTCTGCGTCGGTGGCCTCAAAGCTGAGCCCGGCGCCGTTCTGAGACAGGATGAACGGCGCCTCGCAGCCTGAAAAGCGCTTTCCGACCAATCCTCGCCTGCCCCGCAGAGTATCCGGCTTGATCCAGAGCGAAACCGTCATGTCCGGCGCATTGAACACAGCCGGCTCATCCACGCACAGCCAACCTGTTCCGTCGAACTTCCCTGCGCGACCGCACACGCCGTTCGTCACCGTCGTCGCACCGCCGCTGAGCGTGGCGCGGAAACCGTTGCCGGAGACGTCGGAAACTTTCATCCGCTCTGTCTTCTCAAAATCCCAGACGGCAACCGGATCGGGGCGGTTGAGATAGCGGCCGAGGCGCTCTTCAGCTGCACGGCGCAGCGCCGGCTCGTCGGTAATCTCTTCCCGGACATTCTCAAACGTGTTGGCGCATAGCCAAACATTCGTTGCGTGCCTGCTGACAAAAATGCCCTGCGCGGAATTCGCGACACGGTTTCCCTCAACGATGGCGTCGCGCGTCGCGCCACCGACACGGATGTGCGCCTGGCTGTCGAGCCGGTTGTGCCGCACGACCGCCCCGATGTTCAGCGGCCCGGTGTAAGGGGCGCGACCTTGCCCTGCGATTTCGAGGACCGCATCGGACGCCTTGTTCCAGTGGTAATAGTTGCCCTCTTTGATCGCGTTGTCGCGGAACTCGCAGAACCAGTTCGGCTGATAGCCGTGATACCACAGCCCCAGACCGCGGAACCCGGACATGCGTGTGCCCGTGTTCCGCACGACGATGTTCTCCACTGCCGTGCCATAAAACTGCATGGCCCCGCAATCCGTGAATTCGTTCCCGCTGAGAATGTAATGCCCCTGGAACATCGTGACGCAAATGTCCGAATTCGTGCCCGGCACCACATCCCACGGACGGTCCACGACCACAGACTGCTCACCCTGCCCTGCCACGCGGCGGTATTGCCCCGCGCCTCTGCCCGCGAGCACAAACACCCCCGCGCCGCGCCAGTCCCGCCCGCGCCAGTTCGGTTTGCCGTCAAGAATGAGCGTCGTTCCAGTCGCCGCCACGGCCTTTCCCGAATACGCCTCGCCACCGGCATCGGATGTCATCGCCTCGCGGTCCCAGCCGTGCATCAGTTGCAGACGGTTATCCGCATAATACACATTTTGCGAGAAGCGCGAGCCGTCAAGGCAATTCAGGCCGCCGCCGGTAGACATCAGATCCGCACCGGTGATATCGTTGTTCTCAAAAATCAGCCCGTCGCTTCCCGAGATGCAGTACCAGCCCCAGCGCCCGTTGAAAAAGCGGTTGCCGGCAACAAGCCCGCCACGTACGCGGCTCAGAAACAACGCGCGCCCGGAGCCATAGAAATCACAATCCGTGATCTCGATGTTGCGCCCGCCCATCCTCACCGTATCGCCGCCTCCTGTGGACCATTTCATCGATTCGCGAAATCGCGCGTCCACTTCGTCAAGCGTCGGATGTCCGCGATAAGAGTCTGCCCGGACACGCACGCGCCGCAGAAACACATCTCCCGCGTCGGGCTTGTCGCCCAAGTCCGCGGCGATGACATGATGGTGGTGGTTCGCGTAGATCGTCAGATTCTCCAGCCCGAATGAATTCGTCCCCTGGACAAGCGCCCAAGGCGGATTCGGCAGATCAGGCCATGTCAGCGCGACCCGATCCGCACGCTCGCCCCGAAGCACCGTGCGCCGCGGAAGGTTCAACGTGTCGGAAACCGCATAACGGCCCAACGGCAAATAGACAATGCCGCCGCCTTGAGACTCAGCCGCCGAAAGTGCGCTTTGAATCGCCATCGTGTCGTCCTTCACGCCGTCGGCCAGCGCGCCGAAATTTGTCACATTGAACACGGTCTGCGGCCAAGCCTCTTTATTCGCGACCGTCACCTCCACCGGCGCGCTCCACCCCGCACGGCCGCCTGCGCCATTGTGGACAAACAGGCGGTACAACCCTGCCGGAATATCCTTGGGCAACACGGCGCGTGCCGCATGGCCGTCTGTTTCGACCGCCAGAGAAACGACGCGCGGTCCTTCGAGCCGTACAACAGGTTTCCGCATTCCGTCCTTTGCCCCCCAGCCAAGGTTTTTTCCAAAAAACCGGATCCACCCGCCCGGGGCTGCGGCAGGGCCACCCTCTCCCTGCGCCCACCAGATCTGCGGACGGTTCACGATGTGTTCAGCCGCAGCGCCCCTTGCGACAAGGCGAATCGCGAACAGCCCTGGCTTGAAGTCCGCCGGCACGATGAATTTTGCGGACTGCGCGTTCGCCTGAAGCACGTCCACCTGGGTGCCGCCTTTGGGCCAAACGGCGTTCTCTTGCGCCGGCTCTTTGGCCCGGCCGTCCGGCAGCCGCACAATCTCGACCGACGGGCAGTCGCCAAGGTTTTCGCCGATCACCATCGCCGTCTCACCCGGACGGACCGGCTCACTTGCCCAAAAAATCGCCGGACACCTGCCCCCCTCATCAGCCTGCGCATCAAGACAGACCGCAAGGCTAAGCGCGGCCGCAGAAAGCACTGGAACGAGAAACTTTTTCATCATTCTCCTTTTCACGGTGATCCGGAAACCGGTGCTGTTGCGCCGCACGGTCGCCTATTCTTCTCCGATACAGCAGAAATCGCCCACGGTCCGCAGGTAGATTCTTCCCCCCAGAAACACGGGCGTTGCGAATACGCCCGACGGCAGTTCGTTGGTGACGATTGGCCCTGCCGTCCGCCCCGTCGGCACAATATACCCCTTGCCCTTGCGGTCAAACAGATAGAGCGCGCCGCCCGCCAGCGTCGGCGAGGAATAGAACGGCGCTTTGAAATCCTGTTCCCAGAGCACGCGACCGTCAGCCGTGTCGTAACACCGCATCAGCCCCTGGTCCGCGACCGCATACAACAGCCCGGCGTGCAGAATCGGGGATGGCACATATCCCACCTTGGCGTCACTGGACCAGCGGATGTGGCTTTTCGTGACCTCGCCTTTGCCGTCGGCGCGGATCGCGAGCAGGATCCGGTTCGGATATCCGCCGGTCGCGTAGACCGTGTCCCGGTCGAACGCCGCCGTCGCGACACAGACTTTTTTCGCAGGCCCCTCGCACTCCCACAGCAGCGCGCCGTTCTC
>CAYZQL010000192.1:2721-7771 GCA_964480555.1 uncultured Lentisphaeraceae bacterium | reverse complement strand
CGTTCCGGAAACGGAGTGCCGGCGCGGGACGGAGTTGTTCCACCGCCTGCAGCGGTGTCTTGCAATGCCGGCAGGCGGGTGCAGGCATGGGCTCGCGGACGGGCTTGCCCGCGGGCGACAAGCGGCCGGGCATACCCGGCACACAACCAGCCGTCCGCGGGTACGCGCTGACGCGCGCCCCTCAACAGCGATGTTGGGCGAGAAAGAAATCAACACCCCCTTGACGTAGATACATAATGTATATACACTGTTGGCGATGAAATTCACATGGGATGAGTCAAAGAACGCAATGAACCGGCAGAAGCACGGCGTTGACTTTGCCGATGTTCCGACCGTGTTCGACTATCCCATGGTGACTTTTTTGGATCAAAGAATAGAGTACGGAGAAGACCGGTGGATCGGAATCGGCTGGCTAGGTGACATTCTGGCTGTTGTCGTATACACCGAGTCGAACACAGGGATGACGCGAATCATTTCCGCACGACAAGGCGAACCGTCATGAACAAAGCATCTATACCGAAGAAATCGGGGACTGACTGGAAACGGTTGCACGGAATGAAGGAGGAGGAGATCGACTTCACCGACATTCCCCCAATCGATAAAGCCATGTTCAAGAAAATGGTCATTCGCATGCCCGAAAAGAAGGCGGCTCTTTCGCTTCGCCTCGACCCACGGGTGATCGACTGGTTCAAAGGGCAAGGCCCCGGATACCAGACGCGTATCAATGCTGTCTTGCAGTCCTATGTCGAGGCACACTCGCACTAAACGATGATAACCGCCCAACAAGACCGGTGGAGGCGACGGGATGCGGGCGTCGCGACCTTGAGCCTCGTCGGCGCGGAAGGCCTCGCGCATCTTGGCGTGGCCGTACGGGCTGTTTCGTATTGCCTTCGCACGCACAAGAGACTACAGTGGTCACATGTATGCGACACTGAGAGAAAGTAAAGCGAAGCTCAGCAGCCTTGTGGAGCGGGCATCCGCCGGAGAAGAGGTGGTGATTACCGTGCGAGGTCATCCAAAAGCCCGCCTGTGCCCGATCGACGCCGAACCTCTATTCGAAGGCAGGGATTTCGTGCGGGAACTGGAAACGATACAGACGAAGTACCGGGTTCGCGGAAAGAACGCATCCCCCTCCGAAGAAATCATCTCAACCCTTCGCGAGGACCGGCTGTGATCTACTGGGACACATCCTGCCTTTTGAAGCTTTACGTACACGAGTCCGACTCTCCGGTTTATCTCGACCTTTTGGAACAACAGGCAACGCCGATCATCACAAGCGTGCTTGCAGAAGTCGAGTTCGTATTTGCCCTGTCACGCAAAGAGGCGGATGGATGCGTGAAGAAAGGCGCAACCATGAATCTCACGCAGGCCATGCGCAACCATGCCTCTCAAGGAAAGATCCGTCTTGTGCCAATCAGTGCGACCGTGCGCGACTTGGCGGCAACCCTCGCGCACCGCTGCCTCCTGGCCAAGAATCCGCTTCTGCCGCTGCGAACGCTCGACGGCATCCATCTGGCCACTGCCCTCTCGCTAAAAGCCACCGGGCTGCTCACCGCCGACACCCGTCTGCGCGACGCCGCCCTCTTCTGCGGACTCGCGAGACCCTAATGTGGCCGCCTATGAAGCTTAAAGCTGCCTTTACCCTAATCCCTCTCCTCCTGCTGGCCACCTCCGCGCGCTCCGCGCCTCCGCGTGAGCTGGCCTCCTCCCTCACCCCTCTCTCTGTTCACGCCAAGGCCCAAAGACGCAAAGGTAATTGGACTCCTTGGCGTCTTCGGGTCTTGGCGTGCGAAAAACCTCTGCGATTCCTCTTGTCCCCGTCGAAGCCGATCCGACCCCGAAACCCTCGACAAACAGAACGAAAAGAGAGAAACTATTTCCCGACCCGGCGACCCTCCGAACCCCCATTCGCCTTCGGCTCAGGGTGTTGGTGGTCGCTGACGTTAGGCCTCACAAATCCACGGCGCCTTCGCGTCCAACCAGGAAACCTATCAATGTCCACCGCCCTCGTACTCATCGATCTCCAAAACGACTACTTTCCCGGTGGCGCAATGGAACTTGTGGATGCCGAATCCGCGGTCTCCAAGGCGGCGCTACTTCTGACTGCGTTTCGCCAGCACGCGTTGCCCATCTTTCATGTACAGCACATTTCCAAGCGTCCTGGCGCAACGTTCTTTCTACCCGATACGACGGGTGCCGAGATTCATACCTCCTTACGCCCATCGGCTGGCGAACGCATCGTGACCAAGCACTTTCCAAACAGCTTTCGGGAGACTGCGTTGCTTGAAGCCCTGCGCGCCATTGACGCCTCAAAGCTTGTCGTCGCCGGAATGATGACCCACCTGTGTGTGGACACAACGGTACGCGCGGCTTCAGACTTGGGTTTTCAGTGCTCCCTGGCACAGGATGGCTGCGCCACGAGAGATCTCCAGTTTGCCCAACAGTCGGTCGACGCGAGGAGTGTTCAACTGGCATATCTGGCTGGATTGAGCGGCCCGTTTGCCACCGTCAGAACAGCAGAAGAGTTGCTCGCGGAGTTCTAAGCACCCACAAAACGGGGTCGTGTCACATGTCAAATAATGCATGCCCCCTATAACACACTATGAACAGACAACGCACTCTCGCCCCGTGCCTTGCAGGCGCCGCACTCATCGTGCTCTGCATCCTGTTCGTGTTTCTGCCCGATGGATGGAACATCATCCCGGTGCTTCTGATTGCGCCCGTTCTTGCGGGCCTGTCGCTTCGCATGAAGGCGCTCCGTTGCCCGCCAGACGCGCATCCGGCAGAGCGGACGCCCGCAGCGGCCGAAGGGGAAAACAGCCCGCCGGGAGCCACGGCCGGTCCGCCCGAAGGCCGCACGCTTGCGCGGCGGATGAACCGCGCATTCGGGCCGATCGCGGCCGGCCTGATCATTGACCTGGTGGACATTGCGACCTTCGGGCCGGTGGGTCTGGTGCTGGGCTTGCCTGTCGGCGGCCTTGCGGGATATTGGATGGGGAGAGCGCTGGGCTTTCGCAAGCGGACATCGCTGTGGTGCGCACTTGCCGCCGGCGTGTATTGCACAATCCCGGGCACGGAGATTATCCCGCTGGCAACGATCATAGGCGCCTGTGTTCGCTTCCGGGAAACCGGCAGCGGTGCGCGTGAGAAGGAGTGAGGGTCAGACAATCCCTTTAGACGGAGCTGACCCCGACAACCGAGGAAACGATTTTGGATACGGTCACAGCCATCTTATTGGTGATACTGGCAACGCCTTTCCTTGCGCCGTATCCGATCTGGTTCTTTGCCATCCGCCCCTTTGTCGCAAAGCACCACCGCCCCCGCATCACCGCGGTCGGTTGGTTTTTTTCGATGTGGGCGGACTGGACGACGGCACGGGAGATCGAGAAAAAGACGGGGAAGCGGTTCTGGGCAAGCCGCCTGTTCTTCTGGATATGGGCGTATATCCTCGGCGTGTATTGCCTTTTGTTCGGACTGCTGGCGCTGCAGTCGTGAGCGGCCCGGGGCAGCACACGTCGCCGTCCTCCGTCCGGATGGTGGCGCGCGGCCTCCGGCCGAGCCCGCTCAGCCCAGCCGTCGCTCAAACGGAACCGCACGTGGACAAGACACACATGGGTTAAGCGCGGCATGGGTTGACACAACATCGGCCGGGATGTCGGTTGCGCTGAAAAAGTCGGCTGGCGGCATAGAATCGAACGGAAGGCCCTCACTTGCTACAAACGGGTGCGAAACGTTCGTAGTGGCGCCGTCAGGCGCTTCAAGCCGACTTTTTCAGTGCGCCCGGATGTCTATTGTCGACCCCAAGCGGGCCTCGTTCGGGACGCTCGACGTTGGGGCGCACCAAAGATTATCAACGCCCCCAACCCAGCGATATCCCGCTGTTGTATTCTGAGACAAATTTAGCTACACTTTATCCATCGACAAGAGGAGTTCATCATGCCGACAATAAAACCCATTTCCGAACTCAGGAATTACAACACGGTCTTACGCGAAGTCACAGCCGACACGCCCGTCTTTTTGACCAAAAACGGGCATGGGCGCTTTGCCATCGTTGACATTCGCGCATACGAAAAATTGCGCACCGAACTGGATCTCATGTCGGCCTTAGCCGAGGGAGAGGAGTCCGCCCGGAAAAGCGGATGGGTCTCCGTGGACTCCGCGATGAAGAAACTCGGAGTGTAGCCATGTTCAAAATCCGGTTCACCCCGCAAGCGGTTGCCGATTTGGACGAGGTCAAGCGGCACATTTCGAGCGATCTGTTTAATCCGCAAGCCGCAACCGCTCTGCTTGCCCTTGTCTTCGAAAAGATTCGGACATTGGCAGACCTGCCTCAGACCGGAGCGAGGTTGAGAACCGATATTCCAAGTCTCAAAACCTACCGTTTCGTCCCATGCAAGAACCACCTCGTGTTTTACCGGACAGAAGACAAGTATGTTTCAATCATCCGCATTCTGTATGCGAGAAGAGACTACTTGGGGTTGCTTGAATCGGATACGAAGTGTGATGAAAAGGGCTAACCCGAGCGCTCTGCCAACGGGATGCCGTGGCAGGCGCTCGACACGTTAGGCTCATTCCGGACCGGATTCGCTTACGCCTCTTCCGCCGCGCCGAAGAGCTGCTCCAGCGCGTCGCTGATCATCTCCAGCGCCTCTTCCAGGTCGCCGTCCTTGACGTTCAGCGGCGGCAGGAACCGCACCACATGTTCGCCGGCCACGCAGCACAGCAGGCCCATGTCGCGGCAGGCGGTCACGACCTCTTTCGCGTCGCCTTCGACCACCATGCCGACCATCAGCCCCTTGCCGCGCACCTCCAGCACCTGCGCGTACTTCTCGACAAAGACCTTGAGCCCCTCGACGAACAGGCTGCCGGCCTCCTCCGCGCGCTTGACCAGCGCCTCTTCCTCGATCACGTCCATCACCGCCAAGGCCGCCGCGCTCGACACCGGATTGCCGCCGAACGTCGAGGCGTGCATGCCCGGCTTGAAGAGGTCGGACAGCGCCGGCGACGCCACCAGCGCGCCCATCGGGATGCCGTCCGCCAGCGCTTTGGC
>CAYZQL010000192.1:0-2711 GCA_964480555.1 uncultured Lentisphaeraceae bacterium | reverse complement strand
ACGCCGACCATAAACTCCTCGGTCGCGGGGATCACGCCGCCCTCGCCCTGCACCGCCTCGACCAGCACCGCCACCGTGCGCTCGTTGACCGCCTCCTTGACCGAGTCAAGGTTGTTGTACTCGGCGTAGGAGAAGCCGATCGGCAGCGGGTCGAAGCCCTTCTGCACCTTGGCCTGGCCGGTTGCCGCAATCATCGCGAGCGTCCGCCCATGGAAGGAGTTCTGCATCGTGACGACCTCGTACTTGCCCTTCTCGTGCCCCCACAGCCGGGCGAGCTTGACCATCGCCTCGTTGGCCTCCGCGCCCGAGTTGCAGAAGAAGCACTTGCCGTTGAGGGAGAGCTTCGAGAGCCGCTGCGCCAGCAGCGCCTGGTTCACGTTGAAAAACAGGTTGGAGCAATGCCCCAAGGTGGCGACCTGGTCTTGGATGGCCTTCACCACCTTGTGGTGGCAGTGGCCGACGTTGTGGACGGCGATGCCGGCCGTGAAATCGAGATAGGTCATGCCGTCCGGGTCGCGGACCTTGCAGCCGCTGCCGCTGGTCAACGTCGCAGCCGGCGCGTACGTGTGCATCACATATTGGTCAAACAACGCGGCAATGTCAGTACTCTTACTCATCTGCTATGATCTCCGTTCCTACTCCATTTTTCGTGAAAATTTCCAACAGCAGCGAATGGGGCATGCGTCCGTCGACGAGGTGGACCTTGCCCACCCCCGCCTTGATCGCTTCCACGCAACTGTCCAACTTCGGCAGCATCCCGCCGCCCACAACACCGGCCTCCTTGAGTTTCCTCACACTGCCGACCCGCAGCGTCGCCAGCAACGATGCGGGATCATTCACGTCCATCAACAATCCCGGCACATCCGAGATGAAGGCCAGCTTACGCACCTTCAATGCTTTGGCGAGAGCCGCCGCCGCCGTGTCCGCGTTGACGTTGTACAGCTTCCCGTCCGCGCCGGTCCCAAGCGGCGTCACCACCGGCACGATCCCCGCTTCGAGCATCTCGGCCACCGGCCGCGTGTCGACCGTCACAGGCTCGCCGACATACCCCCAGTCCAGCGCCGCGCCGGTCTCCGGATCCTTGCCGGTCTTTTTCTCGACCCCGAAGATCCAGTCGCCGTGCAAAGGCCGCGCATTCGCCTGATGCTTCTGCAACAGGTGTACCACATTGGCATTGACCTCGTTTTTCAGCACCCGCTCGACCACATGGACGGTCTCCTCCGTGGTCACGCGCAACCCCATCACAAAGAGCGGAGGAAGGCCCGCCGCCTCCATGCCGCGCGAGATCGCCTTGCCGCCCCCATGCACCAGCACGGTCTTGATGCCCACCGCGTTCATGAAGGCGATGTCCGTCAACAGGCTCTCGAGGTTCTCGGCAACCTCCATCACGCTGCCGCCGACCTTCACGAGCACGACCGACCCTTTGAAGTCCTGAATGTAAGGCAGCGCCTCCGTCAGCACCGCGGCTTTTTCAATAAATTGCTTCACGTCATTCACTCTTCTTCAAAATTGCCTTGACGTCGTCAATGATCGTCGCGGGCGCGGGAAAGAGCGGTTTGCCGTCACCGGACGGGGACAGACCGAACTCGAGAGACCCGCCGTCCACCATCCCGTTGAACCACACAACCAGCCCATCGTCTGTGACTTTGTAGGGCCGCCGCTCTTTATCCGCGGCTGGGCCATGCTCGTCCTTCAACAATTCAAAACTCTCGAGACGAACAAAGGGGTGTTCGCCCGCCACTCTCTTATCGATGATGGCCTTGCAGACTGTAATCCTCTTGGCCCAAACCACCTGTTTTTCAAGCGGCATCCGGGCGTAGGATTCCACAAGGGCTTTTCTTTTTTCACGGGCCTCTTTCGCCTGTTTTTCCTTTTCAGCCCGTTCCCTCCGGAGAGCCTGAAAATCGGGAAGCGCAAGCGGTCTTCCATCCTTGAGCCACCATCCTGATGAAGAACCTCCCCACTCGGCCACCTCACCAGTATTCGTGTCGATCACACAAATCGAATCCGCCCTATCCTCACGGGGCACGATGTTCCACTGATACCGCCCTGTTTCAGATGCGGGTGCCCGGCACGACGAAACGAGCGCCGCGACCGCAGCCGCCGCGCACAGCATCAGCGCGTTCCGCCAGACGTATTTGGGTTCCGTTGTCATGTCGTGTACTCGGCGTTAATCTTCACATAGTCGAACGAGAAATCGCAGGTGTACACCGTATCCTCGCCGTCGCCAAGGCCCAGTTCCACCGTCACGTCGAACGCGCGCTTGCGCATCACCTCCTGCATCGCCGCAAGCAGCGCCTTGTCCGCCACCCGGCCCCGGTCGTACGCGCAGATGTCGCCGTAGCTGATCCGCGCCTTCTGGTCGTCCACCTCCGCGCCGGAATAGCCCACGGCCGCAATCACGCGGCCCCAGTTGGGGTCGATCCCGAACCACGAGGTCTTGACCAGCGCCGACTTGGAGATCGCGCGCGCCGCCTTCTGCGCATCCTCGCACGTCCGCGCGCCTTTCACGCGCACGGTCACGAACTTGGTCGCGCCCTCGCCGTCCATCACCATTTTCTTGCCCAGCTCGAGGCACACCGTCGTCAGCGCGTCCACAAAATACTGCCACTGCGGATGGTAGGGCGTCAGCATCTGGTTGCCCGCCACGCCGCTCGCCATCAGGATCACCGTGTCGTTCGTGCTGCGGTCGCCGTCCACCACCACACGGT
>CAYZQL010000191.1:0-7773 GCA_964480555.1 uncultured Lentisphaeraceae bacterium | reverse complement strand
CGTGGTGTTGCGCTCGATGAGCGGGGTCATCACGCCGCCGAGGGTCTCGATGCCGAGCGTCAGCGGGGTCACGTCCAGCAACAAGACGTCCTTCACCTCGCCCTTGAGGATGCCGCCCTGAATCGCCGCGCCGACCGCGACGACCTCATCGGGATTGACGCCTTTGTGCGGCTCCTTGCCGAACAGGGCTTTGGCCTTCTCCTGAAGCTTGGGCATGCGCGTCTGTCCGCCGACCAGCACCACTTCGTCCACGGTCGAAAGGCCCGCGTCGCTCATGCACTTGCGGCAGGGTTGCGTGGTGCGCTCGATCAGCGCGTCGGTGAGCTGCTCCAGCTTGGCCCGGCTCAGCGTCATCGTCAAATGTTTGGGGCCAGAGGCATCCGCCGTGATGAACGGCAAATTGATCTCCGAACTGGTCGACGAAGAGAGCTCGCACTTGGTCTTTTCCGAGGCCTCTTTCAGGCGTTGCAGGGCCATCATGTCTTTCGAGAGGTCGATGCCGTTCTCGCGGCGGAACTCGTCGATGAGCCAGTTCATGATGGACTGGTCGAGGTCGTCACCGCCGAGATGCGTGTCGCCGTTGGTGGCCTTCACCTCGAACACGCCGTCGCCGATGTCGAGCACGGAAATGTCGAACGTTCCGCCGCCGAAGTCGTACACGGCGATCTTCTCGTCCTTTTTCTTGTCCAGCCCGTAGGCCAAAGAAGCCGCCGTCGGCTCGTTGATGATGCGCAACACCTCCAGCCCCGCGATCCGCCCCGCGTCTTTCGTGGCCTGACGCTGACTGTCGTTGAAATAGGCCGGCACCGTGATCACGGCCTGGGTGATCGTCTCTCCCAGAAACGCCTCGGCGTCCGCCTTCATCTTCTGCAGGATCATCGCCGAAATCTCCGGCGGCGAGTAGGTCTTGTCCCCGACCTTCACGTGCGCGTCACCGTTGGCAGCCCGCACCACATCGTACGGCACCATCGAAATCTCGTGCGCCATCTCGTCGTAACGGCGGCCCATGAACCGCTTGACCGAATAGACCGTCTGCTTCGGATTCGTCACCGCCTGACGCTTCGCCGACTGACCGACCAGACGCTCACCACTCTTGGTGAAGGCCACAATGGACGGTGTCGTGCGCTGCCCCTCGGCGTTCGGGACCACGATGGGCTCGCCGCCCTCCATGACCGACATGCACGAGTTGGTTGTCCCTAAATCAATTCCCAAAACCTTTGCCATTTTCTCAGCTCCAATCCGTCCGCTGTTTCTAATCGAGATCCAATAAGCGAACGTGTATGGTTCAGCACCCCGTATGCCAAGTTGCATATCTTGAACGGGATTCACAACATAAACTGTTCATTGAAAATAAGTTGCACACTAATATTTAAATCGCGGCGCAAAACCCATCAGCCCGTCAAAACGGGTCATGTCACACTCCGCGAGTCACACTTTGTCAAAACGGGTCATTATGGCACACACCGGTTCAAACCACTGTATTAAACTCTTGTTTAAATAGTTGCGTCGTGCGGCAATAGAAGCGGCCCGCTTCCGTTTAAGTGGTTGTCAGCGGACGCAGTGTTCTGTGTGCACGGCTTGACGCAGACGGGATAAGGTTTTAAACTGCAACACGAGTCGATCTAAAACGCACGGGCTGCCGGCAAGGAGGCAACCATGAAAAACAGAACCTCAATACTCTTCATCTCGGCCATAATCGGTACTGCCACGGCTTTGTCGGCACGCGAAAGCGCGTTCTCTCGCTCGCGCCCAAGTTCCCCTGAAAAGGGTAGTTCGTCGGTCCGGAGCAGCGACGCCTCTTTATACTCCGGGCGCACCCCTTCACGCGAAAGCGCCCCAACCAGCATCAGAACAAGCGGCGTGCGTCCCTCCTCTTCGGCCTCCGAGAGTGCGCCGCCCTCAAACGTGCGCTCCTCCCCGATGCCATCGCGCCCCACGCCGACCGTTCAAAGCGCGACGCCCCGGCGCGTCACGTCAGCGCCCTCACCGTCCTACACGTCCTCCGCAGAACGCCCCGCCTCAAGCCGTATCTTCGGAGGGTCGTCGACCGCCCGTTCAACCACGTATGCGCCGTCAAGCGTGAACGGCTCCGGCCGCGACAGCAGGGTTTCGGGCCCCTTCACAAAACAGGAGCCCCCGGCGCGCGGCGTTGCCGTACCCCCGTCGCCCCCTCCCGCCTCGCGTGCCACGCCACCCGCAACCGCCCCCAGTTTCAACCGCCCGGGCGTGACCGAGTCGACCCCTCGCGTGACGACGACCGACAACGTCCGGAACAGCGGAGCCAGCCGATTCCAGCCGTCACGCAGTGACTCGCTCCCTGCACGCACGACCCCCGTCGTCCGCGAAAAGCCCGACGTCACGCGCACGCCTTCCGCGTCCACCTCCCCCTTCACGCGCAAACCGGACAGCGCGGCCACCGCACGCATGCCTCCCGTCGTCCGCGAAAAGCCCGACGTCACGCGCACGCCTTCCGCGGCCTCATCCCCCTTCACGCGCAAACCGGACAGCGCGGCCACCGCACGCACGACTCCCGTCGCCCGCGAGAAGCCCAGCGTCACGCAAGCCGCTTCCAGCCCCCCTCGTCCGGCGACCTGCGCCCGCCCACGTCCGGCACCTCGAGCCTGCGTTTCGGCACCTCGGGTGAGAGCACCCGCTCCGCTCGCCTCTCATCGGGGCTGAGCCTGCGCTCTCCCGGCCGCGTCGCCACAGACAACAACCGTTTCCGTGACCGGCCAGATGGCATGCACAGCAGCCTCCCCTCATCGCGTATGCCGGGCGGCAGCCACCAGCAGAACAGGTCCTCCGTATCCCCGGTCGGCTCGTCGAGCCGCTACCGTGACGGACGGACCTCTGTTTACAGCGCACCGTCCCGCTCCATGATTCACGACCGCCGCGCGCCGTTTACCCACCGCAGACCCGAGCCGTCTCACCGTTACGCAGGACCGCGCCGCCCCTCGCCGTATCACTACAATCCCTACGCGCACCGCTACGTTCATCACGCCTTCTCCCCCGTGTGGTGGGGACCCGTGGTTTATCCCGCCGCCGCTTTGGGGTTCTTCTGGAGCAGCGGCTCTTTCGGGTTCTCAGTCGCAAGTTACACGCCCTCCTACTACTCGCACACGCGGTACTACGATAGCTGGCATTGCGGCGGCCGGGGATATTCCAGCCTCTACTACGGCGGCTGGAGCAGCGGCTGGTACGGCGGCTTCTCCTATGTCTATAACCCCTGGCCCGTTTACCGCACCTATTACCTCTACGAGCCTGCTCCGGTCGTCACCCGCACCGAGACCGTTTACGTCACCCAGCCCGCGACGACAACCTATGTCGTCCAGGAGCCCGCCTCAGCCCCGCTCGCCCCAGCCTCTTGGGAACAGCAAGCCCCCGCCGCCTCAACGGGCTCCGGCGAAACGGCCACCTGTTTCTGCGCGTGCCATTGCAACGGCCAGAAGCCCTGCACCTGCGAGTATCCCTGCGGCTCAGAATACGCCTATGACGCCAGCGCGTTCGACCTGAGCCTCGCCTATGAACCCTACGCGGAGTCGCTCGACCCCGAGACCATCTGGTCCTCGTACGCCGGGCTCGACCGTTTCGACCCTGACACCGAAGCGTTCGCCGACACCGCCACGGTTCAAACCGGCAACGACCCGATGTAAGAGACCCCATGACACTCCAGCGTTACGCTCTCCTCCTCCTCGCCGCCTTCCTGTTTTACGGATGCACGACCGTCAGGCGCGCCCGCCAGGCGCAGACCGCGACCAGCCGCCACCCCGGCGAAATCACCGTAACCGCCGCCCAGGCCGGATTAGAGCCTTACGGACGGTATGCCCTCACGAACTTTGAAGCGGTTGCCTGCGCCTATCATCCGGCCCTGTTTCAAGCCCGTCAGGCGGTGGAGTCGGCCCGTTTGCAGTGCCGCATGACCCGCTCTTCCCGCCTCCCGCAAATCACCGCCAGCGGCGCCTATAACCGCAGCACGCAGAACGCGTGGGGACGCTCCGCCTCCTCGGAAATGCGGGGCTCCTGGAGCGGAGCGCTCGGCCTCGACCTGCTGCTTTTTGATTTCGGAAAGCTCGACACCCAAGAGCGTCAGGCGCTCGAAGCGTTGGTCGCCGCCGAGGAACAACTCCGGGAAACCGAGATCGACGTCATCTATACTGTACGCGCCGCCTTTTTCGAGCACCACCGCAGCGACGAGCTGGTCCGCGTCAGCATAGAGAGCGCGCAGCAGTACGCGCAGCACCTGGAAGAGGCGCGCGTCATGGTCGAAGTCGGCACGCGCCGCCAATACGACGTCACAAAGGCCGAAGTGGACCTGGGGAACGCGCGGCTGGAGATCATTACCGCCAGCAATGCGCTCGTGACCGCGCGCGCCCAATTCAACCGCGCGCTCGGCCTCGCCGAAGGCACCGCCTTCGGCATCGGCGAAGGCGCCATGCCCCCACACCCCGAATCCGTTGACGCGCTCATGGCCGCGGCGCGCGTCAACGCCCCCGCGCTCGCCGTTTTGCGCGCCCGGGAACGGGCCGCCTCCGCCTACGTGGATCAAACCATCGCCGAACTCTATCCCGACCTCTCGCTGGGCGCAGACGCCGACCTTTCGGGACGCGGGTTCCCTCTCGCCTGGAACTTCTCCTGGGGGCTGCGGCTCGTGCAGAACCTCTTCGACGGCCACCGCAAAACAGCCCGGATCGATGAGTCGGTCACCCAGCTCCGCGCGGCGCGGTCACATGTGGCGGACGCCGAGCAGGCGCTTTACAAGGACCTGGTCGATGCGGTGGCGCAGCGCGAGAGCGCACGCAAACGTCTCGAGCTCTCTGAACTGGTGCAGCGCCAGACCGAAGAGAACCTGGCGATCGTCAACGAGCAATACCGGGTTGGCATCTCTTCTTCGATCGAACGCACCGACGCCCAAGTGGCCGTCACCCAGGCGCGGGCCGACGTCGTCCGCGCACGCTACGACACTCAGGCAGCCCTCGCCCGCATTGCCCGCCTGATCGGCGAGGCGAAGGGCGAAGGGCGCGAAGCGGATTGATAATATTCGATCAGGCAGGACGGGAAACGTGACTGTGAACAACGAGTTTCAAGAGCATCGGTTATGAAATTTTTCATCATTCTTGTTTTTCTCGCAGCCCTTGCAGGGGGCGGCTGGTACACCTATCAGAAGTTGCACCCCAAAAAAGCGGACGTTTTCTATCGCACCGCCACGGTCAGGCGCGACACCGTTGTCCAAGATATCCGCGCCACCGGCACCATCGAGCCGATCAAAGAGGTTGAGGTCGGAACGCAGGTCAATGGGCGCATCCTGCAGCTCTATGTCGATTTCAACTCGACCGTCACCACCAACCAGATCGTCGCTCTCATCGACCCTGCCATCTATGAGGCCAACCACGCCAAAGACTGCGCGCAGCTCACCTCCAACCACGCCAATGTCGAGCAGATTGCCGTCAGGCTCGCCCTCGCAGAAAAAGACCTCGCCCGCAAAGCCGAGCTCGCCAACCGCAACATGCTCTCCAAGGCCGACCTTGACATTGTCCGGGCTGAGCGCGACGCCCTGACCGCCCAGCTGAAAATCTCGAAGGCCGCCGTCGAGCAGTCGAAGGCCGCCGTCAAACTCTCGAGGACCAACCTCGACTACTGCACGATCCGTTCGCCGGTCAACGGCGTGGTCATCGCCCGCAACGTGGATGAAGGCCAGACCGTCGTCTCCTCCATGAACGCGCAAAAACTCTTCCAGATCGCGACAGACCTCAAACGCATTCAAGTCGAGGCCAGCATCCCGGAGGCCGATGTGGGCTTGATCCGCACAAACCAGCCGGTCTCCTTCACCGTCGATGCCTATCGTGACACGTTTCGCGGCGTGGTCAAGCAGATCCGCCTCGCAGCTTCCACGGTGCAGAATGTGGTCACCTACCCCGTCATCGTCGAGGCCGACAATCCCGACGAGAAACTCTTCCCGGGCATGACCGCCAACATCTCCGTCGAAGTGGCCCGCAAAGAGAATGCCCAGGTGATCCCCGCCGCCGCCTTGCGCTTCATGCCGACCAACCTCGTCACCGAAGTCCGCGGCCCGAAGGTCTGGCTGCTGGACGCGGGCAAGACGCCGCAGGCGGTCGCCGTCACGCTCGGAATCTCCGACGGGACCTCCACCGCCGTCGAATCGCCCGGCGACCTGGAAGGCCGCGAAGTGATCCTCGGGTTCCAGACCAACGGCCAGAGCCCCGCAGGCGGTCCCAAAAACCCCTTCATGCCCTCGCCGCCCGGCGGCGGCAACAACCGCAACATCCGCCGCGCCATGCGCTGACCCCACGAACGGACGACTGACCGAGCGCACTTCCCCATGCTCATCACCCTCCAGAACATGTTTAAGACCTACGTCATGGGCGAGACCCAGGTCCACGCCCTCGACGGCGTGTCGCTCGCCATCGCCGCCGGTGACTTTGTCGCCGTTATGGGCGCGTCGGGGTCCGGCAAAAGCACCTTGCTCAACATCCTCGGCTGCCTCGACACGCCCACCTCCGGCACCTATCTGCTGGACGGCGTGGAGGTCAGCCGCATGAGCCGCACGCAGCTGGCGCATATCCGCAACCAGAAGCTCGGATTCGTTTTCCAGAACTTCAACCTGCTCTCGCGCACCAGCGCCATCGAAAACGTCGAGCTGCCGACGTTCTACAGCAAACGCTTCACGGGGGCGCAACGGCGCAAACGGGCCGGCGAAATGCTCGACCGCGTCGGCCTCGGCAACCGCGCCGACCACACGCCCGCGCAGCTCTCGGGCGGCCAACAGCAGCGCGTGGCCATCGCGCGGGCTCTGATGAACAATCCCCCCGTCCTTCTCGCCGACGAGCCCACCGGCAACCTCGACACCCGTTCTAGCGTGGAGATCATGGGGCTCTTCAAGCAGCTGAACCAAGACGGCATCACGATCGTGATGGTCACCCATGAAGAGGACATCGCCGCCTGCGCCAAGCGCAGGATCCTGATGCGCGACGGCCAAATGGTCACATGAGATGCGTAACACCATCATGATACTTGACACCGAGCAGCAGCCGTTGAAGGCCACCGTCGTTAATCCGACACACCTCGCACTTTCCCGTCCGATACCGGTCGGGCCCGGACAGGTGGTGTATGTCGCTTTCTTCCATCCGGAAGCGGAGCAGAACGAAAGCAGCCAATGGCAAGCCACGGCATGTGAAACTCTAGCCAAGGCGTATGGCGAAGACGAGCCGGACTATCGCGCAGCCATGGTCAAAGAAAGCAACGCGGAGTATCAGGTATGAAAGAAGGCCTCAGCCAATACCTTGTGTCAAAGCGATAATGAAATCCGATCAAACATTTTTTCACGGCGATCTTGATGCGCTAGCCTCCGACCGTTCTAGACGCGGCACGGTGATGGGCGTCCGGACCGGCGAACCGGACGATCGCGTCCTCATGGACGGGAACGTGCTGCGGACGCACGACACCTCACAGTTCGTCCGCGCGGATAACAGCAAAACCGGACGGATGCGCCAAAACCAGCTCGACACGGCGGAACCCGATTTCGCCCGGCGCACAGCAGAGCTTGATGCCGCCGCCCGCGCAGACATTTTCGCAACCCCTGTCGTTTGCGGAGGGATTCACATTACCCGTCAGGCTCCCAATCCATGAACTTTTTCATGATCTTCAAAGTGGCGCTCCGCGCCATCTTCCGCAACAAAACGCGGTCGCTGCTGACCGCGCTCGGCATCATCGTGGGCATCGCCGCCGTGATCGCCGTGGTGGCCATCGGGCAGGGCG
>CAYZQL010000190.1:0-7793 GCA_964480555.1 uncultured Lentisphaeraceae bacterium | reverse complement strand
TCGGACACGGCGGCGCGTGGGGCACGAACTGCATGGTCAACTGGCACCGCAAGGAATTGAAACTTTGGGCCGTGCAGCTCTGCGGCAGTCCGCGCCCCTGGGACAAGGCACGCTCGGCGGCGGAGGACACGTTCTTCAAAGCCGAGATCGACAACTCCGGCGCCGACGCCTACACCGGCCGCGTCAAGTAAGTCCCGGTGTTGACGGGCAGGAATCGATAGCCGTATGACGGGGCCGTTTTCTGGATGAGTGGCTGCGACGTGAACGCGAACTTGGGCACAAACCGGTGCACAGCCGGTGCGCGGTACAGTCCCGCCAGCGGGAACGGGAACGTCTGCGGCGGAGGTCTATCGAAGAACGAGTCGCTCGGCGTCTTCCTGCACGCCGATCTGGCCCCGCGACGGTGCGGCGACGGACAGCAGCGCAATGCGATATCTGCATACCCATGGTAAGGCTGAAAAAGAACGGTGAGACCCCGCACGTCGTCATTCTGACCTCCACCCTTGTGAAGGGGTTGCGCGACATGCTTCAGGGCGTGCTTCAATATGCGCAGGAGCATGGGCCGTGGCGCATCTACCAGCAGGAGAAGCGCCCGTGGACCTACCGCTTGCAGGATTTGAAACAATGGGGCTGCGACGGCATTATCGCGGCGGATTACCACTCCGTCGAAGAGGCCCGGCTCATCGCCGGAGCGGGCGTGCCGGTCGTCGTGCTGCTGCAGCCGCACCCCATGCGGCAACGCGCCTATCCGCTCTTTCGCTACCCGTGCGTCGTGTGGAATTCGGACGCCATCGGCCGCATGGCAGCCGACTATTTTCTGGAGCGCCATTACACGCAGTTCGCTTTCGTCGGCGATACGCATCCCGAGACCTATTGGTCGGTGGACCGCGAGCGCAGTTTTCGTGCGGCTCTCCGTGCGGCGGGCCATCGCGTCTGCCATGTGTATGGCGCCTGTTCCGCCAAGGAGCAGCGTGACTGGGCCGTCGAGCGCCCACGCATGGAGAGTTGGCTGAAATCGCTGCCCACGCCGCTGGCGCTTTTCGCACCGAACGACCGGCGCGGCAAACAGGTCTTGGACGCCTGCATGGATGCGGGCGTCTCCGTCCCGGACGAGGTGGCGGTGCTGGGCGTCGACAACGACGAGTGGATCTGCGAGGCGTCGGTTCCCACGCTGTCCAGCATCCAGTGCGACCCTCGACCGGCGGGCTACAGGATCGCCGGGCACCTCGACCGGCTGATGAAAGGCGAGCGGTTGAAGAAGCGCGAATACCGTGTGGAGCCGATCCGTGTGGTCACGCGACAGTCGACCGAATGGACCGCCATCGCGGATCAGAAGATGGCGTGCGCGCTGAGGTTCATCCAGGTCAACGCTCACAATTCCAACCTCCGCGTCACGGACATCGCGAAGTCGGCGGGGCTCTCGCGCCGCGCGACGGAGATCCGGTTCAAGAACGCGACCGGGCGGACGGTGCGGGAGGAGGTCGAACATGTCCGGCTGGAACGTATCAGGTCCATGTTGGCCGAGACCGACCTGAAGATCGGGGAGATCGCCCTGCAGTGCGGCATCGTCTGCGAAACCCATCTCGGGCGGATCTTCCGAAAGCGGTACGGGACCACCATGGGGCAGTTCAGGGCCGCGGTCCGGGGTCAGAACGGCGGCTGAGGCGGGCGGCGCGTCGCGGCATCCGGCAACTGAATCGCGCAGGCGCTCAGAGGCACGCGGATTCCAGGGTGGAAGCGCGCGGCGAACCATGGTATCCTCCGACGTATTCTGTTTTGTTTTCCGGGCGCCGTGCCCGTTTCAAGGGAGGATATGTTTCATGAGGACGATCTGGGGGATGATGGGCTTGCTCGCCGCGTGCGCCGTCGCAGAGGAGCAGTGGACGTTGGAGAAACCGCGCGTATGGGCGCGCGACGCGAATGCCATTGTTCAGTCCGTGGAGGGCACGGCGGTCATGGTCACGCACACGGGCCGCAACGACTGGAGCCTGTACGGCATTCCGCGCATCGCCGTGAAGCCGGGCGAGATTTTCGAGCTGACCTGCACGCTGAAGATCCACTCCGGCGAGGAGTGGGCCAACGCGGAGACGGGCGTGGTGCTGCGCGACAGGGAGGGGAAAGAGCTGTCGTGGACGTACGGCGGCGTGGCCTGCAGCGCGCCGCACGAAGAGACGGAGCTGAAGTCGCGCTTCATCATCCCCAAAGGGGCCGCCAGCATCGAGCCGCGCCTGATCGGCCACGCCCCGTCGACGGTGCGGGTCGGCCGCTATCGCATCGCGCGGGTCGGGACGCTGTCCGGCCGCATCAATCCCGCGCTGCCGAAGCAGGTGACGCTCGCGGGGAGTGGCGTCAGCGTCGCGGTGGACTGCGAAACGGCGCGGCTCGCGGTCACCGATGCGCGCACCGGCCGGGTGTGGGCGCATGAGGAGGGGATGGGGAGCTCCGGCTGGATGGTACTGGATGCTGTGCCGTCGCCCGACAATGCGCGCGTGGTCCTGACGCTGTTGGACCCTGAGACGACCCGCGAGATCCGTGCCACCCTGGCGGTTGTGAAAGGGGCGCCGGAGGTGAGCGTCGAGCTCTCTGCGCAAGGGGCGCTGCCGAAGGCGCTTGACTTTCCGTTGCCGTTCGCGACGCGCAAAGGCGACCGGCTGATCGTGCCGATGAACGAGGGCGTGGGCTATCCGGTAGACGAGGCGCATCACGGCCTGTGGCGGATGATCGCGTACGGCGGCCACGGCATCTGCATGGGCTTTTTCGGAGTGGCCGAAGACGCGACGGGCGCAGGGTGGATGTGCATTCTCGAAACGTCGGACGATGCGGCGATGGACGCGCATAAAGGTGCGAACGGGTTCTGGCAGGCGGGGCCCTCCTGGGACGCTTCGAAGGGGCAGTTCGGATACCCGCGCAAAGCGCGCTATGTCTTCTTCGACAAGGGCGGGCATGTGGCGATGTGCAAGCGTTACCGGGAGCATGCGAAACAGGCCGGACTCTTCAAGCCCTTCACGGAAAAGGTCAAGCGCAACCCGAAGATCGACCTGCTGATCGGCGCGGCGAACATCTGGAACTGGGACGCCGGGGATAAGAAGGCCGAGCTGGTCGCGGAGCTGCAGGCGGCGGGCATGGACCGCATCCTGTGGAGCGCCGGCGGCAAGGCGGAGGAGCTGAAAGCCCTAAACGCCTTGCCGAAGGTGCTGACCGGCCGCTACGACATCTACCAGGACATCATGGACCCGGCGCACCATGAAAAAGTGGGTTACAAGCACGGCGACTGGGTGACCGAGGCTTTCCCGCACGACATCAACTGGGCTGGCCCGGGCCCGGAGCAGTGGCGCCGCGGCTGGAGGGTGAAGGCCAAGGACGGCACGATGATCCCCTGCGCAGTGATCTGCGACGCCAAGGCGCTGCCGTATGCGCGCAAGCGGATCTCCGAAGAGCTGAAGGCCAAGCCGTATGGCGCGCGCTTCATCGATACGACGGTCGCCGCGCCGTGGTTCGAGTGCCATCACCCGGACCACCCCATGACGCGCTCGCAGAGCCGCCGGCACAAGATGGAACTGCTGAAGCTGATCGGCGACTTCGGGCTGGTGTGCGGCAGCGAGACGGGGCATGAGGCGTCGGTGCCCTTCTGCGACTACTTCGAGGGCATGCTGAGCCTTGGGGCGTACCGCGTGCCGGATTCGGGGCGCGACATGGCGCGGGTCTGGGACGAGGTGCCTGAGCTTCTCGCGAAGTATCAGGTGGGCGAGGCCTACCGCCTGCCGCTGTGGGAGCTGGTCTACCACGACTGCGTGGTGGCGCAGTGGTACTGGGGCGACTACAACAACAAGCTGCCGAAAGTCTGGCGCAAGCGCGACCTCTTCAACGCGCTCTACGGCACGCCGCCGATGTACATGTTCACCCGCAAGCAGTGGACGGAACAGAAGGAGACGTTCGCGGCGAGCTACAAAGTGGCCGCGCCGGTGTCGCGCGCGACGGGATATTCCGAGATGGCCGACCACCGGATTCTGACGCCCGACCGCAGCGTGCAGCAAACCGTTTTCGCCAACGGCGTGACCGTCACGGTCAACTTCGGCGATAAGCCATACCGGCTCGGCGACGACACGGAGATCGCGGCCGCGGATTTGAAGATTATTGGACTGTGAGGTGTGGCGGGCGCGGAGATCGGCTGAACCTGCTGTAAAGGCCACATTTAAACAAAACCGCTTCTATTGAACCTTGCACACGTGCGTGACACAGCGTTGTGGTAGGGACGGTTCCCCGAACCGTCCGCGGACGCCTCGGGGAGGCGTCCCTACCTTTGATGTCGTGTTACACACATTCGCAATTCTCAATCGTGACGGAGCGGCGGCATGCGCATGGGGGAGCATCGGTCTTGCGCCGCCCAGAAAATTATTCCGGCCGCAACTCCGCCGAGGTGGGCCAGGTAAGAGACGTTGCTGAGGCCGGTGAGCTGAAGCCAGACCCCGAAGCCCTGCATCAGGAACCAGACGAAGAAAAGCGTGTGTGCCGAGGCGCTGACCCATTTGAGCAGGACTCCCCAACGCAGAAACAGCCCCATTCTTGCATGAGGGAAAGCGAACGCGTAAAAGGTCAATATCCCGGCGATACCTCCGCTCGCGCCGACGCATGGAACGTCAGCGCCGCCCGAGCCGACGATATGAGCGACCTCGCCGGAAAGGGTTGCCAGCGCGACCAGAAGCAGGAACTTCCAGCGTCCGAGCGCCTGTTCGACATTGTCTCCGAAGATCAGAAGAAAATAGAGGTTGGAGAGCAAGTGGAAGAGTTCGCCGTGCACGAAGAAAGAGGTCGCCAGCGTAAGGCCTCCGAGCCGTACAAGAGGAGCAGAACCAGAAGACGCCGGCTTTCGTTTGAGCGCGTCTCAGAAAGACGTGACAGTTCGGGCACTGGAACACGGCTGATTCCTCTCAGTGTCGGGGAAAAGAAAGTCGAGGAAACGCTCGGCGACCGTCTCGCCTTCGGGAGGGGAGATCGCCAAGTCCGGGCTGACCTCGATGACCGTCGTGCGCCGCGTCGCGCGGTCGATGAGGAAATCGACGCCAACGAGCGGCAGCCCGAGCGTGTTGGCAATGCGCCGGGCGATGCCGAGCGCTTTAGGCGGGACGCTGTCGGTGACGACCTCGACGGTGCCTCCGGTGTGGTAGTTGTTGGTGAGCCTGACCCGGACCGCAACTCCCTTCGCGGGAACGTCGTCCGGCGAGTGCCCGAGCTCGGTGAGGTTGTGCCTCGTCTCGGCGTTCCACGGGATCACGTTGCTGGGGTCCTCTTTGCGGCGGCGCGCGTTGTGGCGCGTGATCAGCTGGCGGATCGTGCGGACGCCGTCGCCGGTGACACGCGCGGGGCTGCGGCGGATGGCGGCCGCCAGTTCGCCGCCGACCAGGATGACGCGCAGGTCATCGCCCGGAACGGTTTCTTCAAGAATCACGTCGGGTTCGTAACGCCTCGCGAAGAGGACCGCCGCGTGCAGCTCTTCGGGGGTCCGGACGCCCATGGAGATGCCGCGCCCTCCCCACTGCATGCAGGGCTTGACGACGACCGGCGCGTGGTCGCGCAGGAACGCGAGCACGGTGTCTTTGCGCGTGTCGTCGAAGGGGCACTGGGCGGGGACGGGATATGCGTGGCGGGCCAGCCAGGTGTGGCAGGCCCTTTTGTTGTTGACCAAATGAAACGTGGCTGCGCCGACCTGGTCGGTCAGCGCGTTGAAGCAGCGGACCGTGCGGCCTCCGCGGCTCAGTTCGAAGATCGGCAGGTCGGGGTCGGTGTTCAGGAAGCGGACGCGGATGTTGCGCCGCCGCGCCGCTTGGGTCAGCGTGGTCGTGTAGGGGGTCAGGGCTGAATCAGGGGAGTTGGGCATGGCTGTTATCGCGAGACCTTGGCGGAGACAAGGGTTACTGTTTCGGATCGTCATTCGTAGTGTGTCCAGAGCCGAATGACTTTAACGGTTTTAACGTCATCCAGCACCTGATACACGAGTCGATGTTGGATATTGATGCGCCTGGAATACGCGCCGGACAGATCGCCAACCAGTTTCTCATAAGGGGGCGGATTCTGAAACGGGTCTTTTGCCAGAATCGCGAGAAGCCGTTCAGCCTGTGGTTTCAAACCTGAAGCCCGGAGTTTTTTGGCATCTTTCTGGGCTTGTTTGGTGAAGACAAGCGTCCATTTCACCAATTCAGTTCCTTGACGCATTTGCCGACCGGCGTCTTCATCCCGGATTGTATGGACTCCCTCATTCCGGGAATGGATGTCAGGAACAAGGTTTCTTGGATGGCCTGCCAGTCGTCCTGGGAGACAAGGACAGCGGAGTTTCTCTTGCCCGTGATTTGGATTATTGTATGAGAATCCGCCACATCATCCAAAAGGCCATACAAAGATTTGCGTGCCTCTGTGGCCGTAAGTGTTGTCATGAGCTTTCCCTTTCCGTACGTGATATCGTACGTCATTCTTGCCGGTCAGTCAATCCGGCATGCAAATAAGCGATCATCTTATTATGGATATCTTTCTTGAATCGGTTGGAGCAGACCGGGTAAAAAAAGGGCTCTGCAGCAGAAGCGGTCGTTCAGAACTGGCGCTTCACGCTGTTGGTGCTGGACGTGTTGGGCTTGAGCTGTTCGATTCGTTTGTCGTTGAACGTCATAAAGTGGTGCGCGTATCCCCATTTCTTTCCATCGGAGACTGTTGCTTCGAACCAGGCGATAAGGTCCGCGTCGTCCTTGAAATCGAGCATGACAAACGGGCCCCGGCCTCCCGACTTCTCGAAATACCTGGAGCTGTCCTTGCCCCGAAACAGCAGGCCGGCATGTTCGGTGAGGAGCAGGCACCTTTTCATGTCGAGATTGTGGCCGAGCACAATCTCGTAATCGTTCGGGAAGCGGAGCCCTTGAGAGGTCCAGTGCGCACGCAGGGCTGCCAGCGCCGCGTCTTTCAGGTCCGGCTCTAGGGTTGTCCACGGAAGAACCTTGAAACAATAGAGGCCGACAGTCAGGCAAATTCGCTTTTCTTCCCATGTCATTCCGGCCGAATGGGCTGTTCCCGTGACATACCATTCGGGATAGGTCCAGCGGAAGGCGTCGTAGGCACATGCTGACGGAACCGGCAGAGGACTGCCGCGCCCACTGTTCCAGGGTGCCAGAAGAACGCGCCCTTGCCCGTAAAGGCGCAGGTCTGTGCTCATGTCCTGCTCGGCGAGCAGAAGAACCGTGTCGAAGCAATTGATTTGATACTCGTGCCGGGTGTCGCAGAGTTTGTGGGGCAAGGTCGCCACGAGTTCTTTTCCTGAGCGGAAAGTGTAGGTGCCGTTGACCCGAATCTGAACGTTGCTGAAGATCGTCGGGAACGGTTCCGAGTAGTAACTGCGCATCGCTTTACGGAGGGACCCGAGCCCCTCTTGGGAGAAACCGCGTTTCGACAGAAAACCGAGAGCCTCTTCGCGTTGCAGTTCATCATCCAAGAAAGCGACCCGAACCTCTCCTCCGGCCACGGTCATTCCGCTTCCCGTCAGCAGGAGGCAGAGAAGAGCCAGGGTTGTGTTCCGGTTTTGTCTCATCGCGTGACTCAACGTGTTCCCGTCAAAGCAAGCCTGCGGGTGAGCGCGAAAACAGCACGCGCCACGTTCCCTTGCGTGCGTCATCCGCTCATGACGCGGACCGGCTTCTGGCCGCAGGCTGCCTTAAGCGGCTGAGCGGCGCGTGCGCCGCTCAGCCGTGCCAGGGACGGTTCCGCTTCTGGCACGAGGCGAAAATGTCGTTGAAGAGGTTCACGTTCTCGACCAG
>CAYZQL010000189.1:0-7803 GCA_964480555.1 uncultured Lentisphaeraceae bacterium | reverse complement strand
CGCCGCATAGTCGTCCCAGAAGGCGTTGACCTTCACGAGGTCGGCGACCTGCTGCCCGATCGGCAGCCGGAAGTAGTTGTTCTCGGCCAGCTCCTGCGTCTTGTCGAGCTGCCGGAAAAAGCGGCGCGACGCATCGCGGTTCTTGTTGCGCGCATCGTAGAACTGCGACTCGGCCTCGGCCGGCGCGAAGGGATCGGCGGCATCCTCCTTGAGCAGAGCTTCGTCGCGCATTCCCCGCTGACGCGACATGCCGGCGGCCGCCCCTTTCTTCGCCTCGGCCCGGCGCTCCGACTTGGCCTTCTCCAGCCCGTCGGCCATGGCCAGCATCGGCCTCGGCGCGGCCGCCGCCGGCGGGGCGGCCGGCGCGGACGCGGCCATGACGCCGCTCAGCGTCCCGAAACTGGCGGCCTGCTTGTCCGCCTGGCTCTTGCGGACCTCTTCGATCACCCCGAACGCGCCGCCCCCTTCCGCCTCCAGCGCCCCGCTCTGCACCGCCGTGTCGAAACGGCGGTTGAACGCCTCCATGTCCGGCGCAAGCAGCGCCGCGCGCTCGCGCGTGTCGCGCGCCACCGGCTCCTTCTGCCCGCGCACGCGCTGCCCCAGCAGGATCCGCTCGACCGCGTTCAGCCGCGCGAACCGCCACGGCTCCAGATACGCGTCGAGCGCGTCCCCCAGCAGCCAGCGGTCCAGGAACGTCTTGTCTTTCTTGTTCTTCAGGTGCGGCGCGGCCACGGCCTCGAAGAACCTCGGGTCTTTGTGGTACAGGAAGAAACTGAGCTCGTGGCAGGCGTACTTGGAATACAGCCGGCGCTGCTCTTTGGCCTCCAGCTCCGGCCACTTCGACACGAAGGCGAACTCGCCGAACGTGGCGTCGGGGTTGAGCGTGGCCAGCAGCCGGTAGGCCTTCGCCACCGTGTCGTACCGCTCGAACCGCGAGGTCGTCACATCGTCGATCGTCACGCTCTGCTTCGCGGCCAGCGCCGTGACCCGCTTCTGTTCGGCATAGCTCTTTTTGGGGTCCAGCCCCGCGACCAGCCGCAGCTCGCGCGTCGCGGCCGGCGAGTCCTCCAGCGCCGCGCACGTCAGCACCGTGGAGACCGGGTCGACCGCCAGGACGCGCAGGAACGGCAGCCCCTTCAGCGCGGCGCGCGGGACCGTGACCTTGCCCGCCTGGTCCGGCACCAGGTTCAGCAGCGTCACGGCCGGCTGCTTCAGGAAGTCGAGCGAGGCGTATCCCTCGGGCGGCTCGCCCGCCGTCGCCAGAGAGGCCGGCGCGGCCCCGCCGGCGCGCGCCATGCCGGCCGCACGCCCGGCGTACTCGCGGCTCGCCGCCAGCCGCTCGGCCTGCGCCTCGGTCGCGCGCACCGCCCACGGGTTGAGCAGCAGCCCGGGCCGCTCCAGCATGTTGCCCGGGAACTTCTCCGCCTGCTGGCGGTCGATGATGTACCGGTACTCGTCGCCGATGTCGCGGCCCGACTCGTAGAAGGTGCACGCCGGCTGCCACGGCTGCTGCAGCAGGCCCGACACCCCGGAGAAGCCGAGCTTCCCGAAGACGTCGTAAGCCGGCAGATACCGCGTGGCGAAGAGATGGACGCGGGTGAACGGCGTCACATTCGCGAGCCGGATCTCCACGCTCTCCGCGCCGGGCGCGACGCCGACCACATGCAGCGGCTGAAGGCGCGGGCGCTCGAGCGCGCGGCGCGGCGAGATCACAAAGCCGTCGCGCTCGTCGCCCTGCGTCACGCGGACCGCGATGTCGCGCCCTTCGGTCCTGAGGGCGAGCGAATAGTCGCCCGCCGGCAGCCCGCGCAGCTCCAGAAAGCCGTCCGCCGCCGCCAGCGCGCCCCGCCAGTCTTTCACGAACTGGCCGTTGCGCGTCTCCAGCAGCGAGGCCTCGCCGGCCGCGTCCGCCGCGCCCCAGACGATCGGCACGCGCAAGGTCTCGCCCGCCTTCCCGTGGAGAGCCTCGGGGTAGGCGCACGCGCCCTTCTCGGGCGTCCACGTGTGCTCCGCTCCCGCCGCCGCACGGACGCGGAACGACGCGATGCCGTCCAGCGCGCCCAGGAGCGCCCGCCCCTGCGCGTCGGTCTTGAGCTCGGCCGGAACCTCTTCGCGGAACCAGCGGTGCTTGAAGAAGCAGGCGAGCGGCTCGCCCGCCAACGTCTCGCCGTTCTTGCCGCGCAGTTCCACGAAGTAGCCGGCCGACGTGCGTCCGACGTGCAGGTCCTGCACCGCCTGCGTCCGCTCGATCCCGTTCAGCGTAAAGACCGCGCCGTCCGACAGCGCCTGCTTCTGGTTCAGGCTGAGGTTCTGGACCCACGCCTTCAAGGTCACGCGGAGCTCGACCGCATTTTCCGGCACCAGGATCTCCTGCACGGTCTCGGCGTCATCGCGCAGCGCCACCCCGGGAAACTCCTTTTCGGTCACGATGCCCTGCAGGTCGACGGAGCGGACCACCAGGGCGGGCTCCTCCAGCAGCTTGAGGCTCGCGGGCTTGCCGTTCACGCGCAGCACGGGGCGCACGGCGACCTGCGCCTTCTCGCGGCGGAGCAGCGCCTCGCGGTCCACGTACAGCCCGGCGTTGAGCGCATACCGCTCCCCGAGGTGCTCGAAGCGCACCAGCGTGGCGAACCCGCCCTGGCGGATCACGATGCTTTCGCTCTTCGGGGCGGTGGAGAAGGGAACGAGGATGCGCCCCTCCGGGTCGGCCGCGAACTCGCGTCCGCCCAGCCACCCGCTCGCGTCGGCCACGCGGCGGCCGGCCTCGTCCAGCACCGTGAACGCATGCCCGGCGGCGGTCGCCGTCTGCAGCACGCGCAGGCGGCCCTTCTGCACCAGGGCCCGGCTGCTCTTGCCGTTGCCGATCAGCTCGACCACATACGCGCCGCGGCCTTTGACCTCCGGCAGCTCGAACACGCGCGCCACGCGGCGCTCGGAGGGCTCCTGATACGCCACGCGGCGCGAGAACGAGGCGACGAGGCCGTCCAGGTTGATGGCCAGGTTCAGAGGCCGGCCCGTTTCGCGGTAGTAGTTGAAGGTGTTGATCTCGTAGACCTTCACGATCAGCGACGGCACGTTCTTCACGAAGGCCGTCAGCTTCAGCGCGTCGTCCGCGCCGATCACGTCGGGGTTCTCCGCGGCAAAGTCGATGTCGACCCGCTCCTTGAGCCGCTTGTAGGCGTCGGGCGTGAGCAGCGGCACCCACTGCTGCGGCTCGCCGACGCCGTTGACGATCTTGGCTTCGGCAAACAGCGGCTTGAGAAAATCGTCGCGGATGTAGGGCCGGTACGCCTCGGTGTCGGCGGCGTCGCGGAAGAAATGCAGCAGGTAGCTCCGCACCAGCGGCTCTTCGTTGGCGACCGGCGGCAGCGAGGCCAGGCGGAAGTCCTGCCCCAGGCGCGCCAGATAATCGCCGCGCGGCAGCTGCTGGCGGATCTCGGGGCGCAGGTAATGCACGTCGCGCGGCAGCTTGACGTATTCGAGGAAGCGGTCGCGGTCATACACGCCTTTGCGCTGGTCGTGGCGCAGCCGGTTGTAAAGCACGTTCGCCTTGAGCGAGTTGTGGACCGGGTCGAGGGCTTTCACAAAGCCCCAGACCCGCTCGTAGTAGGCTTCGCGCGCGGCCGTTTCGGTGTCGAGGTCCACCTCGTCCTCCGGCGCCAGCTTGGCGAGATAGGCGTTCACGAAAGCGGCCTCGCTGCGCAGGCCGGCCTCTTTCCGCACCAGCTCGTCCAGCTGCGCGAGCGTCAGCATGCCGTGGACGGGGTGGGAGCCGAAGCCGCGGCTGTCGCGGGCTTTCAGGTCGGCCGCGACCAGCGCCACCAGGCCGGGGCAGTCGGGGCGGCGCAGGCGGGCCAGCAGGTTGCGCCGCTGCTCGTCGGTGAGCTTGGCCGCGGCCGCGAGCGTCAGCCCGGCGTCCTCGAGCCGCTCGAGGCTGCGCGGCTCCGCCGCAAGGGCGCGCTTCAGCAAGGCCTCGGGCCCGATCCGGGCGTTGTCGAAAACCGAGGGCGCGACGCTAGTGCGCTCGCCGGTCTTGCGGGCGTGCGTGAAGTGCAGGCCCAGCTCGCGCTTCAGGTAGTCGAGGCTCCGCTTGGGCTCCTTGGCGTAGTCGAGCAGCGCCTGGCGGTTCAGCAGCTCGCGCCCGCCGTCGGTCACCGTGCCGTTGCGCTCGCGCTGCCAGCGGCCCATCACCTCCCGGAACCGCTCTCCCGCGCCGGTGTTCTGGGCGTGCAGGGCGTGATAGTAATAGTGCTCGTCCGTTCCGGGAACCAGTTCTTTGAGCGCCGCCTCACGGTCCGCCGCAAGGCTGAAGGTCTCGGTGAACCCGATCTCCTGCGCCCAGCCGCACAGGGCCGCCGTCATACAGAACGCCGCCGTCATACGTGTCTTCATCGTTTCTCCTCCGGTTTCAACGGATATACGCCTGCCGTGCCCGGTTCCTTAAAAACAAACCGTATCTTGCCGCATAGTGTCGCCGTTTTCGGGCTTCCCTGCAACAAACAAAAAAGGCACGGGCGCAATGCCCGTGCCTCTCTCTGCCTGAAACGCGGCCGCCGCGCGGCGCGGCTACTCGTCGAGCTTCTCGGCGACCTCGTCGGCCAGGTCCATGTTGGTGTACACGTCCTGCACGTCGTCGTGCTCTTCGAGCGCGGCGACGAACTTGTTGACCGCACGGGCGACGGCCACGTCGGTCACGGGGACCGTGGTGAGCGCGACCAGCCCGACCTGCGAGTTCTCCTGATCGATCTTGATCCCGGCCGCCTCGAGCGCCGCGCAGACGTCCGAAAACGCGGCGGGCTGGCAGGTGACGGTGAAGCCGCCCTCTTCGGTGACCATGTCGTCGGCGCCGGCGCCGAGAACGACCTCCATCAGGCCGTCTTCGGTGACGCCGTCGGCCGCGGGCACCATGATGGTTCCCTTGCGCTCGAAGCCGCGCGAGACCGAGCCCAGCCCCGAGAAATCGGAGCCGCTCTTCTTGAAGATGTTGCGCACTTCCGCCGCGGCGCGGTTCTTGTTGTCGGTCAGCACCTTGACGACGAGGCCGACGCCGCCCTGGGCGTAGCCTTCATAGGTGATCTCTTCAAGGATATCCGCCGCCAGCTCGCCCGTGCCCTTTTTGATGGCGCGGTCGATGTTGTCGTTCGGCATGTTGACGGCCTTGGCCTTGGCGATCAGGGTGCGGAGCGTGGGGTTGTTCCCGGGATCACCGCCGCCGGCCTTAGCCACGATGGTCATTTCTTTGGCGATCTTCGAAAAGATCTTTCCGCGCTTGGCGTCTGCCGCGCCCTTCTTGTGCTTGATCGTTGCCCACTTACTATGACCGCTCATCGTCTACCTTTCAGCCGCACGTTCGTTGCGGCGTGTTTCGCTCTACATTGTCTCGCGCAGGGGCGTGTTAGCCCGCCCCTACGGCGCCTTCTCCTGCGGGCATGGCCTGCCCCAGCAGATCGGCGGGCGCGTCGCCTTCAAACTCCTGTATCCAGCCGGTCTCAAACCCGAAATCACCGGCCGCCTCGGTGAGGAGCGCATACTCCTCTTCACTCACTTTCCGGTCCCAGCCCTCCAGCCGCGCCGCGCGGTGCACCGGCGTGTACTGCGACATCACGCTGACCGGCACCCCGCTGCCGGCGTGCTTCGCCAGCCACTCGAGGTTCGCGACCGCCTCCGGTACCCGGCCCGGCAGCGCCAGCAAGCGGCAGATCACCCCCCGCCTGGCAAGGCCGTCCGCATCCGTCTCCAGCGGCCCCAGATGGCTCCAGAACCAGAGAAACGCGCGGCGCGCCGCATCGACGTAGGACCGCGCGTCCGACCCTTCAGCCGCAGACTCCGGCGTGGCATAGCGCAGATCAATCAGCGCGATATCCGCCAAGTCCTGGAACGCATCCAAGGTCTCTGGTGTTTCAAAACCCGATGTATTATACACAAACGGGAGGGAGATTCCAGCGCGAATTAACGGCTCGGCCGCCGCCCGGATCTGAGGCAGCCACGGGGTCGGCGAAACCAGGTTCCAGTTGTGGCACCCTTTTTCGGCGAGACTGCGGAAGATGCCGCTCAGCGCCTCGACCGAAAGATCGTCGCCGTTGCCCGCCTGGCTCCACGGGTGGTTCTGGCAGTAGACGCACCGCAGCGTGCAGTGCGAGAAGAAGACCGTGCCGGAGCCGCGCGTGCCGCTGATCGGCGGCTCCTCGCCGAAGTGCGGCCCGTGGCGGAAGACGCGCGGCAGCAGGCCGGCCTTGCAGTAGCCCGTCTGCCCCGCGAGGCGGTCGACGCCGCACGCGCGCGGGCAGAGGCGGCAGGAACGGAGGTCGGTAATTGGAAACTTGAAGTCGGAATTCATAAGAGGATTAACTTTCAACGCTCAACGTTCAACTTTCAACTCTCAAGTAAAAAAACCGTGGGATTTGGCATTCATTCGCAACTCTCCCCACTTGAACGGTGAGAGTTGAGCGTTGAGAGCTGAGCGTTCATTCCCTCCCCCCGAATCACGGGCTCACCGCCCGGTAAAAGCGCGCGGGCGCGGTATTGGTATCCGAAACCTCCGTGACCGTGCCGGTGGCCGAGAATGTCCCGAGGCTCGACCACGCCGCGTTCGTCAGGCTGTCGCGGCACTCCAGGCGGAAGGATGAGAGGTTTGTCACGGCGATCCGGAAGTGGATGACGTTCGTGCCGGCGGGCAAAGCGAGTGCACTTAAGCCAAGGGCTGTTAAGACACCGGTAGAAGGCTCTGGAACAGTATACCATCCCGAAATATCTCCAGCAGATAGTGTTCCCACACCAGTTTGAAATCCTTGAAAATTAGAAACGGAAGGAGCACTAATCATTTCTCCTTCATCAAAATCAAAAAGACCGTTATCAGCATCATAAGTACCAAAGTCTCCATCCCCATTTAAATCTACAAACATTTGCCAGCGACCATTGTCAGCATTAGGATAATTGGCAGTTTGCCCTGCATTCAATCCGGACCAACCAGCAGAAGCATTTTCTGCATTAAAATAACCACTAGCCATATTTCCAGAACCATCCAGCCCTCCAGCCATAGCAGAAGAACCATCTGAATAATTTACTATGTATACTAAACTAAACATAGGATTATTCTGAATAATATTCCCATTTTGATCCCTAAAATTTACAGAATTTGCAGAATAATTAGCAGATGCTCCTTCATATTCGGGATAATTTCCCGCATTAATAACTAAATCATCTACAGAATTCCAAGGAATAGTAACTCCTTTTGCTTCCTTAGCTCCGAACATAGCACTAGCTCCGACCATTCCTGCTAAAGCAAGCTTTTTTAGTAATCCATTTGCCATAAAAAATACACTAAAATAGAGTTTATAAACTTTTCTATTTTGTAACTTGGTAGCCCGTGTCCACGGGCGTGACATGCCGGATCGGTAGTTTTCGCATAACCTACTGGCTGTCAGGAGGTTTCCAAGCGTGGTACGGCTCATGGCGTGTTTCCTTGGCGTGATGCGATTCGCGTTTCCGGGCGTGGTGCGTTTGTGGTTTTCCGGAGGATCCGTACGGGCGGACGTCCCGGACGTCCGTAAGGCGGCAGGCGGGCAAGCTGAATTCATAAGCTGATGAATATTCAACTTTCAAGTAGAACCCCGGTAAAACGTTCAACTTTCAACGCTCAACTTTCAACTCTCAAGTAGAAGCCCATGGGGCCTGGCATTCATTCGCAGTTCTCCCCACTTGAACGTTGAGCGTTGAGCGTTGAGCGTTGAACGTTGAGCGTTCCTTAACCCTCTTTCCTTTTTCAAAGCGGGCGATAGTATATGCCGACAGAGCAAACGTGTA
>CAYZQL010000188.1:0-7827 GCA_964480555.1 uncultured Lentisphaeraceae bacterium | reverse complement strand
CCTTCCGCCACTCGAAATGGCTGGAGTTCATGTACCGCCGCCTCGCCCTCGCCCGTGACCTGCTGCGCGACGACGGCGTGCTCTTCGTCCATATCGGCGAGGAGGAGATGGCCCACCTCGCCTGCCTCATGGACCAGCTCTTCCCCGATATGAAGGTCGGCACCTTTGTCTGGAAAACGCGCAGCGGCGCGAACGACTCCAAGAACTATTTCTTCTCGCAAGATCACGAGTATGTGCTGTGCTACGCAGGCCCCGCCTTCTCTTTCGAGGGCGACACCAAAAACACCTCCGCCTACAAAAACCCGGACAATGATCAGAACGGGCCGTGGGTCAGCGGTGATTTGGCTAAAGCGCACAATCGGTTTGAACGTCCGAACACCTACTACCCGTTGCATAATCCAGAAACTGACATCTGGTATCCCTGTAATCCTGACCGCGTGTGGGCGTATGCCTCGGACAAGAATGCGACCGACAAGACGTCCCTGAAAGCGGAATCGATCGAGACGCTCATTCGCGAAAAGAAGATCTTGTGGCATGACGAGTCCCAGTTTGTGATATGCCCAAGTCTTGACGAACTTCTTGCCGCAATCGAGAACGGTGTTCTCCCGCGTCATCTGCGACGCGACTCACCGGACTTGGAGTTCTGGGTCGGCAAGAAGATCGGCTTACAAATGCCCCGCTTCAAGAAACACTTGTCAGCCATCAAGCGTTCCGAAAAACCGCTCTCCTCATGGGTGATTCCGAACGCCTCGAAGAAAGAGGAACTGGCGGCGCAGACGGATGAAGCGGCCGAGTCGTTGCGCTCCGGCTACACGTCGGACGGCACCTCGCTGGTGCAGGACATGCTGAGAAACAAGGACTTTCCGTATCCCAAGCCGCTCTCGCTGGTGCAGGCGCTGCTGGCGCAGGCCACAGGGCCGGGCGACCTGGTGGTCGATTTCTTCGCGGGCAGCGGCACGACGGGCCACGCGGTGCTGGCGCTGAACGCGGAGGACGGCGGCGACCGGCGCTTCATCCTCGTCTCCTGCACCGAGGCGACGGCGGCGGAACCGGACAAGAACGTCTGCCGCGACACCACGCAGCGGCGGCTGGCGGCGGCGGTCAACGGCTACACGGTCCACACCAAGAAAGGGTTCAAGCCGGTCGAGGGGCTGGGCGGCGGCTTCGCGTACCTGCGGGCGTGGCGCGTCGGGCTCGGCGAAGTGTCCGCGCTGCACGCGCAGCAGATTTGGCTGGCGGTGGCGCTCTTCCACTTCGGCGTGCTTCCCGCGAATGCGGTTGCCGGAGAAGACTGGTTTGCGGCGGTGAACGACGACGCCTGCGTGGCGTACCTGCCGCGCGTGGACCGCGAGGCGGTTCAGGCCCTGCTCAAGGTGCTGAAAAAGACCGATGCGCCGGTGACGGTCTACACGCACCAGGTGTCGGCCCTGCGCCAGCGCCTGGGTCTGCCGGAGGCGGATATCCTGCCGGTTCCCGAAACGATCATGAAACGCTTCGGACTGGAGGTGGCGACATGATCGCGCTCAAGAACCATCAGAATGCCGCGGTCCAGCGGGTGCTCTCGCGGTTTCAGGAAGTGCGCGACCTGCTGGGGCAGGCCGCGACCGTGGCGGATCGCGAAACCGCGCGGCGTTCGGGCTGCGTGATGCTGGAGGCACCGACCGGCGCGGGCAAGACCGTGATGGCGGGGACCCTGGCCGAGCGTTTCAGCGGAGTGGAGAACGTGGTGTGGTTCTGGTTCGCGCCGTTCACCGGGATCGTCGTCCAGTCGAAGGATTTTCTGCGGGGGCAGTTCAAGGGGCTGCGCGTGCGCAACCTGCAGGCGGACCGGCTTCCCGAGCAGGCGCGCGGCGGCGACGTGTATGTGACGACCTGGGCCTCGGTGGCGGCGTCGAAAGCCGAGGGGCGCAAGATCCGGCAGCGGCGCGAGACCCTGTTGTCGTTGGACGAATTTGTGCCCGCGCTGCGGGCGCGGGGCCTGCGCATCGGCGTGGTGGTGGACGAGGCGCACCACGGTTTCAAGCGGCAGACACTGGCGCTGTCACTTTTCAAAGAGGTGCTCGCGCCGGAATACACGCTGCTGGTTTCGGCCACGCCGGACGACAAAGAACTGGCGGAGTTCGCGCGCGAGTTGGGCGTGGACCATCCGGGGCGCGAGGTGTTGACCCGCGAGCAGGCGGTGGCGATGGGGCTGGTCAAGCGCGGCATCAAAGCGGTGGCCTACCTTGCCGACGCCGCGGTCACGCAGATCGTCGACCACGAGATGACGGCCCTGACGGACGGCTGGCGCTTGCACAACGAAATCCGAGCCGCGCTGGCTGGGGTCGGAATTCCGCTGGTGCCGCTGATGTTGGTGCAGGTGGAATCGGCGGGCAAGGGGCACGACGAGAAACGCGTGAAAGAGAAGTTGTTGTCGCTCGGCGTCCCGGAGTCGGTCATCGCGGTGCATACGGCGAACGAGCCGGACCCGGACGTACTGGCGGTCGCCAACGACGAGAGCAAAGAAGTCCTGATTTTCAAGATGGCGGTGGCGCTGGGGTTTGACGCGCCGCGGGCCTTCGTGCTGGTGTCGAGCCGTTCCTCGCGCAAGGCGGACTTCGGCATTCAGGTGTGCGGGCGTATCATGCGCGTCCACCGTCGCGTGCAGGGTCGGACGGGCTTACCCGCAGTGCTTGATTACGGATATGTGCTATTGGCCGACCCGGAGAGCCAAGACGGGTTCGTGCAGGCGGCGCAGAAGATCGACCAGCTCCGTGAGGAGATGGGCTCGGCTCAGACCCCGACGGTGATCGCGGTGCGCGTGGGCGACCGGATGACCATCCAGCAGGTGGGGACTGAAGGTCCGTCGCTCTTGCACGGGCTTGAATGCCCCGATCCTACGACAGCGTCGGTGGCGGCGTGGCTGACCGGACGTAAGCCGGAAGCGGAGCAGGTCTGTCAGACCGAACTGGGCGGATTCTTTGCGCCGAACGCTTATCCCGACCGTCCTGAGACACGCCGCACCGATTTCGAGAATGGGGTTGTGCCGATCTCCAAGTCAGCAAGTGGAACTCCTTATGAGACACGCGCGACCTACCGGTATGCGTTACGGCCTGAAGTTCCGCGCTTTCTTAAGACGCACATCTTGCCGACGGACTACGATGGGTTGGCGGAAGACGTGGTAAACACGTTTTACTTCAGCGAACCCATGCTGCTGGCCGGACAGCGTGATGTGGTGCAGGTCACGCGCAAGACCATGGAAGTCTTTTCCGGGGACACGCAGAAAGAGCGGATTCAGGCTCACCTCTCGCATCAGCAGATTGCGATGATCGCCCAAAAGATGCTGTTCGATTTGGACGGACCGAACCCTGCGGTGATTCGCGAGGGGTTGCGTAGTAAACTGGGAAAGGCGTATCACAACCAAGGCATTGAGGCACTGTCGACCGATTCCGAACTGCTCGACCATGCGCTTTGGCTGATTCTTGCGACCTACCCTCTCGCGCTCCGATCCGCCATGAAACAGTGCCTCAACCGGTATGCGCCGGTTGGGGACACCTTTGGTCCCTTGCCGGAGGAGCTGCTGTTCAGCGAGCAGCCCATGCGGTCCGAGTGTAATGCGTACAATATCATGCCACCTGACCTTAACACATGGGAACGTGATTTCTCGAAGCTACTCGATGACGATACAACAGGGGTGGTGAAGTGGTGGCACAGGAACAGACCCTGTCTTCACGAGTCGGTTTGTGTGCCTCTTCCCAGCGGAAAAGCGTATTACCCTGATTTTGTTGTCTGCCTTGCGGGACGTAAGAAAGGCGACGGCATCCTGTTGGTGGAGACCAAAGAACGCGTATATGATCCGCTGGCGGAAGAGAAGGTGGATGCGGAACATAAGTTCTACGGGCGTCCGCTGATGCTGACGCTGGAAAACGAGCGCTTCATGTCTGTGCGGTTCAATCCCCAGCAACGGAGAAACGAACTCGACCGCGTTTTTTCTTTGGATTGGGCCGCGGGGTATGAGTAATAAGTGTGAGGGAACTGTCATGATGCTGACACGCCGAACCTTTTCGCAGACCTCGCTCGCCGCGATCCTCGCGGCGCACAGCGCACCGAACATCGCGCGGGCGCAGGACGCCCGGCGTTTCCGCGTCGCGCTGATCGGCGCGGGCTGGTGGGGGACGAACATCCTCAATGTGGCGCTCGACAGCGGCGCGTGCGACCTCGCCGCGCTCTGCGACGTGGACGAGCGCATGCTGGCGACGTGCGGCGCGGCGCTTGAGAAGCGGGGCGTGGCCTGCCCGAAGCGCTACAAGGATTTCCGCGAGTGCCTGTCCGTCGAGAAACCGGACATCGCCATCGTCGCCACGCCCGACCACTGGCACGCGCTCATCATGATCGAGGCGTGCAGGCAGGGCGCCCATGTCTACGTGGAGAAGCCCATCGGCCACACCATCCTGGAGGGCCGCGCCATGGTCAACGCCGCCGCGCGGCACGGGCGCGTCGTGCAGGTCGGCACGCACCGCCGCGCCTCGCCGCACAACCGGAGCGCGCGCGCGTTTATCCGCTCCGGCAAGCTGGGTCCCGTCGGGCTCATCCGCTGCTTCGTCACCTACGGCGGCGGCCCCGAGCTTCCGAAGCGCAACGTGGAGCCGCCCAAGGGCCTCGACTGGGACTTCTGGTGCGGGCCCGCGCCGCTGCGCCCCTTCTGCGGGGACCTCAAGAACGCGTGGGGCGGCGGCATCCACCCGCGCGGCTTCCGCAACTACATGGACTACGCCAACGGCCAGCTCGGCGACTGGGGCATCCACTGGCTCGACCAGGTGCTCTGGATCACCGGTCTGCAGCACCCCGCCTCCTGCCACTCGGCCGGCGGGCGGCCGGTCCGCGGCCCCGCGGTGCTCACCGCCGAGGAGCAGACCAGCGACGGGCCCGACACGCAAGTCGCGACGTGGACCTTCGCGGGCGGCCCGACGGTGACGTGGGAGCACCGCCTGTTCGCGGGCAACCCGCACGAGAAAGGGGAGAACGTCGGCGTCTACTTCCACGGCCAGAAGGGCGTTTTCCACCTGGGGTGGACCCAAGGCTGGACCTTCTACCCGGCGGATCGCAAAGAGGCCGTGCTCCACGAGGACGCGCAGCTCGACCAGCCCGACGGCCAGAATCTCCGCGCTCTTTTCGCGGATTTCCTGGACGCGATCCGCTCCGGCCGCAAGCCGCTCTGCGACATCGAGGGGGCCCACCGCGCCACGACCCTGAGCCTGCTCGGCAACCTCTCGATGAAGCTGGGCCGCAGCGTGGCTTGGGACGGCGCGAAGGAGACGACCGGCGACGCGGCGGCGGATGCGCTCCTGCGCCGCCCCTACCGCGGCGCGTGGCGCTATCCGGACAGCGGCGCGTGAGCGCGGACGAGGAGAAGGCGATGACGTGTGAAGCAGACGACAGGCTGTCGCAGCGGCTGGAAGCGGAAACGCTGACGGCCCTGCGCGCGTATCTCGCGGCACGGCGCGCGCCGGGGACGGAGGAGGCCGCCGGCCGCGTGTGCGAGCCGCCGGCGGAGCTGTCCGCGTACCTCGCGCGCTCGGGGGCGCCCTTTTCCCGGCGCCTGCTGGAGCTGATCCGCGCGAGCGGCCAAAGCGAGGTGGAGATCTACAAGCGCGCGCACGTCGACCGCAAGCTCTTCTCGAAGATCCGGAGCGACCCGCACTACCAGCCCAAGAAGGCGACCGTCATCGCCTTTGCGCTGGCGCTGCGCCTCTCGACGGAGCAGACGCGCGATCTGCTGTCCTCCGCTGGCTACGCGCTCTCCGGCAGCGCGCCCTTCGACCTGATCGTCCGGTTCTTCGTCGAGCGGGGCGTGTACGACCTGCTCAAAATCAACGAGGCGCTGTACGCGTTCGGGCAGCCGCTGCTCACGGTGTGAGGCGAGGCGAAAATGTCGCCTGCCGGGCGACACGCCGCGTCGCCGCGTGTGATAAGGTGTCGCCGTTTTCACGAACGGATCGTGGAACGCGAAACCTTCATCAACGACACGTCACACGAGGAGGCAGACATGACCAACGGCACGACGACCCCTGACACGGCACCGCGGACAGCCGACAACGACACGCAGGCTCGGAGCTACCGGCCGCGGCTCTCGTTCTATCACGCCAACGGCAAGGGAACCGGCAGCGCGGCGCGCTTCGAGGCTGTCCCGGCCTGCGGCGACCGGGACGGAGCGGTCTTTCTGACCCTGGCGCAGCAGAAGAGCGTGGCCTCGGGATCGGCCGAACACGGCAACCGGCAGCACGCCACGTTCGACTGGCAGAACCGCATCACCGTGAAACTCAACTTCGGCGACCTCTGCCAGTTGCTCCAGGTCTTCAAAGGCGTGAACGCGACGGTTGCGGACGGCAAGGGGCTCTACCACGACAGCCGCAACACGACGACGCTCATCAACCTGACCCGGCAGAGCGAGCCCTATGCCGGCTTTGCGCTGGAGGTGTCGCGCAAGGAAAAGGCCGACCCGGACTCGGCGGCGCGGGTGCGCATCGTGTTCAACCCGGCGGAGTCGTTCGGGCTCGGCGCGGTCTTGGAGCAGGCCTTGGGGCTGCTGGCGTTCGGGATACCGAGTGACGCCTTTTACACGGCTAGTCCGTCACGCGCGGAGCCCGAGCCGGCCACGTTCTAGAGCGGTTTAGCCTAAAAAGAGCACGAAGAACGCAGAGAGGGGAAAAACTGAAGAGGCTGTTTGATTTTCATCCATGCTGGCGCGGTCGCGTTCCGCATCGTAGCGCACCGTCAGCCAGCAGTCACAGACAGGTGTCGGAAAGCTCTCCCATCAGGGTCAGAGGCAATGCCGGGTCTGTGACAGCCCCGATTTTCATGGCATAACTGGTGCCCGCCGCGATGTCCTCATCCGTCACCAGATGTACGTCGAGCAGCCCGTCCGTTTTATATCCGGTGCGCAAGTAATTCTGCTCCGAAAGGCTCAGGCTCCAGCCTTCCAGCCATAAGAGCAGAATTTCGCGCTGTCTCGGAGTTCCCCGGAAATGAACCAGCAGGTCGATGTCGCTGTTCGGGCCAGCGGTCGCATTTGCGGTGGATCCGAACAGATAGAGCGCGTGAACGCCAAACCGTTCCGCCTTGAGCCGCTGGCCGAGTTGCTCCGCCATCCGGAGCCGCCACCGCCAGAAGTCCTCGGGTCTCCCTTCAGACGGGTGCCGTTTCACCGCCGGCTCCTCGCTGATCACCTCCGGCTCGGACAGATACCCGACCGCCTCGCCCAGATCGGCGTTCATCAGTATCCGCAACACATTCCCCTCCTCGCAGTCAGGAACGTCGATCACATGTACCACATCGGAGAGGTGGGCGTATTCCGGCAAGACACCGGCAAGCATATTGCGGGAACTGCTGAGGAGACGTTCGTTGAACTCCACGCTCGGGTCGTCGGGATAAAGCGGTATATAGCGGATGCCCGCCTCGACCATATCTTGGAAGAAATGCGTGCCGAAGGAGAGCTCCGGCGCATATCCTTCGCGTTTGCTCGCGATCTCAATGAGAACGGCCGTGTTGCAGATGTCCGCATAGGTGACCTGCACGCCTTGCTTGATATCGCCTCTGCTCCCCCAGCGGCCGGGCCCCATGAGGATGAACCGGCGCTTGGGCAGCAGCACATTCAGCCGACCCACCGCGCGTCCGATTTCCACCAGCGCATCGCGGCTCGTCTGCTCCGCATACCGTTCGGGTGAGACATACACGATATGCGAGATGTCTGGGACGCGGCCGTTCGAGATGAAACGGTTGGCGGTGAAAAGTATCCGGTTGTCCGGAATGTCGCGGGGGATGACGCTTGGCGCGGTTTCGCTCTCGGTG
>CAYZQL010000187.1:0-7858 GCA_964480555.1 uncultured Lentisphaeraceae bacterium | reverse complement strand
CGGCCAACATCGTCATGGACCAGTTCCGCCGCGGCTGGCTGCTCGGCGGACGCCTCCTGCGCCCCGCGCAGGTGATCGTCTCCTCCGGCGCCCCTGACCCTGTGCGCGCCGATGCCGAACCGTTGAACGTGACGGACTAACCCGACACTGAACACCTATCAGACAGATTTCCTTCAGTTCTATGGCTACCAAACGAGATTATTACGAGGTGCTCGGCATCGGCAAAACCGCGAGCGCCGACGAGATTAAAAAGGCCTACCGCAAGTTGGCCATGAAGTACCACCCGGACCGCAACCCCGACAATAAAGAGGCGGCTGAAAAATTCAAAGAGGTCTGCGAGGCCTATGAGGTGCTGAGCGACACCGACAAGCGCCATCGCTACGATCAGTACGGGCATGCAGGCATGAAATCAGCCTTTGGTCCGGGCGGATTCGACTTCGGGCGAGACTTCTCCCACATGCAGGACATCGACCTGCAGGACATCCTCGGCAGCTTCTTCGGCGGCGGCTTCGGCGACATCTTCGGCGGCGGCGGGGGCGGGCAGCGGCGCTCCCGTAATCCCAACGCGGCCCAGCGCGGGGACGACCTGCGCTTCGACCTCGAGATCGATTTCGAGGAGGCGCTTTTCGGCTCGGAGCGCGAGGTCGACCTTTCCGTCAACGACGCGTGCGAAGTCTGCCGCGGCACAGGTGCGGCCTCGGGGTCCACGCGCGAGACCTGCCGCCAGTGCGGCGGGCACGGCGTGGTCATCGTCGGCGGCGGCTTCATCCAGATGCGCCAGCCCTGCCCCGTCTGCCACGGCGAGGGAACGATCATCCGCAGCCCCTGTAAAAAGTGCGGCGGCACGGGCCGCGTGAAAACGCCGCGCCATATCGCCCTGCGCATCCCCAAGGGCGTCGAGACCGGCTCGCGGCTGCGCCTCACCGGCAAAGGCGAGAGCGGCCTGCGCGGAGGGCCGGCCGGGGATCTTTACGTCGTTCTGCATGTGCGTGAACACGAGCTGTTCCAGCGGCAAGACGAGGACCTCGCCTGCACCGTGTACATCTCGCCCGTCACGGCGGCGCTCGGCGGCGAGATCGAGATCCCGACGCCGGACGGTCACGCCCGCATCAAACTGCCCGCCGGCACGCCCAACGGCAAGGTCTTCCGGCTGCGCGACAAAGGCATGCCCAGCCTCAACGGCGGGACGGGCGACCTTCATGTCCGCGTCGAGATCGAAGTTCCCGCGCACCTGTCTTCCAAACAGAAAAAGGCGCTCGAAGAGTTCGCCAGCCAGACCACCGCCGACAACTTCCCGGAGGCGGCGAAGCAGAACAAGTCCGTCGAAACCTTCTTCGCCCGCCGCGACGCCCTGCGCAAGCACGCCTCCAAGTGACCCCTGTCAAGCCTATCCGGTAAGTGCCTCCGTAACCGGTAACGTGTAACCCGTAACGAATAACGTTTACCCGGAACTTCTGCCCATGCACCGTTGCCTCGTCAAGACCGAAGCGCTGCTTGCCGACGCGTTCACGCTCGGGCGCGACGAGGCGCGCCACCTGCAGACCGTCCTGCGCGTCAAGCCCGGCGAACGCGTCACGCTTTTCGACGGGCAGGGGCACACGCGGCAAGCCGTCATCACGGCGGCGGAGAAGGGCGCCCTCTCGCTGGCGGCTGCAACGCCGCCGCAAAGCCACCCGCGTCCGGCCTGCGCCATCACGCTCTTCGCCTGCGTCAGCAAGGGCAAGCGCATGGATTGGACCGTCGAGAAAGCCGTTGAACTCGGCGTCGCGCGCATCGTGCCGGTCATCTCCGACCGCACCATTGTGCGCCTGGACGCCGACGACGGCGACGCCAAAACAGACCGCTGGCTCCGCGTGGCGGAGGAAGCCGCCCGCCAGTGCGGCGCGGCGTGGCTGCCCGAGATCGCGCACCCCGTCCCGTTCAAAGACGGACTGCCGCGCGTGGCGCAGGCCGCGCCCGTGTTCGTCGCCGCCCTCACGCCGGCGGCTGTCCCTCTGCGTGCGGCCCTGGCCGCCCATTCCGCGCCGCCGCCGCAGGCGGGCTGGTTCGTCGGCCCCGAAGGCGACTTCACGCCCGCCGAACTCGGAGCGCTGCTCGGCGCGGGCGCGGTTCCCGTGAGCCTCGGCCCTCAGATCCTCCGCGCAGAGACAGCCTGTCTCTACGGACTCTGTGTCCTCAACTGCGCCTGGCTGTGAGAACCCTTACGGCAGCAGCGCGATCACAATCTGGTTCACCAGCTTGCCGTCGGCGCAGCCTTTGACCTTGGGCATCAGGAGCTGCATCACCTTGCCCATCTCTTTCTTGCCGGACGCGCCGCTTTCGGCGATGCACTGACGCACCAGCGCCTCGATCTCGGCGCGGTCGAGCTGCCGGGCCTGGTATTTGCGGAACAGGTCGACCTGCTTCTGCTCTTTCTCGACCAGATCCTGGCGGCCCGCGGCACCGAACTGCTCGATGGAATCGGCGCGCTGCTTGAGCGCCTTCGCGACCACGGCGTTGACTGCCTCGTCGGTGACCTCGACGCCCGCGTTGACGGTCTGATCCTTGATCGCCGCATGCAGCGTGCGCAACGCCATAACGGTCTCGCTCGCCTGCGCCTTCATGGCCTCTTTGATATCGGCCAACAACTGATCCATCACTGCGGATGCCATACTGAGCCTGCCTTTCTTCAACGGGTGTTTAGCGGTTTACGGTGTCTGGGGCTGTCAGGTCGGAAAGCCGAAGAGGACACGCGGGGGATTGTAGCACGTAAACGGGGCCGTGCAAAAGGGCGCTCTATTTTATTGCAGCGGGCAAGCGCGCCGCCTGCCTGCCGCGGCTACAAGTCGAGCGCCGCGCTCGCCCCCGCCTTCGTCCCGGCGGGCAACCGCGCGAGGCCGGTTCTCTCCCCGACCCTGATCCGGACCGCTTCCGCCCGCTGGCACGGGTCGCAGAGGGTTGCCCGCACCCGTCCCGCGTTCCGGGTCAGCATCAGGAGACACGGCGTGTCGGCGCTGACCGTGCCCCACGTCTCGCTCGTCACCGAGCCAGCCCGGTAGAACGCGATCTGCAGCTGCCCCGTCTGTGTCTGCTCCACCGCTTGGGCGTGCGGCGTGTTTGCGACCACGCGCACCGGCCGTGCCGCGGCATACGCCTCCAGCGCGGCCGCGTCCTCCTGTGGCGTCACCGCATACGCGTACGTTGCGCCCCGAGGGCGTGCGCCGTGATTGATCCACACCGAAAAAACCGCTTGCGACACGGCGTCCGGTTCCTGCGGTGTCGAGATGCGTCGCCAGCTTCCCGTCTGCACGGACGTTCCGGCGCGCACGCTTTCGCCCGCATCGAAAAAGAGGTAACCCACGCCGCCGTGATGGACCCACAAAGGCTTTTCGAGCGTCTCAGGAGCCGTCAAAAGCTCTGCCGCCGGCTTGGCCCGCTTGACCGTCACCGGGCCGTCCGCAAGACACTGGTTCGCCGAGGTGATCACATGATAGCGGTTGGTCGAGGCGATGTCGGCGCCGAGGCAGACCACCTCGCTCCCGAAGAAGAACCAGGCCTTTTTCGCGGTCAGCCCGTCCCGCTCGAACGCCATGGCCGAAACGCCGGTCACGCCGTCCGAACAGCCCCCCGCAAACGGCTGTGTCCCTTTGCGCCGGTTGTCGATGCGCCGCAGCGGACGGTCCTGCTCGGCCGTGATTCCCGGCAGCCGCGTCCAGTCCCACACCGGGAAGATGTTGCGGTACTCGTTTCCCGTCCGGTACAGATACAGCACGCCGTCCGAGAGGTGCTCGCCGAGCAGGTTCTCCTCGTTGATCACCTCCGTCTGCAACAGCCGGTCGCTGGTCATGCGCACCGAGACCAGCCACTCGGGACGGTGGTGCACGGTGTAATCCGAACGCCAGAAATGCTTGTGTCCCGTCAGCGCGGGGGTCGCCGCCGTGACGCCCTTTTCGAGGCGCGCGGCCAGCCGCTCCAGCGCCTCGCGCCGCGTCACGGCCTCCAGCTTCAGCAGGTTCCGCGCGTTGGACGCATAGCCGCCCACCTTCCCTTTGCCGGGCCGCGTCAGCTCGCGGCCGCTGGCCGAATAGTCGAACAGGTCGCCGCGGATCATCCACTGCTGCCCCTCCAGCAGGAAGTCCTGCAGGATCAGGATCTTCTCCGGCGCGAACGCGAACGACGTGCCTTGCGCCAGCAGCGCGAACCGCGGCGCGGAGGCGGCGAACCCGCTGCCGTAGCCGCCCGAGTAGAGCTGCGCGCCATGCTGGTGGAAGCTAAAGTCGGGCTGGATGCCTTCCTTTTCCGTTATGACGATCTCCGCCTCGATCCGCCTGAACGCCGCCGCCATCAGCTCCGCGTCGCGCTGCAGGCAGGCCCGCCCGATCACGTTCTCGGCCAGCCAGACCAGATTCTGCCCGGTCATCGCGAGCTTCGAGCGCGCCAGTAGCGCGCAGCCCTTTTCCAGGCGCCCGCCGGTCAGCAGCGGCTCGGTCAGCAGCATGAGCCGGTAGAGGCTCCGCACCGCGCCGATGTCGTTGTACCACCAGTTCGAGGAGGTGGGGTCGCGCGCGACCCAGAAATCAAAGCCCTTCACAAAGGCGGTCGCCAGAGCCGCGCGTCCGGCCTCCGGCGCCTTCGCTGACTCGAACGCCTCGGCCAGCGCCGTCAGCCGCTCGAGGTGCTCCATGGGCGGCCAGAGCATGCGGTCTTTGGCCGCATACGGGATGTCTTGCCACGATCCGTCCGGCAGCTGACTCTGAACCAGGCCCCGCACCTTGACAAGGTCAGGCGAGGCGCTGCGCACCTCGGCCATGATCCGGGCCTTGACCGTTTCGAGGTCCTGCTGCCGGTCCGCGCGGGCGGCGAGGCACCCCCAGCCGAGCAACGCCGCGAGCCCCCAAACAACGCCGTACCGTGTCATCGCTTCTCCTCCCTCGTTTGGGGCGGATCTTAGCAGATGCCCGCCGGCCCTGTAACGCGCAAACGTTTTTCCCGTTGAAGCCCCCTCCCGATACCCTGTAAGCTACTGCCATGAAACGATTCGTCCGATTCGACAGCGTGGGCGGCGCCAGCGGTGACATGATCCTTTCCGCCCTTGCGGCGCTGGGCGCCGATCTCGCGGCCGTCGAGAAAGCCCTGAACGCGTTCTTTCCCGAGAAGATCCATCTCCATGCCGACGCGGCGCATGCGGCGGGGCTCAACGGCTTGCGCGTCTCGGTTCACTCCGAGCAGCACCCCGACCCCGACGAGGGCGAGTGGCCGGACGCGCATCCGCACGGACACGGCCACGCGGGTCACGGGCACCCCGGCGGGCACGCGCACGCGGCCGCTGAGCCTGGCCACGCGCACGCGCATTCCCATGAGCATGCCCACCGCGGCCTGACGGAGATCGCGAGCCTGCTGGAGCGCTCCGGGCTCTCGCCCTTCGCCAAGCGGCTTTCGCTGGAGGTCTTCAGGACCCTCGCCGAGGCTGAGGCCAAAATCCACGGCAAGACGCCCGAGACGGTTCACTTCCACGAGGTCGGCGCCTGGGACTCGGTCGCCGACATCGTGGGCGCCTGTCTCGCGCTCGAACAGCTCGGCGTGAGCGGCGTCTCCTGCGGCCCTTTGCCCGCCGGCACCGGCACGATCCGCTGCGCCCACGGCGAAATGCCCAATCCCGCGCCCGCCACGCAAGAGTTGCTGGCCGGCATGACGGTGACCCAGACCGATGAGCCGTTCGAGCTGGTCACCCCCACCGGCGCGGCGCTCCTGCGCGTCTGGTCCCACACCCTTGCCCCGCTGCCCGCCGAAGCCACGGTGGCCCGCAGCGCCTTCGGTTTCGGCCGCCGCACGCTGCGCGGCCGCCCCAACGTGTTGCGCGCGACCCTGCTCGCGGCGGCGGCCCCGGCGCCCGCGGCTCCGGCGGAGGGCCTGCTGGTCCTCGAAACGAACCTCGACGACTGCAACCCCGAATGGCTGGGCACGCTCGCCGCGGACCTTTTGGAGCGCGGCGCGCTGGATGTCTGGCACACGCCCGTGATCATGAAGAAAGGCCGCCCCGGCGCGCTGCTGAGCGTGCTGGCGCCCGCCGACGCGGCCGCCGCCCTGCGCGAGGCCATCTTCCGCGCCACCACCACGTTCGGGATCCGCTTCTATGCGGTTCAGCGCGAGATGCTGGACCGCCGCTTCGAGACGGCGCGCACGCCGTGGGGCGAGGTGCCGGTGAAAGTCGGCTCGCTGCGCGGCGAGGATCTGACCGCCTCGCCGGAGCACGAGGCCTGCGCGGCGCTTGCCCGCGCGAACGGCCTCGCGCCCCGCCAAGTCTACGACGCCGCGAAAAAGGCGCATGTTTAACGGGCGCGTCCTAAGCGCGGTCTCCGCACACCCCCGGCACGTACCCACACGTCCCCGCTTCTTGCGGGCGGGGTTGTTTTTTGATATATAATGTCCACAGCGCGAGGCATCCGGGCGGATCGGGCGCAAAGGGGACCTTTTGAAAAAGACATGTCGTTGGGTAATCGCTTTATTCGGGCTGGCCTGCCTCTCCGGGGTTGCGGAGGACGTCCTCCGTCCGGCGACCGAGAAGGCGGCGGCCGAGGAGAATCTTTCGGCGGCCCAGATTCTGGGCGCCTGCACAAAGCTGATTCCGACGGACCGGCTGTTGCTGAAAGGCACGCTCACCGTGCGCAAGCTGCGCGGGATCGTGCTGGCGGAGGAGCCGTTCAAGCTGCTGATGGACTGGGGCGCGAAAACCCCCACGGCCGAGGTGCTGCTGCTGGACCGGGCGGGCACGTCGCTGGTCGAGCGCGCGGTGCTGACGCGGCTGCCGGGGCAGCCGGCGCAGATCAAGCTGTTCAGCGGCCCTGAGCAGACGCCGGTGGAGTCTCCCTCGTATGCAGGGCGCATCCGCGGGACGGACATGACGTGGATGGACCTGACGCTCGACTTCCTCTGGTGGAAGGACGTGCGGTTCGACGACACCCCGCGCGGAGAGAGCTATAACGGCCGCGACTGCGACATTCTGGTGACCGTGCCGCCCGCCCCGATTTCCGGGTGCTCGGCGGTGCGCGTCTGGGTCGACCGCCAGCTGCGGTGTGTGATGCAGGCGCAACAGCTTGACCCCCAAGGCAACCCCGTCCGCAAGATGTGGGTGCAGCGGGTCAAGAAAATGGATGACCGCTGGATGATCCGCGACATGGAGATCGAGACGTTGAACAGCGGGCACCGGACCCGGCTGTCGGTGGATGACGTTTCCACGCCATGAGCCTATTCGTAAACCTGATGAACGGGGTGCTGCTGCTGGCCCTTTTTTCGCTCTCGGCTTTTTTTTCGGGCAGCGAGACCATTTTGTTTTCGCTCTCGCCCATTCAGGTGCAGCGCATCCGCAACCGGAACGCGACGGCGGGCAAACGGCTCGAGACGCTGCTCGGCGACCCCGCGATGATCCTTTCCACGCTGCTGGTGGGCAACACCCTGGTCAACTTCGCGATCGCCAGCGTCGGGTACATGATGATCGACCGCCTCGTGCCCCGGTGGGGCGAGGCGGTCGCCATCCCCCTGATGACCCTCTCGCTGCTGCTGTTCGGGGAGGTGACGCCCAAGCGGGTGGCGATCAACAACGCCGAACGCCTCGCGCCGCTGTGCAGCCGGCTCGTGCTCTTCTGGCTCTGGCTGCTGCGCCCCTTCAACCTCGTGCTGACCGCCGGGTCGGGCGTCTTCAAGAAATCGTTGCGCCGCGAGCGGCGCGCTCTCTCCAACGACGAGCTGCGCACGGTGGTCGAGGTCGGCGAGGAACAGGGCGTGCTCGACGCGGAAGAGGCCTCGATGGTGGACGGCATCATGCGTCTTTCCGAGCTGAAGGCCAGCGACGAGATGACCCCGCGCGTGGACATGGTGGGGC
>CAYZQL010000186.1:2558-7897 GCA_964480555.1 uncultured Lentisphaeraceae bacterium | reverse complement strand
ACGGTCAAGAGCGCGCCGAACGTGAAGATCACGGGCGAGATGACCTTCCGCACGCAGATGCTCGACGAGATGGGCGAGGACCATTTTGTGGTCTGGGACACCTCGAACGACGAGAAGGCCACGCTCTGGGGCGGGGTGATGACCGCGACCGCGCATGGCAAGGGCGTGCGCGCGGCCTGCATCGACGGCGGCATTCGCGACACCAAGCAGATTCTGGAGAAGCCCTTTCCCGTCTACTACAAGCACCGCATCCCGAACGGCTCGCTCGGCCGCTGCCTGATCACGCACTACCAGATTCCGATCAAGATCGGCGACGCGGTGATCAAGCCCGGCGACGTGCTCTTCGCCGATTGCGACGGCGTGGTGTGCGTGCCGCGCGACATCGCCTACGACGTGCTGCTGCGCGCGGAGGAGATCCGCGAGAACGAGAAGACGATCTTCGGCTGGGTGGCCCAGGGCGAGACCATCCATGAGATCACCGAAAAAGGCGGCTATTTCTAAACGTTCGTATCGCGAAACTTGTTTTTCCCTCTTGCGCGTGCGGGGTCGTTATGGTAAATTATCCCTGTTCAAAACAACCCATGAGGTGACGGGCGGGTGCCCGGCGGACTCAACGAAATTTTTAATTTCGCGGGTTGACAGCACACGACGCATGTGCTAAATTGACACCGTTTTTGGAGTTACCAGCGATGTTTAGGAGTCGTCTGGTGACAACAAAAAGAGAAACAACAAAGGAGTACTCATGAAGAAGTTGATGATGCTTGCCGCCGCGATGACGATCGTGGGTGGCGCATACGCAGCAAGTAACGCTTGTCAGGATATCGATAATCCTGATACACCTACTTGCTTGGAAGTCGGAGTTTGGGATTTCACGGCCTCTGGAAAGTGGGCCAACGAATCCCCCAAAGGCGCCTACAAGGCGGTCCAGTCGTTTAGCCTCAAGGGCGCTTTGGTCAGCGCCAGCAGCCCGAGTTACACGGAAGAGTACAGTTGGGTGACGAACTTCCCGGGCACCCCGACTCAGGCGGTTGTGTATGTCACGAACTCGATCCCTGACTATGCCAACTGCTGCATTGAAGGTTTCGATGTGTACATCTACGATAAGAAGTCTGACACTGTCGTTAAGTTCCCTGCGATGGACTGGGACGATGGTGTTGGTTATGTTAACCCGATCAAAAAGATGACGGTGTTCGGTAAGAACCTGGAAACGGTGCTCAAGCCCGGCAAGTCCACGACCATCGAGTCAGACATTCTCTGGAATTTCGGAGATGGTCTTGTAGTTGAGGACACAGAGACGGAGATGAACCTGCAGTTCGTCGGCTTCGGCAAGGCGAAACGCTGGATGTCGAAGGCGACCCCGGACACGGATCCCTGCGGCGACAACAGCACCGAGGGCTGCGCCGAGTCGATCGACTGGCCGAGCTGGTCGGGCTGGTTCACGGGCGTCTGGGGTGATGACTCCGTTGAATTTGAAGACATGTTGTGCGACGGCCCGTGCTGGGGGATCGCTGGTGGCACCTGGTCGGCGAAGTTCAACAAGAAGCTCGCGGCCGCCTCGGATATCGACCAGGCGATCGAGAACAAGTTCAAGGCTGACCTTGTTATCAGCAGCAATGAATAATGTCTGAATCCTGATTCAGGCACATGCTAAAGAGGCTCCCTTCACCGGGGGCCTCTTTTTTTCGTAAGGAGGTGCCGCATGGCTGAACTGATTGTCGCACTCGATGTCTCATCCACCGCCGATGTCATCCGAACGGTTGAGCGGCTCGGCGAGTCCGTCGCCTTCTACAAAATCGGCCTGGAACTTTTCAGCGCCGAGGGACCGGATGTGGTCCGCGCCGTCAAAGGCCGGGGCAAGCGGGTTTTTCTGGACCTGAAACTCCACGACATCCCGCGCACCGTCGAGCGTGCGGTGGCGGCCGGCGCGGCGCTGGGCGTGGACCTGATGACCCTGCACGCGGCCGGGGGCAAGGCCATGATCCGCGCCGCGCAAGACGCGGCCCGCGCCTGCGGGGCGCAGGCTCCCAAGCTTCTCGCCGTCACCGTACTGACCAGTCTCGACCCGTCGGATCTCGCCGATCTCGGCGTCGGCCGCGACATGCAGGCGCAGGTCGAGGCGCTCGGCCGACTCGCCTGCGCGAACGGCGCGGACGGCATCGTCTGCTCACCCCGCGAGGTGGCTCACATGCGGGCCGCCCTGGGCGCAGGCGCTTTGCTGGTGACCCCCGGCGTGCGGCCCGCAGGCGCGGCGCTCGGCGACCAGAAGCGCGTCGCCACGCCGGGTCAGGCGGTCCGGGACGGCTCGACGCACCTGGTGGTCGGCAGGCCCATTCTCGAAGCCGCGGACCCCTGTGCCGCCGCCCGCGCCATCGCGGAAGAGATGCGCTGCGGACAAGCGGCAGGGTTGCGCGACCCCTCGGGATCATGATGCGTTGCGCGTGGAAATTGCAGCGCGAGCGGCGAAGTAGGGCGGGACGTCCCCGGACCGCCCCTCGCAGGACTGACGTCCGGTTCTCGCTCGGCGGTCCGAGACGTCCCGCCGTACCCGGCTTTGCGCGTGGCAGATGAGATCCTTTCAATCGGAAACGCGAAATCCTCGCGCCGCACCCGGCCACCGACCGATTGCGACTCGAAGGCCATTTCGCCGAAATTTATGACAGTCCGGCAATAACTGGCTTAAACGCACGTTTAATGCACCTGTTTAATGGACGCGGTAGACCGGGCGGCAGGAACCGTCCGGCGGCGTCAGAAGGGTGGCGACATGAAGACGGCGAAACAGACGGTTTTAAGAAGCTTGATCGTGGCGGCCTGTGTGATGGCCGCCGGGACGACGCTGGCCGGCCGCGGCGGCGGGCGGGGGCACGGCGGAGGATCGCGGGGTCACGGATACGCGCCGCACCGTGGCGGGCCGGGCATTGGCCTGCTGTTTGGGCTGGGGCTGGCGCTGCCTCCTCCTCCATTCGTGATGCTGCCCGCGCCCGTCGTGATTGCGCCCCGGCCGGTGGTGGTGCAGAGCGGGTACTGGCAGGAGCGCGAGGAGCGCGTGTGGATCGAGGGGTGCTGGGTTGAGACGTTCGATCCCTACGGCCGGCGCTGCAAGAGTTGGCAGCCGGGACGCTGGGAGATCCGCCGCATCCGCGAGTGGGTGGAATAGGCGGCAGCAGGCAGTCTGGTTTTCAGGTTCCAGGTTTCAGGTGTGCACAGTCGAGTGTCGAGCGTCGCAAAATTCCGGCGACAGAGCGCCGGAACTACAGAAAACCGGTAACTCAACCTGAAACCTGTAACCTGAAACCCAGGAACCCGTAACCTCCCCACCGGTCCGGGCGAGCCTACTTCTCCTTGACCCGCGAGACGGCCTGGCCGTCGGGGCCGAGCGCCGCGCGTGAGGAGCCGCAGGCGGCGAGCACCTGGTCGGCCGTGCGGAAATGGCACTTGCAGGTTTTGAGGAGAATCTCGGGACCCGCTTTTTTCACCAGCTCGACGGCCGAAGCGCGGACCTGTTCGGATGCGCCCTTGTGTGCTTGGATGCCATAGGTCTCGCCCAGCCGGCCGAGCCCGCGCAGGAAGGCCTCGCGGGCGAGCACCGACGCGGCCGCGACCGCGATGTCCGATTCGGCTTTGTGCCGCTGCTCGAGCTTGATCGAGCGGCCTTTTTTCATCAGAGCGCGCTCGATCACCTGCTTGGCGCCGAACTGGTCGGCCACGGCGCGCGGGCAGTCGGGCACGGTCTCGAGAAGGTTTTCGATGCAGCGCGCGTGGGCCCAGGCGAGCAGGGTGTTCACGTTGCGCATTTTTGAGTAAAGGCGGTTGTAGGCCTCGGGCCCGATGGCGACGAGCGCGAAGCGCTTGGGGCCGAGAAGCTGACGCGTCTTGGCGCCGATGAAAAAGACGGCTTTGTCCGTGAGCTGCTTGCAGTCCTTGACGCCGAGCTCCTGCATCGCGTGGGCGAGGTCGGGATCCACATAGACCGCGCTGGCCACGAGCGAGCCGAAGAAGTCGCCCTTGCCGCTTTCGTCAATGCCCATATGCGGCGCGACCAGGTCCGGGTTCAAAAGTTCCTCGTAGCCCACGGTGGCGGATTGGAGCACGTTGGGTTCGAGGAAAAAGAGCACGAAATCTTCGGCGCCCTTGCCTTGGACGAGGCATTTTCCGCTCTTGTAGAGATTGACGACGCAGTCTTGGGCTTCGACCGCGATGAGGGTGTGCGGCACGGTCTTCGGCTTGTAATTGCCCATTTTAAGCAGGATCTTCAGCGCCTCTTGCTGCTCTTTGTTCAGGACAAACGTGAACGAGTTCTTTTTGATTTCCATCGCACACAGATTACACCATAAGCGGGCGGGGGTGACAAGCGGGAAGAGTCCGTTGCTTGCCGTCCCAGGTGTTTTTTGGTTTACTCCTGCCGGTTGCCGAACGCTTCGAACAGGGAAGCTCTTGCAAAACCCCCTCGGCGCGGGTGGCACCGCGCCCTCCCGTGTTCAAAACCACACGGTTTGGGTTGATTCGGGAGGGCCGGGTGCCACCCCGGCCGTTTTCGTGTGGGGTTTTGCATGAGCCTTTAGGAGATGAACGTCATGCTGAAGAAAGTGCTTGCGGGTGGCCTCTTGCTGGGGCTGGGGGGTTGCACGCTGATGAGGCAAGAGGGGAAAAAAGCCGTGGGGGCCGCAAAAGAGGACCCGGACCGCTTTTCGCAGGCCGCCTTCCGCGCGCCCGCCAGCGACTACCGCTCGGTGCCGTTCTATTCGCTGAACGACGAGCTCGATCCAGGCGAGCTGGACCGCCAGCTCCGCGCCTTCAAAGAGGGCGGCTTCGGCGGCACCTTTCTCCACAGCCGCATCGGCCTGCTCACCGAGTACCTCAGCGACCGGTGGTTCGAGGTCATGGCGGCGGGGGTGAAGAGCTCGCAGGAGCTGGGCATGGACGCCTGGTTTTACGACGAGGACAAGTGGCCCAGCGGGTTTGCGGGCGGCATCGTGCCGCTCAAGGACCCGGCCTTTCAGGCCCGCTCGCTCGTGCGCGTGAGCAAGGAGCAGCCGGTCAGCGCGCCGGACGCCGTGCTTTTCGAGGACGCCGCGCACAAGTACGTGTGCCACGTGAGCCCGCTGGGCGACGCCTGGTTCAACGGGACCTCGTGGGTCGACCTCATGAACCCCGACATGGTGAGGGCGTTCATCGATTGCAGCTACGCGCCCTATGTGCGGAAATTCGGCGGCAAGCCGCACGTGCTCGGCATCTTCACCGACGAGCCCCAGATCAGCCCGCGACCGAAGATCGCGAACCAGGGGGTGGTCAGCTTCTCGCCCGTCATCCCCGCCGCCTTCAAGGCGCGGAACGGCTACGAC
>CAYZQL010000186.1:0-2548 GCA_964480555.1 uncultured Lentisphaeraceae bacterium | reverse complement strand
TTCGCCGAGGTCGGCGAGTGGCGCAAGGTCCGGCTCGACTATTACCGCACGCTCGCGGCCTGCCTCGAGCAGGCCTTTTCCAAGCAGATCGGCGACTACTGCTCCACCAACGCCTTCGTCTGGACCGGCCACTTCAACAGCGAGGACGCGCCCGCCGGCAACATGCTCAACGAAGGCAATCTGATGCAGCAGCTCCGCCACATGCAGATGCCCGGCATCGACGCGCTCGGCCTGCATTACAACACGCTGCACTGCGGCAAGGTCATGACCTCCGTCGCCAACCAGTACGGCCGGCGCCGCCGCCTCAGCGAGCTCTTCGGCATCAGCGGCCACAACATGACCTTCGAGGACCGCATGTGGATCACCTCCTGGCACACGCTCATGGGCGTGAACTTCATGTGCCCGCACCTCTCGCTCTACAGCATGAAGGGCGAGCGCAAGCGCGACTACCCGCCCACGATCAGCCCGCACCAGCCCTACTGGCGGTACAACCGGCTCTTCGAGGACTACTCCGCGCGTCTGGCCTACTTCGCGACGGCCGGTCAGTCCGAGCCGGAGATCTGCGTGCTGAGCCCGATCGAGTCGGACTACATCGAGCACGCGTCGAAGCGCTCCGGCCCGCGCGATGCCGCCTATGAGCGCCTGCTCAGCGCGCTGATGCGCACGCACCGCAATTTCGATATCGGCGATGAGCAGATCATCTCCGAGGTCGGCGCCGTGGCGAACGGGCGGTTCGTGGTCGGCCAGATGGCCTACCGCGTGGTTGTCGTGCCGCAGATGCTGACGATCCGCGCCTCCACGCTCGCGCTGCTCAAGCGGTTCGCGGAGCAGGGCGGCGCGGTGCTGGCTGCCGAGGAGTACCCCGCGCTGGTCGACGGCGCGGAGAACTCCGCCGACCTGCCGTCGCTGAAAGCCATCGCCCCGCTGGTGAAAGCCGACGGCTGGCTCGCCGCGCTGAACGCGAAGGCCCGGCCGGTCTTCACGCTCAACGGCGAGAAGCGCGAGCAGGTCTGGACGCACCTGCGCGCCGTTGCCGGCGGCCACACGCTTCAGCTTTCGAACACCTCGCGCCTCGAGAGCCGCACGCTCGCGCTGCGCTTCGCTGACCGCGATGCGCCGGTCGCGCTCTGGAATCCGGCCGATGGCCGGTGCCTGAGCCTGAAGCCCGAGGCCGACGGCGCTTACGCGCTCGCCTTCGCCCCCGCGCAGACGTGGGTGGTCAGCGTGGGGGACGTGGCGAAGGGCGTCGCCTTTGACGGCGGCTACCGGCTGCCCGGCGACCGCCGGGAGCTGGCGAGGCTGGACGGCGCGTGGCAGGGGCGGCGCGTGGATCCGAACGCGCTCACGCTGGACTTCGCGCGCTTCTCAAAAGACGGCGGAGCGACGTGGAGCGACCCCGAGCCCGTGCTGGCCTTCTGCGACCGCTGCGCGCTGGACAAAGCGTTCAACGGGGAGCTGAAGCTCAAGTTCGAGCCGGAGGTCGCCGACGTTCCCGCCGCGTGCAAGCTCGTGGTCGAGCAGCCCGAACTCTACACGTCCATCACGGTCAACGGCAAGCCGGTGGATTTTGCGGGCAGCGGTTTCTACAGGGATGTCGTTTTTCGCGCCCAGGACGTCAACGGGCTGCTCAAGCCGGGGCGCAACGAGATCGTCCTCACGCTCAACTTCGCCGCCGGCGTTCCCGCGAGCCTCAACGCCCGCACGCGCTACGGCACGGAGATCGAGAGCGTCTACCTGATCGGCGATTTCGCGGTCAAGGCGGAGCCGGCGGACCGGCCGCTCGCCGACACCTACCGCAACCAGGAGGGGCGGCTGCCGAAAAAGCCGGTGCACAGTTTCAAGCGCTTCGCGCTTACGAAAGAGAGAACGGTTTTCACCGGCGACCTTGTGGCGCAGGGTTATCCCTTCTACGCGGGCGAGTTCCTGCTGGAGGGCACCTTCGAGGTCCCCGCGGTGGCGCCGGGCGCGAAGATCCTGATCGCCTTCCCGCAGTTCGAGGCGGTGGTTCTCAATGTCGCCGTGAACGGCGTGCCGTGCCCCCCGCTCTTCGCGAGCCCGTGGGAGGCCGACGTGACCGCCGCGCTCAAGCCGGGCAAGAACACGGTGCGCGTCTCGCTCACCAACGGCCTGCGCAACCTGATGGGGCCGCACCACCACAAGGGCGGCGAGCACACGGCCGTGGGCCCTGCGACCTTCCGAGCCAACCACGACTGGCCCAACCGCGAGCCCGGCGAGCGCGACTGGTACGACGCGCGGCGCGGCGGGAACGCCAAGGTTTGGCGCGACGACTACTACATGATCCCCTTCGGGCTTCTCCAAGCGCCGGTGCTCGTGCAGGAATAGGGTCGGCTTTAGAGCGGTTTTGTTTAAAGTGTAGCCGTTTCTGGTAGGGACGCCTCCCCGAGGCGTCCGCGGCGGGTTCGGGGAACCCGCCCTACCCGACATCGTCAAACGGCCATACTTTAACTTAATCCGCTCTAGTTCGTGGCGGCACGGCGGAACTCGACCTTGCGCAGGATGCGGATCTGGAGATAGGTGAAGCCGATGA
>CAYZQL010000185.1:0-7943 GCA_964480555.1 uncultured Lentisphaeraceae bacterium | reverse complement strand
TGATCCCGCAGTTCGCCAAGGTATTCGACAGCATGGGGACCGCGCTGCCGACGCCGACGCTGATCCTCGTGGGGACCAGCAATTTTGTGATCAAGTACGGGGTGTTCGTGGCCATCGCGCTGGCGATGGGGCTGGTGATGTTCAAGCGGCACATCAAGGCGGGCCCGGGCCTGATCTGGTGGGACGGACTGAAGCTCAAGGCGCCGCTGATCAAAGGGATCATCGCGTGCGGCGCGTATTCGAGCCTGGCCTACACGATGAAGACCCTGCTGTCCAACGGCGTGAACGTGCTGCAGGCGCTGAAGATCGCCGAGGAGACGTGCGGCAACGCGCTGATCGCCGAGGCGCTGCGCAACGCGCGGCAGCGGGTGACGGACGGCACGACGATTTCCGGTCCGCTGGCGGGCAGCAAGGTGTTTCCGAAGATGATGACGGACATGCTGGCGGTGGGCGAGCAGTCGGGCGACATGCCGAGTTCGCTGGGGCACATCGGCAAGCGCTACGAGAGCGAGATGGACCGCAACATCAAGATTTTCACCAACGCGCTGGAGCCGATCCTGATCGTGGCGATCGGCGCCGTGGTGGGTTTTGTGGCGATCAGCATCCTGATGGCGGTGTTCAAGGTGACCTCGTCGCTCGGCGCGAAGTAGGCGGAGAGGGGGAAGGTTACATGTTACAGGTTACACGTTGTGGATTACAGGTCGGGAACGACACCCCCGCCCGCGGAGCGGGAATGAACGAAGAGGGTAACTTCTTAAATTGAGAGTTGAACGTTGAGAGTTGAGAGTTCAAACGCTCAACGTTCAAGTTACCGACGAGAGACTTGGGAGGGACGGCTGCAACGCCGTCCGCTGTTGGCGCGGGTGGCACCGCGCCCTCCCGCGCGTAACGTTGGACAGCAACGTTCGGTTTACGGAGGAGTAAGGCAATGAAGAGAGAAGAGAGAGACGGGCAGGTGCAAAAGAGCCGGCGCAGCGGTTTCACGCTGGTGGAGTTGTTGCTGGTGGTGTGTATTCTCGGCATTCTGGCGGCGGTGGTGATCCCGAACGTGATCGGGCATGACGAGGAGGCGCGGCGGCAGGCCACGCGAACGAGCATCACGGCGATCGAGCAGGCGGTGCAGATCTTCGCGATGCGCCACAACGGCAAGCTGCCGGACCAGCTCGAGGAGCTGACGGCCGGCACAGACGACGCGCCGGGGCTGCTGAAGGAAGGGGCGATCAACGACTCGTGGGGTTCGCCCTTCACCTTCACCAAGACCGGCAAGAAGTTCAAGATCGTTTCCGCGGGGCCGGACGGCGAGGTCGGCACGGAAGACGACATCACGAACTGAGAAGTGCGTGAGTGCGTGAGTGCGTGAGTGCATTCGTGCAAGAGAGCTGAGGCGGCGGCATTTCACAGGCTCTGACTAATGAACTAATGCACTAATGAACTTCTTCAGGGACAGAGCGGGGCGGGGCCGCGGCGGCTTCACGTTGGTGGAGTTGCTGGTGGTGATCGTGATCATCGGCGTGATGGCGCTGATGATCGGGCCGACGTTCACGACCGGCTCTGACATCGCGCGGGTCAAGACGGCCTCGCGCGGGATGATGCAGATGTCCCGTTATGCGCGGACGATGGCGGTTTTGTATCAGACGCCGATGGCGCTGGTGATCTCGTCGGATGGCGGGCTGCGCGTGGAGCGCGGGCAAGGCGGAAATGAAGCGCCGGCCGTCGCCGTCATGCCCGAGGCGTCCGACAGGCCCGCGCCGCCTGACCGGTCTGATCCGTCGGACGGGGGTGGCGGACGCGCACAACCAAAGGGCAAGGTGCCAGTCCGACCGTTATCGCCTGATCCGGCCGATCCGGCGGACGGGGGTGGGGGCGCGTCATATGTGATGGCGGATCTGAACGCCGAAAAGAGGTTCGAGCAGGTGACGTTCACCGTCGAGCTGGATCAAGACGCGTTGGAAGAGGACGAGGCTGAGGTGGTCTTGAAAGAAGAAGAAGAAAAGGAGCAAGAGGATAATCCCTCCGAGGGCATCAAGACCATCCGTATTCCCTATGAGAGTAACGGGCGATGCCTGCCGTACACCGTTAGGATTCAGGCGGCAGGGGACGACGGGGTGGATGCCCTGACGGTTGCGGTGGACCGGTTTGGTGTGGCCAAGATACTGGACGAGGACGAGTGATGCGGCGCGACGGCTTTACGCTGATCGAGATTCTGATAGCGACCCTGATTCTGGCGTTCGGGCTTTTCAGCCTGATGGTCGGCTTGGGGAACTGTGCGCAGATGATGTCCCTTTCCAAAGAGTATCAGGACGCGCAGTTTGTCTTCAGCCTGGGGGAGCGGTGTTACCCTGTTCCGCCGAGTGACGAGATCTCGGAGCCAGAGGAGGACGAGCGGCTGAATATTGATCCTGTGACGGCGGAAGAGATGATCAATGACTTGGAAATGGAGGTTTCACGCGAGGCGCTCGAGGTGTATGGGGATTATACCTTTGAGCGGGCGGTGGATGAGAAGGAACTGGCGACCGGTGAGGACGACGACGGGCTTTTTGTGCTCCGGACGCGGGTTTCGTGGGGCAGCGGCCGTGAAGGGTACTCGGAAGAGTTGGTGCGGCTGATCCGTAAAAAGAGGTAGACCGGGCCGGACATGAAATGACAGAAAGAAAGCACAGGTTCAGGCGGGCGGCGGGGTTCACGCTGTTGGAACTGATGATGGCGGTCATGATCATGGCGGTCATGATGATCCTGTCTTTCTTTTGTTTCGATGCGGTCGTGCAGAGCTGGAACGCGGGGATGGAGATGTCCGACTCCATGGCACAGGCGGACTATGTGATGAATCAGGTCGAGTCGGGGCTGAGGTCCGCCTATTATTCCTCCACCGTGGCGAAAGATGAGGAAAAGGGCTTCCAGTTTGTGGATGGCGGCGAAGGGGTGGAGGCCCATGATTCGATCACATGGATGAAAGTGGGGCGGGCTTTTGTCGGGAACCTCAAGGCGATTGACGGGAAGACCGAGATTGCCGAGATGCCGCACCGGGTGAGCCTGTATGTTGAGCCGGAGGACCGGGACGGCGGCGGGGGCGGGCTGATGGCCAAGGCCTGGTCCAGCGATTTCCAGCCGGACGATTTTGATGTCGAGGAAGACGTGAAGGCCTTTCTTGTTTCGCCCAAGGTGGTGGCCATGGATTGCAGGGTTTTGAAGGAGCCCCCCGAGGAGAAGGCCACCTCGGTCAAGTGGGAGGATGAGTGGTCGTCCTCCAACTCCCTGCCGTACAAGGTTTCGGTGACGCTGTACCTGCGCCCCTTCAATGAGGAGGATGCCCCGGTCGCGGTGACGAGGGACATTGAGATTCCGGTTTGGGACGTCTCCCAGAATCCGGTGAAGAGCGACGGCGGCGGTCGGGCTGGCAAGGGCACGCAGAAGGGTGCAGACGGGGCCGGCGCAGGCGGTGCAGGGCAGCGACCGGGCACGGGTGGAGGGTTGCTGCGGAGGCAGATTCCGCCTGCCGGTGGAACAGGAGGGCCGACGCCGTGAACGTTCAACGCTCAACGCGCAACGCTCACCGTTCAAGTCAGAACGGCGGGTCGGCGCTGATCATCGCGTTGTGGACGATCGGGCTGCTGAGCATGCTCGTGATGTCGTTCGCGCTGGACGCGATGCTGGAGGGCAAGATCAACGTCTACGTCCGGCAAAGGCGTCAGGTGGATTACCTGACCCAGTCGGGAATCGCCATCGCCGAGATGCTGCTGCTGGACTACAAGAACGCCTCTTCCGAAGCGTCATCGGCATCACCCTCGTCTTCTTTGAATGCGGAGAGCGCCGACAAATGGTTGCAGTACAAACTGGATCTGCAGCGCGGCTCAGCCAACATCCAAGCGTACGCGATCGAGGAAGATCAGCCGGAGAAGGGTGTCGTGACCGTGGCGATCACGTCGGCGGAGGCCAACAAATGGCCGGTGAACCTGCTCGAAAAAAATGATGTTTCGGACCAGATATGGGAAAACATCCTGAACGTCATCGACTTGCCGATGGCGTACCGGGAAGAGGTGGTCGACAGCTGGTACGACTGGCGTGACGACGACCGCACGGTGACCGGACGGAGCGGCGCGGAGGACGAGTACTACGACAGCCTTGAAAAGCCCTATAAGGCGCGTAACGGCGTGATTGCTTCCGTGGACGAATTGAAGATGATCAAGGGCATTTGCGAATACCCCGCGATTTTCAAAGGCGGGGTGTTGGACCCGGAAGAGAAGGACAAGAAAGCGCAGCACACCATCCTGCACGGCGGGCTCGAGGCTTTTTTTGACATCTACGGGGAAACTGTTAAGATCAATGTCAATTCGGCGACGAGGGAGGTGTTGATGACGGTTCCCGGGATTGGGGACGCCGGGGATGAGATTTTGGCCGGCGCGATCATTGAGGAGCGAGAAACGGGAAGGAACATGATGACCTCCGCAACCTCTTCGGAGGAAAGCCTGCTGTTTAAGGACTGGAACGACTTGAACACGCGGATCGAGGGCGGCGTGCCGACAGCGGCCGAGGCTTTTCTCACCTATGCGCCGGAGAAGTATTTCAAGATCACGGTCACGGGAGAGGCTGGCGGCGTCTCCCACCGTATCGAGACGACGGCGATTGTCGAGGACGACAAGGTGCGGTATTTGCGGTGGCGGGAAGATCCGTGAAGAAGTGCGTTCGTGCACTCGTGAACTGATTTTTTATGGCGAAAAGTGATGTGACAGCGTTATTGGTTGAGGGCGGCGTGTTGCGCGGGGTGCGGTTCGCGCCTCGCGGGCGCGACGATTGGGCACGCGCGGGAGGTGGCGTGTGGCCGATCGGCGCGGACGGCGCGGAGGACCTTCCTGTGCCCGAGGCTGGCGCGGACGGCAACGTGCAGGGCACGGTCGTCGAGAGCGACAAGCCGCTCGCGCGCGCGCTGTGTGCGGCGCGGAACGCGCTGGGAGCGCGGCAGGTGGTGATCGCGCTGCCGCTTTCGCGGCTGCTGGTGCGCGTGATCAAATTTCCGGTGGAAGTGCGCGACGATCTGGCGGATGCCGTCGCCTTGCAGATGGATAAGCTTTCGCCTTTCCCGGGCGAGGAGCTGTCGGTCGGATACGAGATCCTGAGCGACACCGTGACCGGGCTTTGGGTCTTCGCGGCGGCGCTGCCTGCGGCGGTGTTCGAGGAGCTTGGCGCGGCACTGCAGGTGTCGAAGCTCCAGGTGGTTCGTACCGACACCTCGGCGCTGGGGTGGTTCCGGTCGCTGTGCGGGCCTTGCCAACTCACGCGGCCCGGACGTCGGCTGATGCTGATGGATCCGGACGGCGGGTGGGACCTGATGGTTTTGGATAACGGCGTGCCGGTTTTGGCGCGCGGGCTGGGGGTGTTGCCGGACACGGACACGCTGGTGCGCGAGATCACGCTGTCGATGCTCAACGTGGAACTGGATGCGGGGCACAGCCCGGTCGTCGAGGTGCTGGTGGTCTCGAAGACCGCGCCGGCGCCGGAGATGCTGGCGAGGCTCGAGGCGCTGGTGGGCGCGCCGGTGCGGCACATGGTTCCGCCTTCCGAGGACGGAGGCATCGAAGGGGTCGCGATCCGGACGGGCGAGGGCGAGATGCTCGACCTGACCCCGCAGGCTTGGCGCGACGCGGTGAAAGAGGCGCGCATCCGCAAGCGGGTGATGACCGGCGTGAGTGTGGCGATGGCGGTGTGGGCGGTGTTCATGGGCGTGCTGTTCGCGGGGCCGGTGGTGTACAAGCAGATGACCGCGAGCGTCAACAAAGCGTCGCGGGCGCACCGCACCGCGTTCAAGGCGGTGTCCGACACGCGCGAGCGGGTCAACCTGATTCTGGCCTACACGGACCGGACTCACTCGGCGCTGGAGATGTTGCGGACGACCTCGTCCAGCCTGCCGCCGGGCATCACGCTGATCGGTTTCACCTACCGCCGCGACGACGGGGTGCGGATTTCGGGCGAGGCGGACCAGCCGACGCTGGTTTACGATTTCAAGAACGCGGTCACCGAGGTTTCTCTGTTCGATTCGGTGGGGCTCACGGGACCGTCGGCCAGCAAGGGCAAGCACAAGTTCGAAATCGACGCCAAGTTCAAGGGAGTGACGCCGAAATGAGCGCGGTATCCTTCAGAGAGAAGAACATGTTGCTGGTCACGGTGGTGGTCGTGTTGTACGCGGCGGCGGCGCTGAGCTACAAGAAGCAGGCGGCCAACTGGAAGGCGGCCCAGCGCATCCATGCGACGGCGCAGAAGAAACTGGGCGAAGAGAACGCGCTGATTGCGGCGAAAGAGGAGTGGTCTGCCAAATACGCTCAGATGCGCGACCTGATGCCGGTTTTCCCTCGCGAAAAAGATGTGGACACGCACTGGCTCAATGTGATGGATTCCTTGGCCACGCGCAACGGATTCACGATCGCGCGGCGGCAGACCAACAAAGAGACGGAGGTCGGGGATGTCTTCGAACTGCCGATCGACTGCAAGGATTGGGAGGGCACGCTCGAGTCGCTGGTGAAGTTCCTGTATGACCTGCACCGGGAGGGCGCGATGTTGGATGTCCGGCAGTTGTATATCAGGACGTCCAACCGGCCCGGCTACCTGAAGGGCACCTTCACGCTCTCCTGCGCCTATATGCGGGGCGATGTGGCGGAGGCCGGAGGCCGGAAGGCGGAGGGCGGTGTGGCGACGAACGGTGTGGCGGCGGCGGCTTTGGAGGTTCCCGCGCCTGCGGCGATCCCCGTGCCCGGAGAGACGGTTGCCGGGATGACGAACCCTGTGCCGGGGTCGATGAAGGCTTCTGGGGATCAGGCGCGGTAAGAGTGTGCGAACGTTTTTTTGAAGGGACGAGTATGAAGAACATGCGAAACCATGTGATCCGTTTGGGAGCGTCATGCGTATTGGCGCTCAGCGTGGCTTTGGCGCAGGACCAGGCGCCGCAGCCGCCGGCCGCCGCTGTTGTCCAGCCGCCGGAAGGGACGCCGGCGACCCCCGCTCCGCGCGGATCGCCTTTCGCGCGGAGGGGGCAGCTGTCGGGCTCCGCGCGCACCTCCCCGGCGGCGAAGGCTGCACCGGCGGCGGTTCCTTCCGCGACCGCGCAGCCGGCGTCGTCGGACATGGAGTCGCCTGCCGGGCAAACGGAGGGGGCGGCGAAGTCGAAGACCACGACGCCGGCTCTGAAGTTCGACAACGCGCCTTCCGACATCATCCTGCAGGCGTACGCGCAGGAGACGGGCAAGACGCTGCTGTTTGCGCCCGACACGCCCAAGGTCAACATCACGCTCAAGAGCCAGCCGGACGTGACGCTCACCAAAGAGGAGTTTGTGGAGGCGATCGAGGTGGTGCTCAGCATGAACGGCATCGTGTTGGAGCCGTTCGGGGAAAAATTCGTCAAGGTGCTCGCCCGCAAGACGGTGCGCACGGACGGCATCAAGATCCTGATGGAGAGTCCGGAGCACGGGCACCCGGAGAAAACCAAGGTGGTCAGCCAGATGATCCAGCTCAAGGCGATCACGGTGGCTGAGGCGCAGAAGGCGCTGGAGGGCTTCAAGAAGCCGGACGGTCTGTTTCAGACGTTCGAGCGCACGAACAGCATCCTTGTCACCGACACGCAGGAGAACGTGAACCGCATGCTGGAGATCGTGAAGTTCATCGATCAGCCGCTGGTGACGATGGAAGAGGTGAACGTGCGGGTCATCCGTTTCGCGAAGGCGGAGGACATCAAGAAGCGGCTGGAGGAACTGGTGGCGGAGTCGCAGAAGCAGACCCAGGCCAAAGAGGAGATCAAGGCGAACGTTTCGGGAGCGCCCGGCTTTTCGCGCGCCACGAGCACGTTGGCCCGGCCGATGCCGCCCGGGCTGACGCGCCTGGGGTCACAACTGCAAACGCCTGCCGCGGCGACGCCGAACGAGATCCTGCAGACGCTGGTGAGTGACGCGGACCGCGGCATG
>CAYZQL010000184.1:0-7969 GCA_964480555.1 uncultured Lentisphaeraceae bacterium | reverse complement strand
AACGCGATTATCGGCAATCCCGAGCAGGCCAAGTACGGGTTCACGCGCGCGCAGCTTTTCGAGGGATACCGGCTGCTGAAGCAGAAGGGCGTGAAGCGCTTCGGCCTGCACACGATGGTGGCGTCGAATGAGCTGAACCCGCAGTATTTCATCGATACCGCCGAGATCCTGTTCGACCTGGTCGCTGAACTGTCGCGCGAGGTGGGGATCACCTTCGAGTTCGTGAACATCGGGGGGGGCATCGGCATTCCGTACCGGCCCGAGCAGCAGGCGGTGGATTTGGTGCGGGTGGGTGAGGGTGTGCGCCAGGCGTATGAGACCCGTCTGCTGGCCAAGGGCCATCCGGCACTCAAGCTCTACATGGAGTGCGGGCGCATGGTCACAGGGCCGTACGGCTTTCTGGTCTCGCGCGTGCGACACATCAAGAGGACCTATAAAACCTACGTGGGGCTCGACGCCTGCATGGCCAACCTGATGCGGCCCGCCCTGTACGGCGCGTACCACCACATCTCCGTGCCCGCCAAAGCGGGCGCGCCCTGTGACACGCTTTATGACGTGACGGGCTCGCTCTGCGAGAACAACGACAAGTTCGCGATCGACCGCCTGTTGCCGCGGATCGAAGTGGACGATCTGGTGGTCATTCACGACGCGGGCGCGCACGGCCATGCCATGGGCTTCCAGTACAACGGCAAACTGCGTTCCGCCGAACTGCTTGTGCGGGAGGACGGACGCGTGGTGCCGATCCGTCGCGCGGAGACTCCGGCGGATTATTTCGCGACGTTGGATTTCGGTGCGTTGGCGGCGTTTAAAGCCTAGAATGGGCCATGATCCCGATCCTCTATCAGGACGACGACTGTGTGGCTGTCATGAAGCCGTGTGGCGTGGCCGCCGTTGCTGAACGTGCGGATGACGAAACCTGTCTGAGATCCCTGTTGGCGTGTCAGCTGGGGCGGCGCGTTTTCCCGGTTCACCGGCTCGACAAGGAGGTGAGCGGGGTGATTCTTTTCGCGCTGTCGGCGGCGGCGCACCGCGCGCTCAACGCGGCGTTTGAGCGGCGCGAGGTTCACAAGACCTATCTGGCCGTGGTTCACGGCGCGGTGGCGGATGACAGCGGGATCATCCGGAGCCCGATCCGCGCGTTCGGGTCCGGGCGCATGGGCGTGGACGCGGCCAAAGGCAAGCCTTCGGAAACGCGGTACGAGGTGGTGGAGCGGCGTGCGGCGTACTCGCTGGTGCGGCTGCATCCGCTCACAGGACGGCGCCACCAGCTCCGCGTGCATCTTTACAGCGTCGGGCATCCGATCGCGGGCGACCCTCTTTACGGCGAGCCCGGGCTGCGGCTGGCGGGGGGGCATCCGCGGCTGATGCTCACGTCAACCGGTCTGGCGTTGCGCCTGCCCGGCGGGGCGGCGCTCAGCCTGTGTGGCCTCGTGCCTGCGGATTTCCGGGACGCCTGCCAGGCCGTGTACGGGTTTTGTGGCGGGGAGAGGCAATAAACCGCCGGCTGGTCCGTTTATCGCCACATGTCGTTCAGTGGACCAAACGTACACAAGGAGTCATTCAATGAGTAAACTCTGTTTCGCCGCGGTTGTGGCGATGATGGTGACGGTTTCCGTACAGGCCGAAGATAAGCCGAAGCCGGCTGCTCAGGCGGATTTCCCGAAGCGCATGAACGTCGGAGCCGACGCGTTGAAAGAGTTCGACAAAGACGGCGACGGAAAGCTTAACGAGCAGGAGCGTGCGGCCAGGTTCGAACAGATGCGCAAGGCCCGCGAGAAGGCGTTCGACAAGGACGGCGACGGCAAGTTGGACGATGCCGAGAAAGCCGCCATGGCGGAAGCTTTCAAGGCCCGTGAGAAGGCGTTCGACAAGGACGGCGACGGCAAACTCAGCGACGAGGAGCGCAAGGCCATGCGCGAGGCGATGAAGAGGCGCCATCCGGGTAAACGCAAAGACGGTATAGGCAAGGCGAAGAAAGAGGCTGTGGCGCCGGCTGCACCCTGAGGGTGTCGTTCATATCTGGATTGTTTGACGGGTCGTTACGCGGCCCGTCTTTTTTTTTTGGAGGAGACGGAAAAAGATGTTTGCGGCAACGGGCGGCAGAGGGGTATACTTTATCACGGTCGGCGTTTGTTGCTGGGCCGTTTTTTTGTGTCTTGCCGACGGGTGGAAACAACGGGGTTGAAGAAGGCTAACGATGAAAACAGGCTTTGACAATGAGACGTATTTGGCCGAGCAGACGGAGGAGATCCGGCATCGTGCGGAGCAGAACGGCAATAAGCTTTATCTGGAGTTCGGCGGTAAACTGATGCATGACATGCACGCCGAGCGCGTGCTTCCCGGGTATGATCCGAATGTGAAGTTGCGGCTGCTTCAGAAGCTGAAGGACCAAGCGGAAATTTTGCTGTGCATCTATGCGGGGGACATCGAACGCAAGAAAATGCGGGCCGACTTCGGTATCTCGTATGATTCCGACGCGCTCAAACTGATCGACGGGCTGAGGAGCTGGGGGCTCTTGGTGAGGGCTGTGGTGATCACGCGCTTTAGCGGCCAGCACGCGGCCAAGCAGTTCCGGGCAAGGCTCGAACACCGGGGCGTCAAGGTTTACTACCACTACGTGACCCAAGGGTATCCCACGGATGTGGAAACGATCGTGAGCGAAGAGGGCTACGGGGCGAACGAGTTCGTCGAGACGGAGCGCCCGATCGTAGTGGTGACCGGTCCGGGACCGGGCAGCGGCAAGCTGGCGACCTGCCTGACGCAGCTCTATCACGAGCGGCGGCTGGGGCGAGTGGCGGGGTACGCGAAGTTCGAGACCTTCCCCGTTTGGAATATGCCGCTGGAGCATCCGGTGAACGTGGCCTATGAGGCGGCCACCGTGGATCTGAACGACTGCAACATGGTGGACCCGTATCATTTGCAGGCATACAACAAGGTCGCGATCAACTATAACCGCGATGTGGATGCATTTCCGCTGCTGCGCGCCATCTGGGAGAAGATGACCAAGGAGGCGTGCCCCTACAAGTCGCCGACGGATATGGGGGTTAACCGCGTGGGTTTTGGCATCGTCGATGACGCGGTTGTTTGCGAGGCATCGCGGCAAGAGGTGATCCGGAGGTATTTCCGGCATCTGTGCGAATATGCGGCCGGGCAGACCGAACAGGTGACGGTCGACCGCATCGAGGTGCTGATGCACAAGCTCAAGCTGACGCCTGAGGACCGCATTGTCGTGAAGCCGGCCCGCCAGGCGGGGCACGAAGCCATGGCTCAGGGCAAGGGGCGCAACGGAATCTTTTGCGGCGCGGCTGTGCAGCTCAGAGACGGTCGCATTGTGGTCGGCAAAAACTCTGAACAGATGCATGCGGCGGCGAGCATGGTGCTGAATGCGATCAAGGAGCTTGCGGGCATTCCGGATCAGATCCACCTGATCGCGCCGCAGGTGGTCCAATCGATCGTCCGCATGAAGCACGACATCCTCAAAGGCAAGTTCACGAGCCTCAACCTTGACGAGGCGCTGATCGGTCTGGCCATCAGCTGTGCGACCAATCCTGCGGCTCAGATTGCGATGGAGCGGCTGATTGAGCTGCGCGACTGTGAGATGCACATGACGCACATGGTCACTCCGGGCGATGAGGCGGGGTTGCGCCGGGTGGGCTTGCGGTGCACCAGCGACCCGTTCTTCGCCTCGTCGGAGTTGTTCATCGACGCGTAGCGGGCAAGACGGCTTCAGCCACGTCGCGTCTTTGGCTCTCCGGCGGAGGTCGTGGGGGGGGCGCAGTGCGTTCATTCTGTGGGCAGGCCGTTCTCAAGGCACCCTGCGTCACAAAAGTTTTGAACCTTCGGGAGGTTCCCGGCGTTTATGACATTGTTGATGAGTGCAGAGGGGCTCATTCGGAGAAGGGCAACCATGAACCGGTACGATAGTTCAGTCAGCTTTGGAGGGCAAGGTCCGGACCGTCGTTCAAGATCCGGGTTCACCTTGGTTGAGGTGATGTTCGCCTCGACGTTGGCCTTGTTGCTGTTTCTGGTCCTGCTTGAGACCCTGTCGGTCTGCCGGAGAATTGCATCCGACATCAAGTGGCGGTTGGCGGCGGACGCGCTTGCGTACGATGTGGCGTGGGATGTCTTCAACCGGAAAACAAGCTGGTTTGAAGCCAATGTCACGCAGGCGCAGGCCGCTTGGTGGGCTGTCCCAACGAACCGGACCTCGGTCTGGATCAGTGGACAAAAGGCGTATTACTATCAGGCGATTGTTCCTGTGGGGACGCCTGCCACGCACTGGCAGATCATCGCCGACGTACAGTGGCCCTTGCCGGACGGCGGAGTGGCGCGGCTGTCTCAGCCGTATGTGGTTGAGCGACACCGCGCGGACAGGAACCTTTTCCGAAACACACCCTGACAGGTTGGATATGATGAGAAATGCAACACCACCACCGTTCCGCGGGCGTGAGGGGTTCACGCTGCCGGAGCTTATGGTCGCGTCCGCTCTGACAGCCGTCATCATGACTCACATCATGGCGGCGCTGATCACCTCGCAGCGGCTTTTCGAGGCAACCGTGGCTGACCTCGAGCTGTCGCTTCATGCGCGTGCCTTGCGGGAGAAGGTGCTCTACAACATCACGCCCGAGGACGGCGGCCTGATGAATGTGTGCCAAAGTGAACTCGAGGTGGGGAACCCTAACAAGGGGTGGGGCGACAGCCTGAAATTCAAACCAAAGAAGGGGGCGGGCAACCGCTTGGCGCTCGGCAAGAACAAGAAACTGAAGGCGGACCGGGAGGTGGTCGAGTGGTTGGCCCGCGGTGCGCCGGTTATCCAGTCCGAGTCGCTGTTTCAGGCCGTGGCCAACAATGGGACCATCGTCGTCAACCTGGACTTGGCCATTCCGATCGCCCAGCGGAAGTATGAGCAGCGCCATCAGGCACAAGCGCAGATCATGAATGAATAGGAGGGGTGTGAGAAGAACATACAAATCAGCCGGATTTGTTCTGCCCGTCGTCCTTTGCAGCCTTCTGGTCGTAGGGATCATTGCGGGCAGCGCGATCCAGTATGTCATGAACGGAACCCGCGTGGCGGGTGTCTACTTGGGTACGACCCAAAGCCGTCTTTGTGCGCAGACCGCACTGGATGTCGAGAAGGCCGAAATCTTCAGAGATTTCAAGGCCTATTATCGAGCCAATCCGTCGACCTGGAATGTTCTCGCCTGGTTCGACACCCATTCCGCCCAGAGTATCGGGCCCGGCGGATATGTGAGCGCGTTGATGCAAGACCGGACGATGAACGGCTGCACAGTCTCTGTTACGTTGACGGACGTCACGCGTTCGGCACTGAGTGCCGCCCAGCAATATGTCCGTTTGACATTGCGCGCCACTGCATCGGACGCGTCGGCTGCCGGGATTGCCGTGTCGAGGACCATCGAGGAGACGGTGGAGTACGCGTTGCGGCGCTCGTCCGTTTTCGACTACGCCTATTTTGTGAACAATTACGGCTGGTTCATGGGTGGAGGCGTCACGGCGAACGGCGATATCCGCGCCAACGGGAATTTGTACCTGGATGGGCAGTCGTGGGTGAACGGTTTTGTGTTTGCGGCAGCCAATGAAGAGCTGGAGGCGGCAGGCGCCGTGATTGGAACGGCCCGCTGCCGAACGCTTTCGCAGTATTGGGGCGACAGCAATCTGCGGGCCCGCCCGACCAACCCCACTTCCAGTGGCGGGACGAGTTGGGAGATGGGGTTTGGGGGCGTTTCTGAAATCCACGCCTATCAGGAGCCGATGGAAATGCCTTTTCTGGGCGAGCTGGACTATTACCGCGCGATCGCCAACACGACGGGGGCAACCATCAAGCAGAACGGCAAGGTTCTGGTGGACGGCTGTTTCAGTGGCACAGGACCTTCGGGAGTGGCCAACGGCGTTGATAAAGGGTGTCTTGTTCTGGACGGGACCTCCAAGCCGATCGAGATCGACGGCCCGGTGGTGGTCGACAGTGACGTGATTATCAAAGGGACGGTAAAAGGGCAGGGCGCGATCTATTCCGGACGCAACATCTTCATCGTTGGCAACCTGACGTACGACAAGGCCCCCAGTTGGGCCAAGCCAGATGCGAAACCTGGGCAGACGGTGACTCAGAACGAGAGCAGGGATATGCTTGGACTGGCGGCCAAAGGGAATATCGTGTTGGGCAACTATACCTCTTCGGACTGGCTCTCGAACGTGGAAGACTATATCACGCCGCCTTTTGTTAAAGCTTACGCCTGTGACCCGACGGACGCTGCCATCGGCTACGGCTCGATTTTCAACGGCGACTATACCGCGAAAGACCAGGGCAAGAAGGTGGAATACGTCTATGACAACAAGACGAAGACGTGGAAGCCTACTTCCCAAGCGGACCGTCGCTACTATGAGAGCGTTGCCGGAGACCGCGTGATCGGCCAGATTGCGCAGAGCGCGGCCATCACGCGGATCGATGCGGTGCTCTACAACAACCATGCGGTGATGGGCAAAATCGGCCAGTGCCAATTCAACGGCGCCCTGATCTGCCGGGACGAAGGGATCATCTACAATTCCTCCGTCGGATTCAACTGGGACATCCGGCTGGGGGCGACGAGTCCCGACGGCATCAATTTCTTCATTTACCTTCCGATGTCGCCGGCAACCCCGCGCGTCATCAGTTGGCAGGAGATTCAACTATGAGTGCGAGCGCGCGTCTCGTGTTCGTGCTGATCGCGGGGTTTTCAACGGCGGCCCTTCACGTTCTGGCCATTGTGGACCAGGGGATGATTCCCGAGTTTGTTGTCCGCGACAAGGCGCTTCAGGACGATCAGGCCGGGCAGATGAAGCCGGAGGCTGTTGCCGAGCGGGTGTTGCGAGTCTCGGAGGCTGAGCAGCGGGCGAAGCGGATCCACAATCTTCCGCCTGAGCTGGTCGCGGCTTGGGCGGAAGGCCGGGTGACGGAGGATGAACTGGTCAAAGTTTCCCCTGAAAGGCTGCCTCAGCTCAAGCCGGTGAAGGTCTCCATTCCGCCGCGGCGTCTGACCCGGTTGGTTCTGGCGGGTACAGGGGCTTTGGCCTTGGGCCTGCTGTTTGTTTTTCAGCGACGGCGCGCGGCGTCTCCCCGCCCGCCGCAAAAGCGTCGCTGAGGCGTTTTTCTTGCAAGGGTCAGGTCAACGGGCCGTGCCTAGGCGCAGCAGATGCCAGAGCATGAGGTCGCCGTCGAAGACGAACTGCGCGCTGAAGGGACGGCCTTCCAGCATGAGGGGAACCCAGAGGCGGTCGTCAGACCACATGCGTCCGTAAGGGATCTCGGTTTCGCCGCACCAGAAAGGGCTGGCCTCGTCTGTTTCAGTGGGCGTGCCTTCGCAGCCGTCTGCCGTGAACACGTGGCAGCGCAACGAGTAGCCGTCCGTGAATGCGAAATCGAGCCGCCCGGCAGAGCGCAGCCCGAAAGGGGTCAGCCCCACCTCCTCTTGGGTTTCGCGCACGGCGGCCTGTTCGGGCGTCTCGCCGGGCTCGAGGCGTCCGCCCGGAGCGTTGACCTTGCCGTGTCCGAGCCCGCGTTTCTTCACGATCAGAAGAAGCTGGCCCTGGCGGCGTATAAAGGTCAGAACAGCCGTGTCTGCCGGCTGCCAGGCAGACCAGTCGGTCGAGAAAACCGCACCCGAAGGCGTCGTGACGGAGAGCTGCATGCGGGAATACCCCCTCAAGGAACAGCGGACACGGGAAGCGCAGCGTCCACGCGTGGCTGAACACACATTCGGCTTCAATCGATGTGCCGGGTGATGAAGTTGTCCCGGATATAGGCGAGCGCATCTTCCAGCGAAGGCAGTATTTTGGTGCAGTACCTGACCATCCACGGCGAACAGTCCTGAAAGCCGAAGGGCGAAAATGCGACCACGAATTTTCCGAGGTCATGCGCCGCGAAAAAGACCTCCATGGAGGTTCCGATCGAGGTCTTGCTGTAGTTGACCAGCAGGAT
>CAYZQL010000183.1:0-7990 GCA_964480555.1 uncultured Lentisphaeraceae bacterium | reverse complement strand
GGGCAGCGACATCGACATGACCAAGCCGCTCGGCCTCGCCACCTACCGCACCGGAGCCTTCTGGCGAAACTTCACGCTGACCTCCGTCACCGTGTTGCGACCGGCCGACAAAGCGCTCGGAGACAGCCTCTAACAGAGATCCTGCCCGCGCCACACCACATCCTGGAAACAAGCGGCTCCGGGTTAAAGATCGGCCTCTGTCGGCACTTCGATATCCGACATCTTCGCGAGATCTTTCTTGATCTTGCGGGACTGGGCTTTATCGGATTGCCCTACTACCACGTAGAATGCGGGGATGAAGTAGAGCGACAGCAAGGACGAGACAAGAATGCCTCCGACCGACCCGATGCCGATGCTGGACCGCAACTCTGCCCCGAGTCCCGAGCCCGTCGCCATCGGCAGCATGCCGAAAAGCGCCGCCACGCATGACATGAGAATAGGACGGAATTTCCGCTCTGCGGCCAACGTCAGCGCCTCACGTTTATGGAAACCCTGATCGTGCCTGAGCGTGTTCACCTCATCGATCAGCAGAATCGCCGCATTAACAACCACACCCACCAGCATGATGCCTGCCAGCAAACCGAAAATTGAAAGGGTCGTTCCGGTATAATAGATCGCCATGTAGAGCCCCAAATAGCTGAACGGAATCGTCATCAGGATGATGAAGGGCTGTGTCCACGACTCCATGACCGCAGCCAAGAGCAGGTAGGTCAGAAGCAGGGCAATCAGAGTCGCCAGGCCGAATTCGCTGATCGCCTCACCCATCTTCTCGGCCATGCCGCTCACTTGGATTTTATAGCCGGGCGGCAGAAGCTTACGGACGATCCGCTCTTGGTTTTTCAAAGCCGTGCCGAGCCCGTATCCCTTCGCGTTGTTCGAATAGATGATGATCGTGCGTGACTTCTCTGCCCGGATGATCTGAGTCGGCTGCAACTGCTCGCTCATTTCCGCAACAGCACCCAGCAGAATCGGCCGACCGTCCGGCCCCGGCAAATTCAACGCAGGCACCTGTGCAATGCCCGGCATTTGCGCAAAGCGCACCCGAATGTCATACGAGCGGTCACCTTTCTTGTACGTGGCGGCCTCAATACCGTCCACGCTTGCGCGCAACGACAATCCCAACTCTTGCGCACTGACGCCCATATCGTGTAGAACTGCCCGCTTCGGACGGATACGGACCTCGGGCCGGCCGGGACGAACGGAGTGCGTGATGTCGGCGCTGGCAGGATCATGCCGGATCTCAGCAGTCGCCGCCACACCAATCTGGTTGAGCACTGACAAGTCAGGCCCGCTGACCTTGATTTCGATCTGCTGCGAGGCTCCTCCTGCCGCGCTGGGAATCATCACGGCCCAGATCACATCCGGAGCCGTGTTGCAGACCGTGCGCATCTCTTGCATGATGCCGAGAATGTCAGACTCGGGACGAAGCAGTTTTGATTTCAGCACCAGTCCCACCTCCACCAGATAGGAACCCTCGCTCATCTGTCCGATCGAGCCCTGCGTCTTTCCCGCAAGCAACGTGTAGCTCTGAATGAAAGGATCACCCTTGGGATCTTTGAGCGCAAGCAGCTTCTGCGTGATTTCCTGGGCCCGTTCCACCGAGCGGTCCAGATTGTAGTCCGCCGGAAATTCAAGTCTAACGGTCAACTCGCCCTGATCGGTTTGCGTGACGAAATCCATCTGTACTTTAGGCGCGTAATAGCGGAAGGCGAAAAACGTCAGCACCGTACATGCGGCAACGAACAGCCAAGGCGCTTTCAACACCCAGCCGACCGATCTCACATACCCGCGCTCCAGGCCTGCGTAGAACAGGAGCCAAGGCTTGAGCAACCAGGCGAGCGCTTTGTTGATCTTCTCCCCATATGGATGGGTCATCATCGCCAAAATAGGCGTCAGCGTGAAACTGATGAGCAGCGAGGCAAACGTGGCCGCCGTGACCGTCACGGCGAACGGTGCAAGAAAGCGTCCCGTGATGCTTTTCATGCTGGCGATCGGTAAAAATACCACGATGTTGGTCAGCGCGCTTGCTGCCACGGCGAGGCCGACCTGAGACGTGGCCCGCTCAACCAGCGAGCCGATTTCGAACTTCTTGCCCTTGCTTTGGCCGAACGCAAACGCGATGTTTTCGAGAACCACGATCGAATTGGCCACTAGAATCCCCACGGATATTCCCACCGCACTCATGGTGATCGTGTTGAGCGTGTAGCCGAATAAACTGAAGGCGATCATGGCGATGATAATTGTCACGGGTATGCTGACAAACGCCACAAAGGCCATGCGGACATCTGCCAGGAAAAGCAACAGGACGAGGCCGGTCAGGATCACGCCGTCTCGGATCGAAATCAGCCCGTCCTCCACCGTCGCTTTCACATACTCGCCATCGTCACGTACCCAACTCAGCACCATTCCGCCCGGCAGGTCCCGTTTCGACTCCTTAAACGCCTTCCTCACGCCGTTGACCACCGTCACGGCATTGGCTTCGCCTTTTTTCGTGACTTTCACCACGATCGCCGGCTTACCGTCGAAAAAGGCCTTGCTTTTCGGACGTTCGGTGCCGAACTTAAACATCGCCACATCGCGCAGGTAAACGCGCTCGCCATCCACCACCCCCAACTCCACGCTTCCGAGGTCGGGTATCTCAGGTGCCTCAGCGTCGAACATCAGCGAGACCTCGCGTGTGGCATCATCTATCTGGCCTGCCGGAATCTTGATGTTCTCGCGGCTCAGCACCTGCGCGACTTGCCCCACCATCAAACCGCGCGCAGCCAGACGGGCCCGGTCCACCTCGACGATCACTTCGCGCTCTTCACCGCCGATCAGTTCTACTTTGGCGACGCCGCCCAACGCGGAGAAGCGGTCAGCCAGTTTGTCGTCTGCGTAATCGTAAAGGTCGTCCAGTGGCAAATCGCCGGTCAGCGCCAGAGTCACCACCGGCTTTGCGTTGATATCGAACTTCAGGATTTCGGGCGCTTCCGCGTCGTCCGGCAGTTCCTCGCGGATCAAGTCGACTTTTTCACGGACATCTACCGCCGCGACATCCACGTTGCGTGAAAGTTCGAACTCCACCAGCACTTGGCAGAAATTGTTCACACAGGTCGTACTGATGTGCTTGATGCCATCGACCTGCACAACCGCGTCTTCGATTTTTTTTGCCACCGTGGTCTCGATCTCGTCGGGAGACGCTCCCGGATACACGACTTGAATCGTGATAAAAGGGATCTCTACCTGCGGAAGCAGGTCCACGCCTACATTGCGGAACGCCAACAGGCCGAAGATCGACAGGCAAATCAATAGCGTCGTCATCGCGATCGGACGCCGAATGGATGCTTTCGCTAAAAACATATGGCCCTTTCAAAGGCTTGACGCAAAACGACTACTTCTCGGTACGGACAGCGTCCCCTTCGTTCAGCAACAACATGCCTTCAACGACGATGTCGGCGTCTGAAAGCGCGCCCGGGTTTTTGATTTCAACAAAGCCTTGCCACGTTAGACCGACTTCGACGGTCACCCGCATCACCTTGCCGTCTTTGACGATGAACACAACGCGCTTGCCGTCGCGCAAACCCACCGCAGAAACCGGCAATGCCGCAGCCTCAACCTGCCGAAAGACGACCGTCGCGTCGCGGAGCATGCCCGATGCCAGATCCGGCGTACGCACCACCGTCGCCCGAATCTCAAACGTGCGTGTCACCGGATGAACCGACGGAGCCTTGTAGGTGACGGCCGCCTCTTTTCCATCCGCAAAGCGGACCCGCGTCTGTCCCCTCTCGACACGGTCGTAGTGAACCGCATTCATGGAGAAACAAACCTCGTACACGCGTGGGTCATCCAGTTCAAACACAGGGCTTCCAACACTGGCGAAATCCCCTTTATCCAGAAGTTTGCGCGTGATGATCCCTTCGAACGGCGCCACGCCCAGCGAATCCGAAAGGTTTTTCCGGGCAACGGACAAAGCGGTCTCGGCCTGAACGATCCGAACCTTCGCGCTCTCGACCGCCGCACGCACGCGTTCGCGCGTTGCGCCTGCCAGCTTGAACTGGAGGTCAGCCTTCTCCCATGTGTCCTTCGTGACGGCCTTGGCATCCTCGTACAACTTTTTCATGCGGCTCGCGTCGACTTCCGCTTTCGCGTAAGAGGCCTCCGTTTCCAACAACGCGGCGTCAGACTCTCTCAAGACCGCTTTGGCCACGTTCAGATCGTCCTGCGCAAGACGCACCCGGTTCTCCAAGGTGGCTTTGTCCACCTGAAACAGCGGCTGCCCAACCTTTACCAAGTCGCCCTCGTCCGCCATCACCGAATCGATGGCTCCCGCCACGCGCGACGACACGGCGGCAGAAAATTTTGTGCGGACCGCCCCCTGAACCTGTGCCCCGTCGGTGAACGCACAGGCGGGGACGAGCCTGCCGACTTTCACAAGCGGGCGCAAATCCAAAAGCTCCGCCTGCCTTTCCGATTTTTCGCATCCGCCGACAAGCGTCAGCAAAACCAACCCCAACGCCCAGAACGTGAGACTCTTTTTCATTTCTGTTTCCGATCGCTAAGAATTCCATCCAGCAAGCCCTCTTTCCGGAACGCTTCAGCCGCCTCTTTCTCCATTACGCGCGTCTCGCCCAGCCCCACGCCCGTCGCATCGCGCAGCACGATCTCCGCCAATGCGCAGGCGTAATCCGCGGCAACCCCCTGCACGCGGGCGCTCTCCAGTACCGCGAGTTTGTCGAGCACTTCGGAAAGTGTCTCCTGATCCGACTGATACCGCGACTGCGTCACCTGGTAATCCAGCTCGGCCGCCTGCAGCACGCAAGCCGCCACGTCCCGCTGCTCGAAGCTCCTCTGCCAGTTCTGATGCGCCTGGAACGTCGAGACCATCAGTGTCAACGCGCGGTCCTCCTGAGCCTGATATTCCGCCTGCCGAAGAGCCTTCGCCTCACGGTAGGCATTGAGGGTCCGAAAGCCGTTAAAAACCGACAACACCGCGCTTAAACCGCCTGCCCAGTAGTGTGCCGGAATCTGCATCGATTCCGACGTATAGTTGGCTGAGCCGGAGCCGTAGAGGTTCGGCAGAAAACCCGCGAGGGCCCGCAGCACTTCGGTCTTTCGGATCTCAATCATTTGATCGCCAGCCCAAAGCTCCTTGCGATTAACCAGCGTCTGCCAGAGAAGCTCTTCGGTGGACAACGCCTTCAGCTGATCGCGGGTCACTCGCCGGGCTTCTCCACGCTCATCCGTCAACACCCAGTCGCGCGCCAGCACGGCGGTCATCGACCCCCCATCCACCTTGATTTTTTCCAGCGGCCAGAAGCGCAAGATCTCAAAAAGCCGGGCGCGGGTCAGCGTCAGCATGTCGTTCGCCTGCCTCAACGACATACCGTCGGAAGCCAGCCGCGCTCTGGCTCGCGCCTTTTCCGCAGCCAAAGCGTATCCCTCTTGAGCCAGCGCGTCGATCTGCTTCGACAGGCTACGCGAAGCATCCTGTTGCCGCTCGTAAGTCTTCAGCATCTCCTCCGAAACGGCCGTCTGGTAGAACAGGGCTGCAACCTGAACATCGAGCAGCTCCTCGGCACGCGCACGCAACAGATCCTGAGACCGTAGCGCTTTCTTCGCCTCAGTGAAAAGCAGCCACGTGCCCGGCGTGAAGATCGGCTGTGTCAACGCGATCGACACCGTGTTCACGTATTGATCGTTCATTTGAACCGTCATCGAGCCGATCGACCGAGTTACGGGCACATCCGTGGCCTGACGCGAAAAGGTCGCTTCGACCTGCGGCAGGAAGGCCGCAAACGCCGTTGAGCGCTGGATCTGCGCCAACTGGCTGCTCAATTGCGCGTGCGTCAGCTTGAGTGTTCGTGAGCGCGCAAGGCCCATCGAATCCGCAAGCGTCAGCGCCACCCGGTTCGTCGCAAAAAACGCGCGGGTTTCCTCCTGTAACGTCTTGCAGGTGCGCGTCGCGTCTCCGGCACGCTCTTCATACCCCGGCGTGTGGCAACCGGCAAAAAACAGTGTCGACGCGACAAAGGAGCCAACGTGGCAGATCCTTTTCATATGCATTTAGAGATCCTTACAGGAGCGCTCATATGCCGTCTGCGCCTGTCAGAAAGTCAGTTATCAATTTTCTTCTGGAAGGACAAGCGGGCGAAAATTCCCGCGCAGACATGGTCGGCCACCTTATCGAGCCAAAGATCTAAATCGAGTTCCGGCGGACAAAACCGCATCGCCCAACTCGGCTTGGCGATCGCATAGACCACGCACTGGGCATGGACTGAGCTACACCACAGGTTCAGCTCGACAGGATCATTCCCTTTCATCGCCATGCGCAACAGGCGCGCGAAGCACTGGCGCATGGGGATGGCGAATTTGCGCTCGATGTCCTGAGCCATGTCCGACGGCACGCACTCTTCCATGCCCATCAGCCGCGCCATCCAAAACTCCGGCGGTTTCCGTGCCGCACAGATCGCCAGCGAACGCCGGATCCAGGTCCGCATCGCTCGCTTCCAAGTCGCCTCATCACAAACCGTGTCGGGGATCGACATCATCGGCATGGCGACATCCTCAAACAGAGCGGCGATCACCGCCTTGTAGAGTTCCGACTTGGATCTGAAATAATAGTTCACCAATGCGACGTTGACCCGCGCCTCGGCGCAGATCATGCGCGTGGTGGCGTCTTTGTAACCGTGTTCGGCAAACACTTTGGTTGCCGCATGCAGGATCCTGTCCTGCGTGGTTTTGCGGTCTGTCGCACTCTTCTTTTTCTGCGCTTTCGGCTTCATGGACACCTCACCTGTATTAAACAAGTGATTAAAATATCCGTTTGAAGCCCGAAAGTCAACAGGACATACGCTCGCACCCTCAGGCGCCAGCCGCCTGCCGTCCGACTTCGAAAGCCTTGAGGTTCATATCGAGCAGCTTAGCCGGAATGCGCTCGCGCATCGCCTGTTCCCAAACCTCGGCGCCGAACGGCGTCAGTGTGGAGAGCGCGCCCGCAACCACCATGTTCATCGCGCGGGTGTTGCCGACCGTCTTCGCAAGCGCCATCGCATCGATGTACAGCGCCCCGGGGTATTCCGCCGTCAGGCGCGCGTCCAGATCCGTCACGGCGGGCTGCTGTCCGCTCGACACCGTCACCGGCGTCAGGTTCATGTCGTTGATCAGCACCTTGCCGTCCGGCGCGAGCAGGTGACGCCAGCGCAAAGCCTCCAGACGTTCGAACGACACCAGCAGATCGCTTGTGCCGTCCGAAATGATCGGAGAAAAGACCTTCTCGCCGAAGCGCACCTGGCTGATCACGCTGCCGCCCCGCTGCGCCATGCCATGGATCTCGCTCTTCTTGACGTCCAGGCCTGCCAGCGCCGCCGTCTTGGCCAGAATATCGCTGGTGAGCAGGATGCCCTGACCGCCCACACCGACCAAAGATACATTCATCGTTTTCATGCCACAAATTCCTTTACCCTAACGGATCTTCGAGATCGCGCCGAACTTGCAGGTCTGCCTGCACAGGTCGCACCCCGAGCACTGCACCGGATCGATGTGCGATTTGAAGCGTTTGCCGTCAGCGGTCGCCTCGCCGCGTTCGATCGCGGGGCACCCGAGCTTGAAGCATGCGCCGCACGCCTTGCATTTCGCGGCATCCACCTCGTAGGTGCCCGCGTTCATGAGCTTCGCCGCGATGCGGCACGGTCCACCCGCGATCACCACCGAAGGTTCGGGCGCGTCGAGTTCCTCTTTCAGGACACGCTCCAAGGCCGCCATATCATAGGCATCCACCTTAACCACGCGCCTGAAGCCCATCGCCCGGGCAACCTCAGCAATATCCGTGACCGGAGCAGGATCGCCCGTCAACGTCTTGCCCGAGCCGGGATTCTCCTGATGCCCCGTCATGCCGGTGATGCGGTTGTCCAAAACGACGGTCGTGACCGTGCCTCCGTTGTAAAGGACGTTCAAGATGCCGGTCATGCCGGAGTGGAAAAAGGTCGAGTCGCCGATCACCGCGCAGAGG
>CAYZQL010000182.1:0-8040 GCA_964480555.1 uncultured Lentisphaeraceae bacterium | reverse complement strand
GCATGTTTGTGGAAGAGCCCAAGGCCGCGCTTTACCGCGACACCGCCGTCCGGCAGCTCTTGACGCTGTGCTCGCCGGCCTACCGCGCGCCGGTCGGCGAGAACGGCAACTTCATCCTGATGCACAGCGTCGGCCACCTGCCCGGCAACAGCGAGATCGACGTGCCGCTCAACTACGCGGACTACTATTTCCTTGAAGCGCTCTTGCGTTTCAGAGCGCTGAAGTAGGTCGGAATCGCAATCCGTGTATTCACGGGTGAGGCGGACAAGGGTACCCGTGCGGGCTCGCCGGGACCCTATCGTTGCTCGCATGTTGCGGTTTTTGCGAAACCGCTCCGTTTCCGGCAGAGCGGGAAGAGGTTTTGATGGTTCTCGCCTAACTCTCAAATTTGCAGTATCACCTAGGTCTGGATAAGCGTTATACTATCGTATGAAAAGGAGGGTGGTAATTTTCAGCTGGAGGATGACATGAAACTGAAGATCATACTTGAGCCCAGTGATGAGGGCGGATATACGGCGGTGGTGCCTTCGCTGCCCGGCTGTATCTCTGAGGGAGAGACAAAAGAAGAAGCGCTGCTGAATGTGCGCGAGGCCATTGAACTCTACGACGATTCCCGCACATCGTCCGGTTAAGCGATCCACGCTTGCACATATTCTCAAGCAAGCCCGGGTAGGCGTGACGGACTTCATCGAACTGATTTGACTGTGCCAAACACGGAAATCTGGTTTTTTCCGTCTTCGTTGTTCTCAATGCGCCCGCGTTTAAGTTATACTACAATCCCAAATCCACAGAAGAAAGGAACACCGCCATGTTGTCAGAATTCGTCAAGAGCGCCGACTGGAAAAGCGAGAAGCACGTCCCCGTCATCGAGTGCGCCGACACCGCCAAGGCGGGCGAGCCGCTCGCCATCACGATCTCCGTCGGCAAGGAGATCGCCCACCCGAACACCACGAACCACCACATCGCCTGGATCGCCCTGCACTACGTGCCGGCAGGGGCCAAGGCCTCGATCGAGATCACCCGCTGCGAGTTCAGCTCGCACGGCGCCGCCGTCGAAGGACCCGACAAAGGTCCGGCCTACACGTGCAGCACCGTCTCGGTCAGCGCCAAGCTCGCGGCCTCGGGCACGCTCTACGCCACGGCCTACTGCAACATCCACGGCCTCTGGGCGTCGGAGAAACAGGTCACCGTCGCGTAATAAAGCACAAACGCCTTCGCGTCTTTGTAGCGCTTTATCGCAGGAGCAGTAATAATCCTGATCGTAATCCTAATCCGGCCCGTCGAACGTGATTAAGATTACGGTTAGGAATGAAGGGATGTGCCTTGGAAAGATACGTATTGTCCCACAGCGAATACAGGACCATTGTCGAACAGGCGCCGATCATGATTTGGCGGGCCAACACGTCGGCCGAGTGTGATTATTTCAATCAACAATGGTTAACGTTTACCGGGCGGACGCTTGAACAGGAACTTGGCAACGGCTGGGTGGAAGGCGTTTTTCAAGAGGATTTGAAGGGCTGTCTTGAGATCTACCTGTCCGCTTTTGGAAAGCGCGAAATTTTTGAAATGGAATACCGCCTCCTGAGGTCTGACGGCACGTATCGGTGGATCTTCGATCGGGGCGTGCCTTTCGAGAATGACCTGAGGGAGTTTGGCGGCTATATCGGCAGCTGCATCGACATTACGGAAAAAGTCGAGGCCCGGAAGTTGCTCTTGAAAGAAAAAGAGCACGAGATCAAGCGATTACGCGGCATGCTTCCGATCTGCGCTTCCTGCAAGAAGATCCGCGACGACAATGGATATTGGAGTCAAATCGAAGTCTACATCAAGGAGCATACTGAGGCCGAATTTAGTCACGGGATATGCCCCGAATGCGTAAAGAAACTATACCCCGACTGAGTCGAACAGGAAGGCCCCGGAGCGTGATCAGCCGGACGCAGACGCGCCCGGTCAGACAGTCTGAAGTTCCCGTCTCACTTGGCCGGGCGCGTCGGCAGCGGCGCGTCCGGGCTGCGCTTGACGGAGCAGTGCAGGTGGACGCCCGATTTCTTGGGCACCTCGTAGAGCACGAAATCGAAGCCCGCCTGCCAGCAGAGCTTGGCCAGCTCGCTCAGACTCACCTTCTCGCAGGTGAGATCGATCGCCCGGCCCTCGCAGTGTAGCGAGGAGGCCATGTGGATCCGGTTTTTGTCAACGTGCCGGTACGCGTCCTGGATCTTCAGCGTGCCGCCCTTCTTTTCCAGCAGATTCACCAGCCGCTTGAGCGGCACCTCCAGCGCCCGGTGGATCACGTGGTCGTCCTCGTCGTCGCCGTGATGGTCGTTGTCGCTCTCGAACCACACCCGCTTGTCCTCGAAACGAACGAGGTCGTTGGTCTCGCTGAAGGTCGCCAGGTCGATCGGCCCCGACGCGTAGATCTCCTTGCCCCTGGGCAGGTTGGAGTCCGGCGGAAATGACGCCGGCTCCGCGCGCACCGGGTTGTGCAGGTCCGGCGGCGGGGGCGCCGGCTTCTTGACCGCCTCGCGCGCGACGGTCTCCGCGGCCCCCTTTTTGCCGCACCCCTCCAGGCTCATGCAAACCGCAAGGCCGGTCACGCACACCGCCGCCGCAACCCCCAAGGCCCATTTCATCCAGATGTCGAACGCCCGCGGTTCACCGAAATCCCCGAACGTCTCCGGTTTCGGGATCTTACTCAAAAAACGCATCCGCCGCTCACCCTTCCCTCCCGTGCGCCGCAGGCGCGATACGCCGCTTCAGCCGGAACACACGTGAGGCGTCGCAGTATACCTCACCCGCCCTGTCAGGAAAACCAAAAAAAGAGCCCGGCGATCACGCGAAAGGACTTGCCCGTTTGCCGGTTTCTTGGTATAAAAAAACCAATGCGATTCTGGTGCGCATGAGGTGCCGGTCCGGTGAAAGAAAGTTTCCGTTTCCCCTTGTCGGTCAAGGCGGGAGGTGTTAACATACTCACCCTTTTCTAAAGGAGAAACGGTCATGTCTAGAGTTTGCGATATTTGCGGCAAGGGTCCGATGGCGGGTAACACGATTGTCCGTCATGGCCTTGCCAAGTACAAGGGCGGCATCGGCTTGCACACGACGGGAATCACGAAACGCCGGTTCCTGCCGAACATCCAGAACGTGCGCGCCAAAGCCGAGAACGGCAGCGTGAGCCGGATGAAGGTTTGCGCCTCCTGCATCAGGCAGGGGAAAGTCGCCAAGCCGTAACACTGCCGGCGGGGTTGCGGCGAGCGGAACGGGTACAGAGGGCTTCATCCGGGAGGGGGTTTTCATGCAGGACAATCCGACGGATCAGAATGCGTCTGAGGAAGAGGTGGACGCGGTGGCCAACGAAGTCTCCGACACTGACGCCGCAGAGGGTGAAGGCGATGAGATCCGTGCGACGGACATCGTTTTCGACTGCCCTCGCTGTGGCCATAACCTCGCGATCGACTACCGCGGCGCCGGCCTGCAGATCAACTGCGTGGCCTGCGGCGAGACCGTGTTGGTGCCGATTCCCGACGGGATGAAGATCGACGATCTCGATCTCTCCGCCGGCGAACTGCTCACGCAGCTCTTCCAAACGCGCCGGATGCTGCTCAAAAACGAACAGCACATCGCCGAGTTGGAGGAGACGCTCAACAGCGTCAAGGTCCGTCGCACGGAACTCGAGAAGTCCCGCATGATCACCCTGCACCGTTGCGCCGAGGTGGTGAACCTCTGCCAGAACGTTCTGAAGCTTCAGAACGATACGGTTCTCACGGTCAACCGGATGATCGCCCTCATCGCCGAAGAGCAGCAGCGATAGAAACCGCCCGATGCACACCCTCATTATCGGCGGTGGCCCTGCAGGGCTCACCGCCGCCTGTTTTTCTGCCGGACCCGCCCTCGTGATCGACCGCCTTCGCGCGCCGACGCGCAAGCTCCTGGCCACCGGCGGCGGACGGTGCAACCTCACCCATGCCGCGGACGCGGCCGGGATCAGCGCCGCGTTCGGGTGCCACGCGCGTTTCCTCGCTCCCGCCCTGTATGCCTTTCCGCCCGAAGCCATCCGCGCCTTTTTCCGCGATCTGGGCGTGGAGACCCTTGTGGAACCGGACGGCTGCGTCTTTCCGGTCTCGCAGAAAGCCTCCGACGTGGCGCAGGCGCTGGAGCGCGCCGCCCGCGCCAACGGCGCGGAAATCCGCTGCGGCGTGCGCGCCACGCGGCTCCTCGTCGAGCCCGGCGAGCCCGGCACCACGCCCCGCGTGACGGGCGTCGAGACCGCCCAAGGGCCGCTGCATGCCGACCGCGTGATCCTGGCGGCAGGCGGGCAGTCCTACCCTGACCTGGGCTCCGACGGCTCCGGTTTCGCACTGGCCAAAGCGGCCGGCCTCGAGGTCACCCCGCCCGTGCCCGCACTGGCCGGGCTGTTCACACGGGAGGCCTGGCCCGCCGCCCTGGCCGGAATCCTCGTGGAGAAAGGCGGCCTGCGCCTCGACGTCAAGGGCGGCTCCAAGCGCTTCCTCACCGGGCCCCTGCTTTTCACGCACAAAGGGCTGAGCGGACCGCCCGCGCTGGACCTCTCCGGCGACGTCGCCGCCCGGCTCTCGGCCGCGCCCGCCGTCCCCCTGCGCCTCACCTTCGACGCGGCGCGCTCCTCCGAGGCGTGGCTCGCGCTGTTCGACGACTGGCGCTCGCGGCACGGCGGCCGCGCCCTCCACAACCTGCTGTCCGGCGAGCTGCCGCGCGCGCTGGCCGCCACGCTGTGCGACCTGGCCGGCGCGACCGACACGGCGGCCGCGCGGGCGAAAAGGAGCGTCTTGACCGCGCTGGCCGAGGCCTGCGCCAACCTGCCGCTGCACGCCACCGGCACCGAAGACTGGAACCGCGCCATGGTCACGCGCGGAGGCGTGGCGCTGCGCGAGCTCGACCCCGCCACCCTGGCCTGCCGCCGCCTGCGGGGCCTCGCCTGCGCGGGCGAGGTGGTGGACGTCGACGGGCGCTGCGGCGGCTATAACCTGACCTGGGCCTTCGCCTCCGGGCGCCTGGCCGGCGTGAGCTGAAAACGTCTGTCGGACGACACGGAGGTCGCCCCTCCAACACGTTAAACAACGGGGATTTCGTCAAACCGCAACCGGATCGTGTGCGCCGCAACCGCAAAGGCGCTCACCACATTTAGCGAGTTCTTGCAGCCGTAGAGCGGAATCCGGACCGCGGCGTCACACAGCCCGACCACCTCCGCGTCGAGGCCGAAGCGCTCGTTGCCCAGCACCAGCGCGCAGGGGAACGTCCACGCGGCCTCCGCGAGGTCCTGAGCCCCCGCGACCGTCTCGAGCGCGACCAGCCTCACGCCGTCCGCCTTCAGCCCGGCGAGCGCCTGCCGGAGGTCTTCCACATGGCGCCAGCGCACCAGGTTCTCCGCGCCCAGCGCGGCGCGCGCCGCCTGCGGCTGCGTGGGCAAGGGCGTGTACCCGCACAACACCACCTCGCTCACCCCGAAACACTCCGCCGTCCGGAAGAGCCCGCCCAAGTTGAACGCCGAGCGCAGCGAATCGGCCACCACGGTCAGCGGCAGGCGCGGCGCGGTCGGCGCCGTCCCGGCCGACAGGTCCGCGTCGAGTATTTCCACATCGGTGACCTTGCACCGCGCGACCGCGCGCTCGACGGGCACGAGCACGCTCCAGAACTGCCGCCGCGTCAGCCCCGGCGTCAGCAGCCGGGCCAGCGCGGCAAGTCGCGGCAGCCCCGTCTGTGCGGCCATCCAGGCGCGGCACGACGCCACCCCGTCACGGCGCTTGGACGGGTCTTGCCAGTCCGCGTCCAGCGCCTGAAGCCGCTCCCGGGCCTCGCGCCAGACGCTCTCGTTGCGATCGGTCATGTGCGTTGGGCTGCTCTCCATCACATGTCGTGAACGACGTTTTGAAACCGCTCATTGGATCAACGAAGCGACACGCGGGCGCGCGTTCAAGCCTCGTAGAGCGGCTCCGCGTTCTCCCCGGCCGGCGCGCCGTCGCCGAGGATCTCTTTGACCGCCTCGGACGGCTCGGCCTTGGCCCGGTCTCCGGCCCCGGAATCCTGATTGAACAGCGACTCCGCGTCCTGAGAAGCGTCCGCCGGCTCGTCCTTCTTTTTCTCTTTCCGGTGGATCGCCTTGCGCTCCGAGGCTTTTGAGCGTTGCAGGGTCGGGTCCAGCTCGTTCAGCTCTTTCAGGCTGCTCAGGCCGAAATGCTCGAGGAAGGTTGAGGTCGTGCCGTACAGGAAGGGGCGCCCAGGAAGATCGCTGCGCCCCACGATCCGGATCAGGTGCAGCTCCATCAGCGCCTTGACGATGTGGTCCACCGCGACGCCGCGGACCGACTCGATCTCCGATTTGGCGATCGGCTGCCGGTACGCGATGATCGCCAGCGTCTCCAGCGCGGGCCGCGACAGCCGGTTCGGGCGGTCCACCTTGAGCAGGTTGCGCACCCAGCGCCCGCAGCAGGGCTGGGTCTGGAACCGGAACCCGCCGTTGCTGTCCGAAACCTCGAGCCCCAGCTCCAGCCTCGACAGCTCTTTGGCGAGGCTCTCCAAGGCGTCTCCGACCTCGCGCGGCGAGGCTTCGGCGAACAGCTTGAGCGTGGCCGCGCCCTCCTCGTCTTTCGCGTTCTCCGCCACGCTTTTGAGGCACTCGCGGATCTCCTCCACGGTCAGCGGATGATCCGCGCCGAACAGGAGCGCGCCCACAATCTGCTGCAGGCTCGACGCCATCGGCAATTTGACATCATCAGGCTTCGACATGTTCGCCTCCTCCGATCAGCGGCGCCTGAAGCCCCCCGCCTGAAGTCTCCTCCGCCGGCAGGATCAGGATCTCATGGAACGCCGCGTTCTGCCACAGCGTGATCTGCCGCAGCCGTATCAGCTCCAACAGCGCCAGAAACGTCACGATCACCTCGCCCCGGTGCGACTCGGGGTTGAACAGCGAGGAGAAGGCCACCCGGTTGCCGGCCCGTGTCAGCGCGAGGATCGACTCCATCTTGTCCGGCACGGACCAGCGGATCGGCTCGATGTGCCCCAGCGGCTCCATCGGCGCCCGCGAGAGCACCTCCTGGAACGCGCTCAGCAGGTCGAACAGGCCGATGTCGCCGAGCGCCTGCCCCGCGTCCGCGGGCTCTCTGTCGAAAACCGGCTGCTCGCCCCCGTAGGAGAACACCTCGCTCTGCAGGGTCTCCAGCTCCAGCAGCTGCCCGGCGGCGTCTTTGAACTTCTTGTATTCGATGAGCTGCCGCACCAGGTCCAGCCGCGGGTCGACCCAGTCCTCCTCGCTCTCCTCCTCCGCCGCGCGCGACTCCACCGGCAGCAGCATGCGGCTCTTGATCATCATCAGCGTCGCGGCCATGACCAGAAACTCGCCCGCGATGTTCAGGTCCAGCATGCGCATCACGTCGAGGTACGCCAGATACTGCGCCGTGATCCGCTCGATCGGGATGTCGTAGATGTCGACCTCTTCGCGGCGGATCAGGTAAAGCAGCAGGTCGAGGGGGCCTTCGAAAACCTCCAGGTCCACTTTGTAATCGTCCTGCAGCAGCGCTTCAACCGACATGTCATCCCCAATCTTAGGGGGCCCGTGCCCCGACCGCACCTACGCCAAGCCTGCCGCGCGCCGCGCGCGGTCCACCGTCTTGGACGACTCCGCGCGCGCCCGCTCCGCGCCTTTCCGCAGGACTTCTTCCACATAGTCCATGTTCGCCTGCAGCTCGGCCCGGCGCGCGCGCAGCGGCGCGAACGTCTCCTCGAAGAGCGCCGCCAGCGCCTTCTTGGCGTGGCCGTACCCGTAGTTGCCGCCGCGGTAGTTGGCCTCCATCGCCGCCCGCTGCGCCTCGTCCGCGAACAGCTTGTAGAGCGCGAAGATGTTGCAGGCCGCCGGATCCTTCGGCTCTTCAAGCCCCTTGCTGTCCGTCACGATCTTCATGATGCGCGCCTTGGTCTCCTTCAGGTCGCCGAACAGCTCGATGGTGTTGCCGTAACTCTTGGACATCTTCTGGCCGTCGAGCCCCGGCACCACCGCCACCTCCTCGGGTATGA
>CAYZQL010000181.1:0-8044 GCA_964480555.1 uncultured Lentisphaeraceae bacterium | reverse complement strand
GGACCCCCGCCTCGCCCGCGATCGCCTTGGCCAGCAGCGTCTTGCCCGTGCCGGGATGGCCCATCAGCAGCACGCCCTTGGGGATGCGCCCGCCGAGCGTCTGAAACTTCTGCGGCTCCTTCAGGAACTCGACGATCTCCACCACCTCTTCCTTGGCCTCCTTGATGCCGGCCACATTGGCGAAGGTCAGCTTCTTCTTGTCCTGGTTCAGCATCCGCGCGCGGCTCTTGCCGAAACTCATCGCGCCCATGTTGGCGGACTTGATCTGGCGCATGAAGACGAAGTAGAGGATCACCAGGATCAGGATGACCGGCAGAAGCTCCCGCAACACCGAGCCGAACATGTTGTTGCTGTAGACCAGCGGGCAGGCGATCTGCTTCTGCAGCAGGAATTGCTCCAGGTTTTCGGACGGGATCAGGTTCACGCGGAAGCGCTCTTTGGCCGCCCCTTTTTTGGTGCCTCGCAAGTACGTGATGCCGTTCGCCTCCCGCACCAGCTCAACCTTTTCGATCAGGCCCCGGTCCACCAGTCCGCGGAACTCCAGCTGGTCCATGGGCTTCAGTTCGCCCTCGGGCTTGTAGTAGAACATCCCCATCATCAAGAGCAGCAGCATGCCGACGACCAGCCACGCCCCGAAGACCCGTTTGGGCGGCATGGCCCCGGCAGCGGCCCCCCCCTCTTGCTTGTTCCCCTGAGCCGGCATCGCCGGCGGCTGTTTCGGCATTTCACTCTTGTTTTTATTTTCATTCGCCATGGGGGGATATGATACGTTTTTCTGCCCTGTGGGAGCAATGCGAAAATCGTTTTATCCCACAGCGGAAAAACCTGTACCGACCCGGAAACGCCGGCCCTTGAACGCCGCACGCCCGACGCAGGCAGGAGCCGCGCCCGACAGGGCCGGCGGGACGCTGCGCATTTGACACAGAACCGCGGCGTTGCTATGTTCAAAGGGAATCGGAAACTGTCGGGCCGCCGTATCCCTCGGCGGGCGCGGTTCCGCCAAGGAGCAACCTGTGAAAATGACCGCCGCCGCCCTCTGCGCCAGCACCTTCGTCACCGCCCTCTGCGCCCAGAACGCGCACGAGCTCACCACGCCTGAGACGTTCACGTCCACGGCCGGCGAAACCCTTCTCTACCGGCTCTACCTGCCCAAGGACCTCCCGGCCGGGAAGAAGCTGCCCCTCGTGCTCTTCCTGCACGGCGCGGGCGAGCGCGGCACCAACAACGTCAGCCAGCTCACCCACGGCATCACGCCCATGCTCCGCTTCATGCTCGCCACCAACGAGCCCGCCATCCTGCTGATTCCCCAGTGCCCCGCCGGCATGCAGTGGGTCGACGTCCCCTGGAGCGCCCCGAGCCACACCATGCCCGGGCAGCCCTCCCTGCCCATGAAACTCGCGCTGGCGCTCGTGCGCGAGAAAATGAAGGCCCTGCCCGTCGACCCCGCACGGGTCTATGTGACCGGCGTCTCCATGGGCGGCTACGGCACCTGGGATGCCGTCCAGCGCGAGCCCGCCCTTTTCGCGGCCGCCCTGCCGGTCTGCGGCGGCGGCGACACCGCCTGCGCGCCCCTCATCAAAAACATCCCGATCTGGACCTTCCACGGCGAGAAGGACGGCGCTGTCCCGGTCACCCGCTCGCGCGACATGTTTAAGGCGCTTCAGGCGTGCGGCGGCAAGGTGCAGTACCGCGAATACCCCAACGCCGGCCACGGGGTCTGGACCCCCACCTACAACGACGCTTCGGTGCTGTCCTGGCTCTTCGCGCAGCGTAAGCCGATGCCGAAATGATCGCCGCTTGTCACTTCGCGACGATCCGAAGGGTGTGCGCCACCGGCTTGACCGCCGCCCGGACCCGGGCGGCGTCGCGCGCGCTCTGCTCCAGCAACTTCCGGCGCAGCAGCTCCAGCGCGTTCAGGAACTCCGTGTCGCCCTTGAAGTCCGACTCCAGACCCGGGATGTTTGTGATCATGCTCTTGATCGTGCGGGTTTCGCGGGCCTGCTTCTGGCTCACCACGCCGTCCAACTCGGCGAAGGCCTTCGCAAACGGGGTGACCGGAAAAGCGTCAGCGAGGTTGACGCCGGCCTCAAGCTCCGCCTTCGAGAAGGTCTTGGCGCCCTCGCCCCAGGTGACCTCGGCCGATGAGCCCTTCAGATTTTTGACCACGAGCGTCAGCCGGTTCAGGTCGCGGTTGAACGGCAGAAAGGGCAGAATGCTGCGCATTCCGTTGGGCGACGTGCCGTCGCCGGAGAAGCAGAAGGGATAGCGGGCGCTCTCGATCGTGACGGACCCCTTGTCGGACGAGATCACGCGGTGGCCTTCCGTGGCCGTCGCCGTGCCGGCCATATCGACGGTGAAGGTGCCGATGTCGCCGTCCACTCCCAGCGCCTTGAGAAACGCATACGCCATCGCCAAATGACCGTTGGGCCCCGGGTGCACGCCGTCGCCGCCGCACACGGCATAGCCCTTTCCAAGGGAAGCCTTGGCTTCGGACATGACCTTCATCATCAGCGGATGCAGGCCCGCATACGCGAAGCCGTTCTCGGCCGCAAGCTTGGCGGCGATCCCGCTCAGCTTGCCCAGGTTGTCGTTGTAGTAGGCGTCGGCGTCGGGCTCGGCGGCGCGCCACGTGTCGGAATCCACGGGGCCCGGCCCGCCGACCACCATCCGCGCGCCGAGCGCCTTGCAACGCTTCTGGATGAGGCGGGAACCCGCCTCGTAGGCCTTGCCGATCTGCGCTTCGTAAGGGCGGTAGCTGCCGTCGTTCATGCCGAAACAAGTGGTGACCACCGTCGGCTTCCACGGGACAAAGTCGTTCTCCATCCGGCGCGCGAATCCCGGAGCGCGCTCGCCGCCCCAGCCGAACTGGAACGTTGTCAGTTCGAGCTGCGGCACGCAGGCCAGCAGGTACAGCTCCATGTACTTGCTGTACAGCTTCTGCTCGGTGATGGAGTCGCCCACGATCGCGACCCGGTCGCCCTTTTTCAGCAACAGCTCGCCCGCGGCCCCGGTCTGAACAACGGCACCCCAGCCGAGGGCCGCGCAGATGAGAACGACACGACGGCTTTGCTTCATCCATTTCCCCCTATTCATAAGTCCTCCCAATTGAAGTGTTGAGCTAGTAAAGCATGTGTGCCTTCCCTTCAGCAAGCACTTTTGCCTGACCGCACAGGGCCGTGTGTGACGGATTACGATTAAGATTACGGATCCTGCCTCTTCGTAATCTTAATCATGCTCGTAATCGTAATCCGGCAAACCGACATCCCCGGCCGACAGTCGCGCTCTCAACCGAATGCGTTCCAGCACTCTGAACAAACGAACACCCAACGCCCAACTTCGAAGTTCTGTGTTGGACGTTCGGCGTTCATTTTTAGCGCACCTTCGGCGCACTCTTGGAGTGCGTGCGGCAAGCGGTATCCCGCGCGACGCCGCTTTTGAGCAGGCCTACAAAAAGCGGTGCCGCCCGTTGGTTGTCACCGCAAAAATGCCGCCACCGCAGAACCGAGCGTGCGTCGCGGACGGGCGCAGGCTGCCGCCTGACGCGCCCGCCGACGCACACTCCCGGTTTCCTCCCTATCCCGCTGGGAGAGGGTCGCCTGCCTGCCGCAGGCAGGGGGTGAGGGTAGCGCTACCGCGCTATGGCAAGGTCCTCACGAGGCGGAAGCCGAGGTTGCTGCCCCGGCCCGACGGGTCGATGCCGCTGCGATCCGCCGAACGGCAGTACGACGCGGTGTTGCCCCAGCTTCCGCCCCGTCCCACGCGGTACGACCCCGAATCCGCCCCAGCGGGATCCGTCACCGCCGCCGTCCCGAGGCTGTTCGTGTACCAGTCCAGGCACCATTCCCACACGTTCCCGTGCGTGTCATACAGCCCCCACGTGTTCGGCAGATAGGATCCCACCGTCGCCGTCGCGCCCGTTGTCGTCGTGCTCTGGCCGGGATCGACCCACGACGCCCCGTTCCAGCACTTCCCGCCGTTGTACTGGTACCGCCCCAGCGCGTCCATCTGCGCGTTGCTCGTCGTGTTCGGCGCCCCGCTGATCCCGTCGCTGTAATAGGTCTGCGTCCCCGCGCGGCACAGGCACTCCCACTGCGCCTCCGTCGGCAGGTCGAACCCCTCGATCCCCGTCTTCGCCCGGACGCGCCCCATGAACGAGTTCGCCGTCACCGCGCTGTTCGACGGCCAGTTCACCGCCGGATCGTCGCTGTTCGCCGGGTTCTCGCGGATGTCGTAATACGACACCTGCTCCACCGGCCGCGTGTCGCGGTACTCCGTGTTGTTCCACTTCGACGGCCAGTTGCGCACGTCGCCCATCACCTGCTGCCACTGTTTCTGCGTCACCTCGTACACCCCCGCGTAGAACGGCTTCGTCAGCGTCACCGGCAAAGTCGATGACGATTCCCCCATTGTGAACGTGTTCGCGGGGATGCGCCGCAGAAGCAGGCTCGTGGTCTTGTACAGGCCGTTCGTCACCCCGCCCGGCACGTCCGCCTCGGCGACGTAGTTCGACACCGGATACGAGGTCGCGGAGGTCCCCCCGGAAAGGTCGATCACCATGTACAGCGGCGAGGGCGACGGCGCCAGCGCCACGCGGAACTCCGGCAGAACCCCGCTGTTGGTGCAGGCGGTCACCGTCGGATCCCAGACGATCCGGCGCGCTCCGCGCTGCACGCCGTAAAGATCGCCGGAGAACGAATTCGCAGGCAGCGTCAGGAGAGTTGAGCCGTCGTACGCCTCGACGGCGATGTCCATCGTCTGCGTGACGTCGCAGGTCAGCACGTAGTCGATGTCCACCAGTCGGCTCCACGGCCAGCGCTGTTGGACCATCACACCGCTGATTGTCAGATCGTCCGCCAGCGCGTTCAATGCGAGGCAGACCGCAAAACTTCCCAAAATCATTTTCATCGCTGTTGTCATTTTCACTGCTTTCATTCCTTTGTCGATTCGTTCGATTGGATCGACTCAATCGACGGATTCGAGAGAATCGATATTTCCACATCCCACGCTTCTCACCTCACGCTGAACATCATCCCGTCCGGCACACGCGCCAGCGTCCCGTCCCACTCGCCTTCCGCACCGGGGAACGTCAGCGCCAGATTGAATGTCCCGTACCCCCAGTCGCTCCGTTTGACTTTCCAGCCGAAATAGCCTGCGGTCTCCAACGCATTCGTCTGCGTCACACCTCCGGTTTTGGCGATCACCAGAAAACTGTTCGTCGCGCCCGCCGTCGCCTCCGCCCATTCTGCATCGTAGGGGATCACCGCGTTTTCCTTGAGTTTCGGCCATGGGATGCCCTCGGGGGTAGAAATTACGCTCGTCTGTCTGAATGCGCCCTTCACTACCGCCAGCCGTGAGGTCTGTGCCCCGACAATCAGGTTTCCGCTGCCGTAGAACGTCAACGTCAGGTCATATACGTCCTCGGCAGACGGCGTGTTTGCTGAAAATGCCCGCCACAGATAGTTCGACGTGACCTCTGTGAAATTCGTGGCGAAAGTCGAGTTCATGCCGACGATCCCCAATTGAGCGCTTGTCGCATTTGTGCACCAGGCCCACCGCAAGGGAACCTCGTTGGTAAACACGGCTGTCCAGCGCCTGTTCTGTTCTTGGGACGTGTTCACACATACGGGCTCCGAAACGGCCCCGCCCGTCACCGCGCCCATCATGGCCGCCGCCGCGGCCAACGCCGCCGCGCTTGTCGTGTTCATACTTCTCTCCTCCTGTTGCGCCGGTACGGAAGGCCGCACCCACGCCGTTTTTGTGAAAGGAATTCTCTTGGGGACGTTCCGCAGCGCGGCCTGCTGCGCGGCCTTCTCCCGCACGCGCGACGCCTCTTCCGGCACGTACTTCGCCATCCACAGCTCGCCGATCTGGCGTGCCGCGTCGAACGCTCTCAGCGGCTCGGCAATCGCCGCATAACCGCGCACGGTTTTGAACAGGCGCTCCGCCGACTCCCCCTCCGCCGCCACCTTAAAGGGCGTCCTGGCCCCCATCGCACGCACGCCCTCGCCAGCCTCGCAAATATCCACGCCGTTACCCTCGCCGTCCAAAACCTGCACGCTCCCCTTGAACACGAACAGGCTGCTGCCGTCCTTCTCCGCCGCCACCGAAAAGACCGTCCCGATGTCCCATGCGGTCAGCCCCGGCGCGCGCACCGTGAAACCGCTCGCGCGTGTCGGCACCCAGGCCACCAGCCGCCCCCTCTCCAACCGCACATCCATTCCCCGCTCATCCGACTCCAGTTCCAGCGGTCCCAACAGCGCCAGTTCCACCCCGGACGGCAACCGCACCCTGACCTGCCCTTTGGCGAGTCCAATCCTCCCCGGCAGCGCCTGCGGCATCTCCAAGCCCCACGCCCCTTTCCTTTCCACGACCGTGACGGGGGAGTCGACAACGGGAGACGGGGGACGGGAAACGGAAGACGGAGGACGGAGGACAGAGGACGGCGAAGGACGCGTCGCGCCGTGCCAGACGGCCGCGCCGCCTAACAGCACCGCCGCTGCGGCCGCCACTTTCCACCAGAGCCGCACGCGCGGGCGACGGGACGGTGCCGTTTGAACACGGCTCTTTGAGGCGCTCCCGCCGCAGGCGCCGGTCAGCAGCACATCGATCTCCATCTGCTGCCGGTAGATCTCCAGACAGGCCGGGTCAGACGCGACCGACTCACGGAAACGGGCGACCTCCTCCTCCGTGGCTTCGTTTTCCATGACCGCATGGCACAATGCGTAGAAATCAGACGGGATCTCAGACATGAAGCCCCTCCCGTTTCTTGTGTCCCTCGACGCACCGCGCAAGGATTAGCCGGATGCGATAGAGCAGAGAGACCGCCGACGCCGAGGAGACCCCGAACCGCTCCGTGATCTGGACAACCGACAGACGCTCGAAATATTTCGCCCGGATAAAGGCCTTCTGGGCGTCGGTCAGTTTATCCACGCACTCGTCCAGCCAATCCAGACGGCGATCCACCGGTTGCTGGGCTGCCAGATAATTTTCGGAGAGCGTCTCGAAGATCTCATCCGTGAACACCAGACGGTCACGCTGCCGCGTCTTGCGGAAGCGCAACGACTCATAATGGGCGAACGCGCGTGCCCACGGCAGGAACGGACGGGCTAAATCATAGTCATCCGCCTTCGCCCACAGCATGCGGTTCGTCTCCTGCAGCACGTCGCGGGCATCGGCCTTATTCCCGACAATCATCGAAATGTAGGCGAGCAGATCGAACTGCGCTTTCGTCAGTTCTTCCACAAACGCCTGCTGTCGGGCAGTCTGCTCTGTCGTCCGGCTGTTCATCGTCTTCTATCTCTATATCAGCCGGACTGCCAAAAATATAGCGGCTTATTTTAAAAACCGCGAGATCCGCCGCGTCAAGGCTTCTTGAAGACCTTTTTCTTCAACACTTTCCAAGGCAGCCCGTGCCGGTTGAGCGCGTCCATGAAGGGGTCGGGGTCGAACTGCTCCATGTTGAAGACCCCTTTGCCGGCCCACTTGCCGGTCAGGATCATCTTCGCGCCGATCATCGCGGGCACGCCGGTGGTGTAGGAGATCGCCTGCGACTGCACCTCCTTGTAGCATGCCTCGTGGTCGCAGACGTTGTAGACGAAAACCGTCTTGCGCTTGCCGTCGGAGCCCTTGCCTTGGACCTGACAGCCGATGCAGGTCTTGCCTTTGGTCAGCGGGCCCAGCGATGCGGGATCGGGCAGCAGCGCCTTGAGAAACTTCAGCGGCACGATGTCGACGCCGTTGAAGCGCACGGGGTCGATGCGCGTCATGCCGACGTTGCCCAGCACCTCGAGGTGCTTGAGGTAGTTGTCCGAGAAGCTCATCCAGAAGCGTGCGCGCTGGAGCCCCTTGATGTGAGCGGCCAGAGATTCCAGCTCCTCGTGGTACATGAGATAGATGTTCAGTGAGCCAAGATCCTCAGGCATCGTGAAGGGTGCCTTCACGGAGAGCGGTTCCGTCTCGATCCACGCGCCCTCCTGCCAGTAGCGGCCTTTGGCGGTGACCTCGCGGATGTTGATCTCCGGGTTGAAGTTGGTGGCGAAGGGCT
>CAYZQL010000180.1:0-8109 GCA_964480555.1 uncultured Lentisphaeraceae bacterium | reverse complement strand
GATCGGCCGGCGCTACCGCCGTCAGGACGAGATCGGCACGCCGTGGTGCGTGACCGTCGATTTTCAGACGCTGGAAGACGGCACCATGACGGTGCGCGACCGCGACACCATGCGGCAGGAGCGGCTGACGCTGGAGCAGCTGAAGGCCAAGCTGGAGGACGCGCTGATCGTTTAGGGGTTTAGGCTGAAGGCTGTTAGACTGTTAGGCAAAGGCAGGGGGACGCATGACCGACGACCTTCACTTCGCGAAGCCGGACTATGACCGGCAGCACCGGCGGGGCATGCCGGAGGTGATCTACGGCGCCGGCAAGACGTCCGCGCAGATCGCCGCCATCATGCGGGCGCTGAACGCTGCGGGACAGAACGCGTTCGCCACGCGTGTGACGCCTGAGCAGGCGGAGTCCGTGCGCGCCGAGCTGCCGGGTGCCGTCTATCGCCCGGACGCGCGCATCCTGACGTGCGACGTGGCGCCGCTGCCCGTGCGGACCGGCAAGGTCGCGGTGCTGTGCGCCGGGACTTCCGACATCGGGGTGGCCGAAGAGGCGGCGATCACGGCCGAGCGGCTGGGCTCGGCGGTCGAGCGGATTTTCGATGTCGGTGTGGCCGGCCTGCACCGGCTGCTCTCGCGCGTGGAGCGCTTTGCTGACGCGCGCGCCATCGTGGTGGTGGCCGGCATGGAAGGCGCGCTCCCGTCCGTGGTCGGCGGACTCACCGACAAACCGGTGATTGCGGTTCCCACCAGTATCGGGTATGGTGCGAGCTTCCAAGGTTTCGCCGCTCTGCTCGGCATGCTCAACTCCTGTGCGGCGGGCGTGACGGTGGTGAACATCGACAACGGCTTTGGCGCGGGGGTGGCAGCCGCGCTGATCAACCGGCAGTGTGCGTCAACAGCCATGACGGGCGGTCATGTATAGACATGAAAGAAGAAATCGCTGGGCCGTGCTTGCCGCCCTCGCTTTGTCTGTGACGGCGGCGTGGGCGGGCGGAAGCGATGTGGCGCAGCAGACGCCGGGGGCGTCGTCGGCAAGTTTCATCCTGCAGCTCGGCGTCCTGGTTTTCGCGGCGAAGGTCGGCGGCGCGCTGTTCGAGCGCGGGCATCTGCCGGTGGTGTTGGGCGAGCTGACGGCGGGCGTGCTGGTCGGCCCGTATCTGCTGGGCGGCGTGGCCTTGCCGTTCTTCCCGAACGGGCTGATGGGCGATGTGGGCAGCCTGCTGGTTGCGGGCGGCTCGTTCTATGGCCTGGTGACGGTCACGCTGGCCGTGTTGTTTTTTCTGATCGGGCTCGACACGGATCTGCGGCAGGTGCGGCGTTATTCGGCGGGCGGGGTAGCGGCTGGCTCGTGCGGGTTCCTGCTCGCTTTCGGCGTGACGCTGCTGGTGCTGGTGCGTGTCTCGGGCGTGTTGGCGGGCACCGCGCTGACGTGGACCTCGCCCCAGGCGCTGCTCATCAGCACGGCGGTGTCGGTCACCTCGGTGGGCGTCTTGGCCCGCATGCTGTCTGCCCGCCAGCGGCTGGAGTCGCCTGCGGGAACGGTGGCGCTCACGGCCGCCATGACCGACAACGTGTTGGGCCTGCTGTTTTTCACCGTGTTCGCGGGCGTGTCCGTGGCGGTGACCCAAGGGGCGGAGAGCTCGGGCCTCCTGATCGCGAGGGTGGCGCTGCGGACCTTGCTGGGGCTGGGCGTGGTGGCGCTGTTCGGCATCCCGATCGCCCGGCACATGAACGCGCTGGCGATGCGCGAGAAAAACTACGCGCGGGCGTTTGTGGTGTCGGCGGCATGCCTGCTGATCGCAGGGGGGGTGATGGGCACCTGCGGGCTGCCGGTGATGTCGGGCGCTTACGTGATGGGCATCGCGTTCTCGTCGATGGACTTCCGGCATGAGATCCGGGAGCGGCTCGATTTTGTCAGCATGGTGCTGGTGCCCGCCTGCTTCGCGGCGCTGGGCATGCGCGTGAACCCCAACCTGTTGGCGAACGAGGCGGTGCTGGGCGCTGCGGCGGTGTTTGCCGGCGCGGCGGCCGTGTCGAAGCTGGCGGGGTGTTCGGTGTCTGCGGCGGCGGCGGGGCTCAACGTGTCAGGGTGCCTGCGGGTGGGGGTGGTGACGCTGCCGCGCGGCGAGCTGTCGCTGGCGCTGTTGGCGGCGGTGATGGGGCTGACGGCGCTGCCGGAAGGCCTGTTTTTCGGGGTGATCCTGCTGGTGACGGTTTCCTGCGTGGGCATGCCGTTTCTGACCGACCGCATGTTCGCGTGGGGCGGCAACGGGATGCGCGGGCGGCATGTGATGCCAGACCCGGTCCGGATCGTTTTTCAGTTTCTTTCGCACCAGGCGGCGCTGATGATGGTGAGCCGCGTGGTGGAGATCTTTGAAGACGAGGGCTTCTACGCGCAGCTGCTCAACCGGCACGAGACGCTGTACCGGATCAGCCGGGAAACGCAGGTGATCCATCTGCGCAGCCGCGAGGGCGAGGTGGTGTTCGAATGCTCGGAGCGCGAGCGCCCGCTGGTGAATACGGTGATGCTGGAGCTGTCGTCGGGCGTCGAGCAGAGCTTGCGCGAGCTGCGGAAACCGCTGGACGACGTGCTGCTGCGCAAGAACATGCAGCACGCCGAGCCCGGCGAGACGGGGCTGTCCGGTGTGCTGCGTAACCGGATCGTTCCCGAGACCTGCCTGCCGCGGCTGCTGGCGACCACGAAGCAGGGGGTCCTTTCTGAGTTGATCAGCCTGCTTTACGACAACGGCTTTGTGACGGACCGGGAACGTGCGCTGCAGGCGGTGTTTGAGCGCGAGCAGAGTCTTTCGACCGGGCTCGAGTACGGTGTGGCGCTGCCGCATGCGCGCACGGACGCCGTGTCGCGGCTGGTGTGTGCGGTCGGCCTCAAGAAAGAGGGTTTGGACTTCGGGGCGGTGGACGGGCGGCCCGCCCGCATCGTCGTGCTGGTGCTGGCGCCCGAGCACGCGTCCGCGCCCCAGCTGCAGGTGATCGCGCAGGTGTGCCGGGTGCTGGACGAGAAGGGGCGTGCGGCGCTGCTGGCGTGCGAGACGCCGGAGGACATGTGTGGCGCGCTGGTCGGGGGGACGTCCGTGGCCGTGGTCCGGCGCGGCAAGCTGCCGGTTCTGGGCAACTGTTTGGGGTGGCAGAGCATCGCGCTCGACATGGCTACCGATGACCGCGAGCAGGTGCTGGCGCTTCTGCTGGCGCTGTGCGCGCGCAGCGGGGCGGTCGGGTCGTTGGAAGAGGTCCGCAAGGATGTGCGCGCGGCTGCCGCTCAGCCGCCGGAGCGGCTTGGGGACGCGGTTGCGGTTTTTCCTGTTCAGACGCAGAACGTCGACCGGATGGTGGTCGCGCTGGGGGTCCTTGCGAAAGGGCTTGCGCCTGTGAAGGGCGTATGCCGGGTGTGGGTGATGGTGCTTTATCCCAGCTCTTCCGCCGCGGCGTACGCCGAACTGCGGGGCGCGCTGGCGCAGGCGCTCGGCGGAAAAAGGTTGGACGCGCTGCTGGCCGCGAAAAACAGTCAAGAGGCGTTGGCGGTGCTGACGGCCACCTAGTGGGGATGGATGGGGTTTCCGCCGTCTATTCCCGGAGTCGTGGAGACCAGGGGGGGCCGCCGCACGGCGAAAAGGGGGAAGAGGCTTTGGGATGCGTTTAACGATCGTCATACCGGTTTATCGGGAACACCGGCGTCTCGTGGAGTCGCTGCAAAAGGTGACGGCTTTCGTGCGGTCCGTTTTGGACACGGCCGTGGATGTGGTGTTCGTCGATGACGGTTCGCCGGACAACTGCGCGGGAATCATCCGAACCTACCTCGACGGGTGCGGGATGCCGCAGATGAAGCTGCTGGGCTACGCGAAGAATCAGGGCAAGGGGTATGCGGTCAGGACCGGCGTAGAGGCGGCGGGCGGCGACCTGATCCTGATGTCCGACGCCGATCTTTCGACGCCGCTGGCGGAGTGGGTCAAGCTGAAAGCCGCGATCGACGCGGGGGCGGATATCGCCTGCGGCTCGCGCGCGGTGCGGGGCGCCCACATCGGCACGCCGCCGCCGCTGTGCCGCAGGATCCTGAGCCGGGTGTTCAACCGGCTGGTGCGCCTGGCCGGCGTGCACGGCATCCGCGACACGCAGTGCGGCTTTAAGCTTTTCCGCGCCGCGCCGGCCAAGGAGATTTTCGCGCGGCTCCGCACGCGGCGCTTCGCGTTCGATGTGGAGATGATCGCGCTGGCGAGGGACTTGGGCTACCGCGTGGACGAGGTCCCCGTGAGTTGGGATTACAGCGGGCACTCGACGGTGCGGCTCTTTTCGAGCGGGGGGCGGATGCTGTGGGATGTCGTTAACTTGGCGGTGCGCCGGATGGTCTTCGGCGCCTTTAAGCGGTGAGCCGGTAAATAAGGGGGAGAAACGGAATGAAGCGTGTTACGGTTTGGATGTTGGTCGTGGCCTGCCTGTGCCAGTTGGCGAGAGCGGCGGGCGTCGTCGAAAATGAGAAGGCGCTGCCGCTCGTGCAGGACGTGGATGTCGTGGTGGTGGGCGGATCGTCGGGCGCGGTCGCGGCGGCGTTGAAGGCGTCGCAGGCGGGGGCGAAGGTGTTCGTGGCCGCGCCGCGACCGTATTTGGGCGAGGACATGGCCGGCAAGCTTCGGCTGTGGGTGGGGGCCGACGAGGACACGCGCTGCAACTTGCAGAAGGGCATGTTCACCATGGCCGCCGCGCGCCCCGCGTCGCTGCCCTTTTCGTACCAGGCCGACAAGCCGTCCGGGCCGCAGCACAAAGACTCAGGGAACACGATGCTGGCGGACGGCAAGTATACCGACTCGACCAGTCACAGTGTGCAGCACAACGGGGATGTCGAATACACGCTTGATTTGGGAACCGTGATTGACCTGGGGTCGCTCGTTGCGGCGGTCTTTCAGCGCGACGGGGCGAACGGCTTCGGCACCGGCGCGGTCCGGGTTCAGGGCAGCGCGGACAAGAAGTCATGGGCTGCGCTGGGAGAGACCGCGGAACATGCGAAGGGCGGGGACTTCGAATGCGAGTCTGTGACGGTGCCGCTGACGGGCAAGGCCCGCTATCTCAAAATTCAGGTGCCGATGGCTCAGGGCGTCGCACGGCAGTTGCTGGGCGAGTTCTTTGTTTATCCCGCAAAAGATCCGTCGGCCGGCGCGGGGGTCTCGGACCGGACCTCGCCGCTCAAAGTGAAAAAGACGCTGGATGAGGCGCTGCTCAACGCGGGCATCCCCTTCCTGACCGGCGCGCATGCGACGGAGCCGTTGCGCGACGCGTCCGGCAAAATCGCGGGCGTGGTGATCGCCAACCGCAGCGGGCGGCAGGTGATCAAAGCCAAGGTGGTGGTCGATGCGACGGAGCGCGGCCTGCTGGCGCGGGCGGCCGGCGGACGGGCCACGCCGTTTCCTGCGGGCACGTATACGTTCAAGCGGACGGTGGTGGCCGGAGAGGCGCCGCGCGCCGAGAACGTGCGCGTCAAGGAGCTGTTCGGGCTCTACAACGCGCGCGTAACCGGCATCAAGCCTCCCAAGGGAATGCCCGACACGATTCAGGGCCGCATGTTCGAGTGCGAGATCGATCTGCCGATGAAGGATGGCTCAGCGAAATCGTTTGCCGAGGCGGAGCAGAAGGCGCGCGACCTGACCTTTGTGCCGTCGCAGCTGGAGTCCGCCGACACGCTTTCGCTGGTTCCTCCGGATCATATCAAGGGCAAAGCCTCTTCCGAATCGCCGTGGCAGGGGGCGGACGCCTTGGACTTGAACGCGTTCCAGCCGGCGGAGACCGACTATCTGTTTGTGCTGGGCGCCATGGGCGACGTGTCGCGCCAGGCTGCGGAGCAGGTGATGAAGCCCGGCAACCTGATGGCTTTGGGCGAGCGGATCGGCGCGGAGGCCGCCAAGGTCGCGGCGCAGCGCCCGGCCTTGAAAGACGTGCGCGTCGGCGGCAACCTGATGTCGCCGCGCGCCGGTGTGGCTGTCGGCGAGCATGCCAAAGGGATGCCCGCGTACCTGACCAACGCGTCGGGCTCCGTGAAGGCTGAGGCGCGCGAGCTGCCGGTGCTGGCCGAGTGCGATGTGCTGGTCGCAGGCGCGGGCACGGGCGGCGCGCCCGCGGGCATCGCCGCCGCGCGGCAGGGCGCAAAAACCATCGTCTGCGAGTATATTTACCAGATGGGCGGCGTGCAGACCGACGGCTTGATCGGCGTGTACTATTGGGGCAACCGCGTGGGCTTCACGCTCGAGATCGACAAGGGCGTGAAAGAGGCCGGCGTGGTCTTCTCGCAGTGCAAGTCGGAGTGGTACCGCAGCCAGAACCGCAAGGCCGGAGCGGAGGTGTGGTACGGCACGATGGTGAACGGCGTGATCGTCGAGGGCGGCCGGCTGGTCGGCGTGGTTGTGCTGACGCCGGACGGCGAGCGCGGCGTGATCCGCTGCAAGGTCGCGATCGACGCGACGGGCAACGCCGAGCTGGCCGCGCTCGCGGGCGAGGAGACGGAGTTCATCACGTCGGCCGAGGTTGCGCTGCAGGGGGTGGGTCAAACGCCCCGGAATCTGGGGGCCAGCTACACCAACAGCGACATCGGCTTTTTGGACGACACCGACGCGGCCGACCTCTGTTTCTTCGCGCTCCGCTCCCGCTTCAGCATGCGCGAAGGCATCTGGGATCAGGCGCAGGTGATCAACAGCCGCGAGCGGCGCCGACTGATCGGCGCGTTCTATATGTCGCCGATGGACGTGGTGAACGAGCGCACCTATCCGGACGTGATTGTGCAGCCGTTCAGCAACTTCGACTCGCACGGGCACACCGTGCACGAGCAGTTCTTTATCGAAGACCCCGGGCACAAGGGCATGAAAGTCAACCTGCCTTACCGCTGCCTGCTGCCCAAGAAACTGGATGGTTTGCTGGTGACGGGGCTGGGGATCAGCGCGCATCGCGACGCCATGCCGATTCTGCGCATGCAGCCCGACATTCAGAACCAGGGCTACGCGGCGGGCGTGGCGGCGGCGATGTCGGTCAAGGCGGGCGTGGCCGTGCGCAACGTGGATATCCGCGCCCTGCAGCGCCACCTGATCAAGATGGAGATCCTGCCGGAGGCCGTGCTCACCATGACGGACTCCTTCCCGCTGCCCGACGCCAAGCTCGCCGAGTCGGTGGCCGCGTTGCCCAATCACTATCAGGGCCTTGCGGTGGTGATGGTCGACTACGGGCGCAGCGTGCCGCTTCTCAAGGCGGCGTATGCCAAGGCCGCCGCGCCCGAGGCGCGCTTCATCTACGCGCATGTGCTCGGCATGATGGGGCAGGCCGACGGCGAGAAAGAGCTGATCGAGAAGGTCGAGGGGCTGTCGTGGGACAAGGGCTGGAACTTCCGGGGCATGGGCCAGTTCAACCGCAGCGTGAGCTGGGTGGACAGCTACATCATTGCGCTCGGGCGGGCCAAGTCGAAGCTGGCGCTGCCGGCGGTTTTAGATAAGACGCGGTCGCTGTGCGCCACCAACGAGTTCTCGCATTTCCGCGCCGTGGCGATGGCGTTGGAGTCGATCGGCGACCGGTCGGCCGCGCCGGTCTTGGGAGAGCTGATCGCGAAAGAGGGCTTGAGCGGGTATGCCATCACCATGCAGGCCAAGCTGCCGGTGATCCCGAACTACGCGAACCATGAGGGGGACAAGGAGCGCTCGGCCTGCCTGCGCGAGTTGGCGGTGGCGCGGGCCCTGTACCGTCTGGGAGATTCCGAGGGACGCGGCGAGAAGGTGCTGCGCGCCTACGCCAATGACCCGCGCGGCGCGTATGCCGCCCACGCCAAGCTGGTTCTGGCCGGAAAGTAGCGGAAGGGCGGCGCCGCGACCGGACAGCCGAGCCGGCGCCGTTACGGGCGCAGTTCGACGAGCGTCTCGAAGTGGGCGGTGCGGGGGAACATGTCGAAGAGCTGGACGCGCGTGATGCGGTAGCCGCCGGCCAGGAGCGTCTTGAGGTCGCGCGCGAGTGTCGCGGGGTCGCAGGAGACGTAGAAGAGGCGGCCAAGGCCGCTGGCGGCCAGCGCGTGCGCGATGTCGGGCGCCAGGCCGTCGCGCGGCGGGTCCACGATGCCGGTGGTGCGTTGCGGCGCGGCG
>CAYZQL010000179.1:0-8110 GCA_964480555.1 uncultured Lentisphaeraceae bacterium | reverse complement strand
ACGTCTATGCGCGGGCGTTTCCCGACAGCCCGGCGGTGACGATCGCGCAGGCGCAATGGCTCGACCGGCACCGCCAGCGCAACGAGGCGTGCAACGTCATGCGGTCGCTGGTGGCGCGGCACCCCGACAACATCGAGGCGCGCCTGGTCTTGCAGACGCTGCTCGACGAGCCGTCGGACCGGTACGCCAACATGCAGGAGCTGCTGATGATCGGACGCGGCTCCGAAACGCACCAGTTCGGCTTCGGGCGCGACATTTTCGCGGCCGAGCTTCTGGCCATTCCCGAGTCGAGCGTGTTCTTCGATTTCGTGCGCGAGACCGCGCAGAAAACCTCCAACAAGAAGACGCGGGAGCTCTATCAGGGTTTTCTGCCGCTCACCAATTCGGTCGTCGAGAACTTCATCACCGACAAGCTGTCCGACAACTGGGTCGCCCTGGGCGGATTCAAGCCGTCCACGTATGGCCGGTACGAGCTGCGAGCGGGCTCGGACATGTCGGAGGCGTTCCTGCGGCTGAAGAAATCGGAGCTGCTGCGTGACGGCTTTCTGGACGTGACGCTGGACGAGACGGCCGGGGCGTTCTGGCTGTACGCGCGCCGCAGCTCGCGGTCGATGGTCCGGTTCGGCTACGACGACGAGGGCTACATCCGGATCCAGTCGTGGTTCAACGGCGATCTGCGCACCTACGAGAGCCGCCCGTGGCTGCGCCCGCCGGGAACCGTCCGTCTGCGGCTGGAGGTCCGGGGCGACGGCGCGGTGGGCTATGTCAACGGCAAGCCGGTGTTCACGACGCCGCTGGTCATTCCGCAGGACGTGTGCTACGGCTGGTGGAGCATCGCGCCCTTCTCTCCGGAGCTGGGACTCGCCCGCGCCCGGATCGCCCGGATCGAATGCGGCCCGCTTTCGCCGACGGTTGTTTTTGTGCCGAAACTGCAGCCCGAGGATATCCGCAAGGTGCTGGATCAGATCCGCCTGCATGTGCGCGACATGTCGGCGGTGTCGCCGTTCGCTTTCACGCAGCTGCCGGACGGCACGATCCCTTCGGAGCCCGAGATTGAGCTGGGGGCGTACAAGATGTTCTGCACCTTCCACCGCCTGCGCCTGATGCCGGTGGTCGATCTGGCCTATTTTTCCGAAACGTTGCCGGAGGTGCTTACGAAGCTGATCCTGAAGCACCGGCTCGTCGGGCTGGTGCTGCGCGTGCGCACGCCGCCCGAACCCGAGTGGTTCCTGAAAATGGAGAAGGCGCTCGAAATGACCACGGCGGACTTTATCGTCGTGCGCCAGGAGGACGCCTATTGGCCGACGGACGACGTGCCAGTGGACGTGCGGAAAGAGGAGGCGCGCCTGAAGAAACTGGTCAAGGCCGGCGTGCGCGAGATCCAGCGAGGCAGCTTGTTGCTGCACCCCATTCAGAACGACTGGCAGGTGTCTGTCCAGCCCTACCGGGAGTGGGCCGCCAGTCTGGCGAACCGGACTGTCCGCCAGGGGTTCGAGCCGCAGTTGGTGGTGGTCCCCCGCCGCTTCGAGGCCGAGGTGACGGGACTTGCAACGCAGGATGTCGCGTACTTCCAGATCGTCGTGCCCAAAGCGGTTGTGCCACTGGACGACGGCGTGACAGCGCCAACGACGGAGTTGAAAATAGGTGTCGAGACCCTTACCAACCGGGCAACCGTCGTTGATGCGGCTCTATCCAATGCCGTTGCCGTTGCGGCAGGGCCGGGTGCCGGAGTGACGAATCCGGCGGCAGACCGCGTCGCCTCAGCCGCGTCGAACCTGAGCGCCCGCGCGTCCGGCGCGACGAACCAGGTGCTCCAAGACGCGGCTTCTGCGGCGCCCGCTGCCGGGCAGGGAGCCGGACCGGCGAAATCGATCTGGCAGAAAGTCCGGGACAAGCTGACGCCGGCGCAAGAGCAAGCGGTTCAGACGCCCGTGCCGAACTGACAGGGACAAGGTAAACGTATGCTTTTTCCCACAACGGTTTTCGCGCTTTTTTTTGCGGTCGTCTTTTCTTTGCACTGGGGGCTGGTGCCCTTTCCGCGGCTGCGCAAGTGGTCGCTGCTGGCGGCCAGCCTTTTCTTTTACGGATACTGGAGCTGGAAGTTCGCGCTGATGCTGGCGGTGTCCGGGGTGCTGAACCATGCGGTTGCGGTCTGGATCAGCCGGTCAACGGAAGAGCGGACGCGCGCGCGCCTGATCGCGGTGGCCGTCTCGGCGAACCTGCTGGTGCTGGCGGTCTTCAAGTACACCGGCTTCCTGTTCACTCGGCTGGCGGTGCCGCTGGCGGTGCCGCTCTGCGCGCGGCTGGGGACGACGGAGCAGCTGATCGCGCTGCAGGAGCAGGTGCTGCCGTTCATCGAGAGGATCGTCCTCCCGGTCGGCATCTCCTTCTACACGTTTCAGGCGCTCAGCTACATGGTGGACGTCTACCGGCGTCAGACTCCGGTGGCGGACTCGACGCTGGATTTCGTCAACTACCTCGCCTTCTTCCCTCAGCTCGTCGCGGGGCCGATCGTGCGTGCCTCCGACCTGCTGCCGCAGATGTCGGTCTTTCCGGGGTGGTCGACCCGGCTGGACACCGGGCGCGCGGCCACGCTGATCCTGGGCGGCCTGTTCAAAAAGATGGTGATCGCCAACTGGCTGTCCCAGCACTTGGCAGATCCGGTTTTTGCGAGGCCCGAAGAGTACGGCGGTTTGGACACGGTGCTGGGCGTCTACGCCTACGCGATCCAGATCTACTGCGACTTCTCCGCCTACTCGGACATCGCGATCGGGTGCGCGCTGCTGTTCGGCTTCCACTTCCCCATCAATTTCCATGCGCCCTACTTTGCGGTGACGCTGCAGGAGTTTTGGCGTCGTTGGCACATTTCGCTCTCCACGTGGCTGCGCGACTACCTCTACATTCCGCTGGGCGGCTCGCGGTCGGGGGCGATGCGGACACGCTGGAACCTGTTGCTGACCTTTGTGCTGGGGGGCTTGTGGCATGGGGCCGGCTGGACGTTTGTCCTGTGGGGCACGTATCACGGCGCGTATCTTTCGCTGGAGCGCGTGGTCCGCCGGATGTTCGGGCTGCCGGAAAAGCCGCCCGAGCACACGCCGCTCGTTCTGGCCGTTCTGGGCCGCCTCTGGATTTTCCAGGTCGTCTGCTTCGCCTGGATTCTCTTCCGTGCGCAAAATCTGGCGGCGGTCGGCGCGATCTTGCGCGGCCTCACGGAATGGGGCCGGGCGAGCGTGCTGTTTTCGGGCACGGCGCTTCTGGTGCTGGCCGCCGGCTTTCTGATGCAGTTCATGGACGGCGGCCGGCCGCGACGTGTCTGGGACGCGGTCAACCGCTGGCCGCTGTGGGTGCAGGGGGCCGTGGCTGCGGTCATCCTGACGCTGATCCTGGGCGTGGGGCCGACGGGCGTGGCGCCGTTCATCTATTTTCAATTCTAACGGAGGCCGGAGATGAGTGACACTCGGTATGACCCGGAGGATACGCGGACGGAAACCGGCGTGCCGGTCAGGAAAGCCTGTTTTTGTGTAGGCGTCTTTTTCGCCCTTATGCTATTATTCAACGGTGTTTCTATGTATGCGAGCGCCAATCTGCTGGTGTACGGGCGGGCGCACGATTTCTGGGTGTCGGCCTTGCGTCCGGTCGAGCGGCTTTCACGGGCGTCCGGGTTGTTCCACGTGCGGCAGGTGACGCAGGACACCGTGGGCAGAAGGCTGAACGGTTCAGAAGGAAAAGGAGAAGAGAAGCAATGAAAAGACAGGTGTACTGTGCAGCGGTAGCGGCCCTGATGGTCTTGCTGCCGGCGGCCTCGCGGGCCGCCGAAGAGGCGCCGGTCCTGATGATGGGCGACTCGATGATGCGTTTGCTGGGGATAGCCATGGAGAAGGAGCTCAAGGCTGCGGGCGTGCAGCCGGCCGTGAGCTTCTCCTCGCTCGCTTCGGGGCTTGCCCGCCTGGACGCGTTCGACTGGTTCGCCAAAACGAGTGCGCTGATGAAAGAGCATAAGCCGGCCACCGTGGTGGTGACGCTGGGTGCCAACGACCGGCAGGCGCTGAAAGACATGACCGGCAGCGTGGTGGCGTTCGGCACACCCGAGTGGGAGCGGGAGTATTCGCTGCGCCTGGGGCGGATCATGGACGAAATCATCAAGGGCGGTGCCCGTCGCATCGTCTGGCTGCTGTTGCCCGACATGCGGGAGCCGGTGCAGCAAGAGTACGCCCAATTCGTCAACACGCTCTTTGCGAAAGAGGCTGCGGCCGAGGCGCGCAAGGACAAGGTCGTGCTGTTCAACATGGCGCCCCTGCTCACGCGCAAGCCGGGAACGTTCTCGCTCTACGTGATGGCGCCGGACGGCGCCGCACTCACGGTGCGTGACACGGACGGCGTGCACCTCACCAACCCGGGGGCGAAGCGGGTGGCCCAGTCGCTCGTGAAGACGTACTGGAAAAAATAAGCGGCGGGATGCTGCCGGGGAGATGCGATGACACAACACGTTTGGCAAGGTGGGCTGTGGCTGCTCGTAACGGCGCTCTTGGCTGCGGGGCCGGCACGCGCGCAAACCAACGCGCCTGGCGCGAACAAATATTCGTTCCCCTTGTCCGAACGGTCTTCCACTCTGGACCAAGTCGCGATCGACAAAGCGATCGAAGCGGCCCGTGCCTCCGACGTGGACACGACCGTTCCCAACGCCCTGCTTTACCACGGGCTCATGCTGTTTCAGGAGGAGAAGTACACGGAGTGCATCCCTTTCCTCGAAGAGGCTCTGCGCCTCGACCCCTCGCTGCAGGCGGGGTGGGAGGGCTTGGGCTGGGCGTATGTCCGGACGGGCGATCAGGAGAAGGGATTCCGGCTGTGGGAGTATTTCCGGCAGCTGATGCCCGACGCATGGCTGCCTTACAACCTGCTGGCCCAGGCAGCGATCATGCGGCAGGAGTGGGTCGAGGCAGACACCTATTTTGAAAAGGCCCTGCGGCAGAAGCCGGAGCTTTTCGACCTGCGCTTCTGGTACGCGCAAAACCTGCTGCGCATCGGCAAGCCGCGCGAAGCCGAGAAAATTTTTCGGCAACTCATCAAAGAAGAGCCCGACCGGCTGGACATCCAGATCAATCTGGCCAACCTGCTGGTTCACCGCCTCGAGTACGACGAGTCCGTGGAGATCTTCAGGCACGTGAACAAGGAGCTGCCCGGCAACGTCGGCCTGATGATGGACCAGGCCGTGCTGGAGCTGCGCGTCGGAGAGCTGAAGGCCGCCGACCAGCTTTGCTTCGATGTGATGGCGATCGAGACCAACAACATGCGGGCCATGACGCTGCGGGCGGACATCGCGGAAATCGGCGATATGACGGAACTGGGCGTCGACCGCTTGCAGAAGGTGATTGACGCGACGGAAAATGCCCGGCTGAGAGGGCAATTGCGTGTGCGGCTGGCGAACCGTTGCCATGTGCTTAACGAGCGCAAGCCGGGCCTCTTCTCCACTTCCTACATTTTGGATCAGCTTCGGCAAGCGATCGACGAGAATCCTACGGACGTGGCGACGCAGATACTCTATTCGGAGCGCCTCTTGCAGGCCCGGCGCTTCGAGGAGAGCAAACAATGGGCAATACGCGTCCTTGAAAAATTTAACAAGCACAATATACGCGCAAAAGGGATTCTTTTCGAGTTGGCCTTGGCCGAGCGGCGCTACGAGGACGCCGAACAAGTGCTGCATGACCGTTTCTCGAACTTCGACCCGACCGATCCCATGCGCTTTTATTACGAGGCGCGGCTCAACGCGGCCCGCGGCGCTTACAAGGAGGCGCTGTACGCGCTTGACCGCATGGAGGCCGCCGCCGAGCAGGGCACCGTGCTGACCCTGCTCTACCACGACTTGACCGAAAGCGACTGGGTGCCGGTGACTTCCGTTCGCCGGCTGCATGAGCACCTGAATGCGTTGAGGCAGGAAGGCTTCACCTTCATCTCGCCGACGGATATTCCGTCGGTGATCGGGCTGCGTCCGGGCTTGCGTCGCGAAGACCCGGAGCCCCAAGAAGACTCGGTGCCGTGGACGGCGCGCGTTATCGACCACGTGCGCTACGGGATAACGGGGGAACGCAAGTTCAAGTCCGGCAAAAAAGTGAAAGAGCCGTCGCGGCCGATGAAGGTTGTGGCCGTCACGTTCGACGATGCCCTGCGTTCCGCGTTTGCCTTGGGCGCGCCGGTGGCGGAAGAGGTCGGCGTGCCGTTCGGGATGTTCGCGATCACGAAACCGAACGAAGAGTACACGCCTTCCGTGGCGGGGTGGGAAGAGATGCGCGAGTATGTCACCAATGGCACCTGGGTGATCGGCAGCCATCTGTACGGCGCGCATTTCAACAAGATGGCCGACAAAGAGGGGAAGGACGAGCGCCTGAGCCTTCCGAACCGTGTCTGGCTGAAGGAAAAGAACCGTCTGGAGTCGATGAACGAGTGGGACAAGCGCATGCGCAACGAGTTCCGGCTGAGCCGGAAAGAATTGCGCGAGAAATTGGGCGAGGACGACAGTCCAGTCCCCATGGTCGCCTACCCGTACGGGGACATCGGGCAGGAGAGCACCTGCAACCTGTCGGTCTTGCATAACCCGACCTTGAGCATCATTTCAGAAGCGGGCCGCAACTATCAGCTCGGGTTCGTTCAAGGACTGAGCGGCTACACGACGGTGGGCGATAACCTGCTGCTGACACGGCGTCATGAGCCGGACTGGATCGACGAAGGTGCGGATGTCGTCCGTGATGCCTACGAGAACCACCCGCTGTTCATGGCCCGCCGCATGCGTGTGGAGATCGCGTTTCTGATGAACAAGCCGCACCTGGCGGAAGAGATGCTGGCCCTCCTGAAGCGCGACGGTTATCCCGAAGAGCTGAGCCGCAAGATCAGCGTCGATGTGAAGTCGCATTTCCGCAACCGTCCCCAGCGCGATGTGCAGCCGCTGGTCGCTTCGACATTGGTGGCTGTGGACAGCGCGGCGGGCGGCGGCCAGAACGCGCCGACGCACGGGGGGCAGAACATGCAGGCTCAGCGCCAACCCGACGCTCCCATCGACCCGACGGCCCGAGAGGCGGTCCAAGGCGAGAAATCGGATCTTGCGGAGTACGAGCGGAGGGAGACCTTCCAAGAGGGGAATCCTGATCCGTGGGTGTACCTCTCGCATCCGTTCATTGGCGGCGAACTCTCGCACAGCAAGGCGAACGACCAGTTCGAGATCCTGCGCTATGGCGGGCGCGCCGGCCTGCACCTCAACCGCAACCTGCAGCTTTCCGCCGAGTACTTCGAAAACCGCATCGAACAGCGCATTCGGCCGCGGTGGAACGCGATCTCGTACAATCCCGACGACCTCACTTACTACACGTTCAAGGCGCTCAAACGCGAGGCCAAGGGACGTCTCTCCTACCGCACGTCCAGCGGGCTGGTGCTCTCCGGCTCGCTCGGGCTTGCGAAGTTGGATTTCGATTACAGCGAGGATGATTTGTACGAGATCGACTTCGAGGACGAGGTGGGTGGCGATGAGTTCAGCTATGACGACAAGGACACCGTGGTGATCGGGGACCTTTCCGCAAGCTGGTCGCCGCGCGACAATTTGAACCTGTACGTGTTCTATGCGCGCGACGTGGTGATGTCGGCCGTGAAGATTTACGAGTCCGACTCCGCCGGGGTTGTGGCCCGTTGGAAGCCGTCCGACGCCTGGCATGTGAACCTGCGCAGCCAGTATTGGAGCTACGAGGACGACAACGCCCTGTTCATGGTTCAGGGAGAGTCGTTCTGGGAGACGATGCCCGACATCGGCATCTGGATGGGGCTCGACCTGTCCACCGTCTCGGCGAGCGATGCGAGCGACTACTACTGGACCCCTTACTGGGACCAGCGCGTCATGGGGGTGCTCCGGTATCTGCAAACCTGGCAGGGGTACATGTTCCGGCTCGATCTGCTCGCCGGCTTGCAGCGTGAAGACGCGCGGCCGCTGCGCCGGACTGAGGATGTCGATCTGGCCGGCGGGGCCGACTGGGAGTACGCCTGGGGCGTCAATTCAACCTACAACAAACGGCTGTTCAGCTATCTCGACATCTTCATGGACGCGAGCGTCATGGCGCTGCGCGAGTATATC
>CAYZQL010000178.1:0-8311 GCA_964480555.1 uncultured Lentisphaeraceae bacterium | reverse complement strand
CTGCGCGATGAGCTGCGGGGCCTCGATATTTTCCTGACCCGCCGCCGCCTCGCCGCGCTGGACATCCGCATCCGCGAGTTGGACACCTCCATCCACGCCCTGAACGAACAGCTCGTTTCCCATCAGGAGTTCGTCGCCGAAGCGGAAGCCGAGTCGTCGCACATCCACAGCCTGATTCATGAAACGGAAGAGCGCATCGCCGCGCTGACCGAACAGGCCGCCCAGGCCGACAACCGCTACATCCGCGCCCAAGAGGTCATCAAGGTCAACGAGCAGCGCATTGCCGAGTACCGTGCCTGGGCCGAACGCGATAACCGCGAGATCTCCGAAACCCAAGCGCAGATCGCCCAGCTTCATCTCCAGCTCGAATCGCTCGCCCAGAAACGCCTGCTCATGCGGCAGGCGGCCGAAAGCGAACAGGCGAAGCTGGAAGAGGCGCAAGCCCGGTTCGACGCCCACCGGCTCCAGATTGACGAGACGCGCGCGCAGCTCCAGCAGAACCGCCAGCGCTCAGTCGAGTGCGAGCGCCGCAGCGCCCAGATCCAGCAGTCACTGGCCGAGATGGAATCTCGCCAGCGCGAGCTGCTGATGAAACGCGACCGGCTCTCGGCCGAACACCGGCAGGTGCAGGAGAACCTGGCGGCCGTGGACCAGTCCCGCGCCGAAGTCAAAGCGCGGCTCGACACGTTTCATGCGAACGCCGAAAGCGTGCGCGAGCGCTTTGAAACACTCGAGGAGGAGCGTGCCGAAACGACGTCCGAGCTGCGTGTGGTGCAAGACGAAGCCGCCGCCATGCAGTCGGAGGCCGCCGCCAAGCGTGCCCAGATCGACCTGCTGACCGACCGGAGCGAAGCCTCGGAGGAATTCGCCGCCGGTTCGCAGCAACTGCTCGACCCCGCGAACCCGCTGGCGCTCGACCCGCAGGCGGTGCTCGGACCGCTCGCCGACAAGTTCACTGCGCCGCAGCGCTTGCGGCTGGCGCTCGAAGCCGCCCTGCGCGCATGGCTGGACGCCGTGGTCGTGAGGGACGCCGCCAGCGCGCGCCAGGCGCTCGGCCTCTTGCTGGCGCAAGGCCGGCAAGCGGCAACACGCTTGGTCGCCGCCGCCGGCACGCCTCCGTCGCCCTGCCCGCCGCCACAAGGCCTGAGCCGCCTGCTGGACGAAGTGACCGTCTCTGACGATTTTTCCGACGCCGCGCAGCGCCTGCTTGGCCATGTGTTTCTGGCGGGCACCCTCGACGCCGTGCCGCAACCCCTTCCCCCCGGCTGCTGCGTGGTCACCCTCGACGGCGCCATCTTCCACCCGAACGGCTGCGCCGAACTCTGGATGCCCGACAGCCAGGTCTCTAGCCCGCTCGCACGGCGCCTGCTCGTCGCCGACACGTCCGAACAGCTCGCCGCACTCGAAGAGCGGCTCACGGGCCACAAGCGCCGGCTGGACCAGCTCAACGCCCGCAGCGCCGAACTGGGCCGACTCCTCCAGCAGACCCGGCAGGAGCTGGATGAGAACCGTCGCAAGGCCGCTCAGGCGGACGGCGAATATCAGTCCGTCAGCCGCGACGCCGACCGCGCCCGCGCGCGGCTGAATCTGGTGGCCGCCGAGCTCGGCACGCTGACCGAACAGACGTCCGGCGACGACGAGACGCGCACCTCCCTATCCGGAGAGCTGCAGGAGCTGATCGCCACGCGCAACCGGTTGCTCGAGCAAACGGCCGATCAATCGGCGCTGCTCCACGGTCTTGAAAGCGTCTACGGCGAACTCAGCCAGAACCTGACCGAGTGCCGCATTCAAGTGTCGAGCATCACGCAGCAGCTCGAGCACGCCGCCGCGCAAACCGAGGCCGTGCAGACGCGCATCGACGAGCTGGACCGCACCATCCAAGGCCGGAGCCGGGGCGTGATGTCCTACGACGAGAGCATCGGCCGCCTCACGCAGGAGATCGCCTCGCTCGAAGCCAACCTCGACCCCATGCGCATCGCCGCCGAGGCCCTGCACCAGAAGATCGAAGAGGCGCGCCGCGACCGTGCCGCCCGCCAGCGCGAGCTGGAGAAAACCGACGCGACCCTCGCTGAGCGCCGGCGCGTGCTGGACACCGCGCGCGACGATAAAGGCAAGGCCGAAGTCGAGATCACCGAGTCGCGCATGCGGCGCCAGAACCAGCTCGACCACATTTACAACGAGTATGGTCTCTCGTCCGACGAGCTGATCGCCCACCCCGACCCCGTGTGGGAGGACGGCGAGCAGCCGCCCGTCACCGTCATCGAAGAGCGCGCCGCCAAACTTTCCTCCGACATCCAGGCGCTCGGCCCCGTGAACCTGGTCGCCATCGAAGAGTACAAGGAGCTGGAAGAGCGCTACACGTTCCTCAAAGCGCAAGAGGACGACCTGCTGAAGTCGAAGGAACAGATCCTCGAGCTGATCACCATGATCAACAAGAAGTCCGGGGAGATGTTCCAGGCGACCTTCGAACAGGCCAACGCCAATTTCGACAAGATGTTCACCAAGCTGTTCAACGGCGGCCAGGCCAAGCTCGTGCTGCTCGAGAACGCCGAAGATCCCTTGGAGTGCGGGATCGACATCATCGCAAGGCCGCCCGGGAAACGCCCGCAGACCGTCACCCTGCTCTCCGGCGGCGAGCGCACCATGACGGCCGTCAGCCTGCTCTTCGCGATCTTCATGATCAAGCCCGCGCCGTTCTGCATGCTCGACGAGTTGGACGCCGCCTTGGACGACAGCAACATCGGCCGCTTCGTGCAGGCGCTCAAGGATTTCCTTACGCACTCGCAGTTCCTGATCATCACGCACAACCAGCACACCATCGCCGGCTCGGACATCGTCTACGGCGTGACGCAACAGGAAAAGGGCATTTCGAAAATCGTCTCGATGCGCCTCAAAGAGATCGGGCTCAAGCCGCTCGCCGTCGGCACCCCCGAAGCCGCCCCGGCCGTGTCTGTCGGCGAGGACACCCCCACCCGGCGCACCCGCAAAAAGAAGCCCGCCGAAGCGGCCTCCGAAGGCGCCCCGGCCACCGCGGCCGTTGCGGACTAACCTCACTTCATGCGCAGCAGCGGCAGCAGACTGCCTTTCTCATCCGTCGGCGCAGCCACATCGCGCACCTCTGACCACACGACCTCGCGCACCGTTCGCTGGGCCGGATAGCGGTAGTCCATCGGGCGCCGCGTCAGAAAAACCCAGATCGCACCGGAGGTCACGCTGTCCTCCTTCACTCCGACGACACCGTATGGCGACACCCCGAGCTCTGCCGCCACCGCCTTGCACAGCGGCAGCAAGTCGATATGCCAGTTGCTCACGTGCACGGCCAGAATGCCGTTTTGCTCGAGACGGTCAAAGTAAAGCGCAAACGCCTCGCGCGTCGCCAGATGATACGGCACCGCGTCGCCGCTGTAGGCGTCGATCACCAGCACGTCGTAGAGCGGGTCACCTGCCGCACGCTCCTTCTCCAGCATCCGCCGCGCGTCGCCCTGCACCAGGTCGATCGGCATCGGCGCATCCGGCAGGAAAGTAAAAAGCTGCGGGTCGGTCGCCACCCTCACCACCAGCGGGTTGATCTCATAAAACCGGTAGAGGTCTCCGCGCCGCCCGTAACACGCCAAGGTCCCAGCACCCAAGCCCACGACGCCGACCTTCATTCCCTGACCCGCCCGGTACTTCGGATGGGCGAGCAAGGCGACGCCACCGCCTGTTTGTCCGTAATACGCCGTGCCGCGCCCCTTGAAAAACGGCGCGCGCACCTGGATGCCATGCGTGGTCTGGCCGCACCACAAATAGAAGACGGGGAAAACGCCTTGCGTGCCAAATGTCTCAAAGGTCTGCGTCACCTTCAGGCTTCCGTAAAAATTGCGTCCGCGAAACAGCACGCGCGCCTGCGAGTGCCGCGCCGTTGCCGCAGCCAACGCCAGCCACAGCGCACCGCAACACAGGGCCGCCGCCCACCGCCCCCAGACACGCCTCAGCGCGAAGGCCGGACACGGCGCGCGCCAAGCCGTCAGTGCCACGCACGCGCACAAGGCCAACGGGTACTCCGTCACGCGGTCGAAGACGAGCGGCGCGGCCAGTGACGCCAGCAAGCCGCCCGCCGCGCCGCCCGCCGCAATCGCAAGGTAATAGCGCGTCAGCCACGCCACGTCAGGACGCTCCGCATACAGCCAGCCATGCAGCACCACCCCAACGCCAAAAACGACCCCGACACCCGCAGCCGCATTGGGATAGAAACTGCCCGTTCCCCATAGGCCGCGCGCCACCGCCGCGCCGGTCAGCGCCAGGCCGGCCACCGCGCACCACGCCCCGCGCCGCTCGCCTGCCCGCGAAAACCCGACCGTATAGCTCAGCAGGAAGGCTGCCAGCATCACCACCCAGATCAGCGGCATCGGGGTCACATCCGTAAACAGGTGCGTCACCACCGCATTCAGCAGGAACGCGCTCGCCGCAGGCAACAGGAACCAGAGCCACGCCCGAGGCACCGCTCCATCCCCCTCCGCACGCCGCCTCTCCGACGCCGCCGGCCGATCCGGCTGCACCGGAGCACAAATCCCGCCGGCCACACGCGCCATCAACGCGGCATAACCCGCGAGACACGCCGTGAACACGAACCACTGAACGGTCAAAGGAACAAACGGTTCCAGCACGAACGGATAAATGAGCAAACCCGAGAACGATCCGAGGTTCGATATCGCGTAAAGCCGGTAGACATCCCGCCCCTGGCTGCCGCCCGTTCCCTCTTCGTCAACCCCCCACGCCTGAACCAGCGTGCTGCCCGCCGCCAGCAGAACATACGGCAAGCCCACAAACGCCAGCACGCAGAACAGCACCTCGAGCGCGGGCACGGGAGAATTTCCAAAGAAGCCTTTCGGCGTGCCCCGCAGCGCCGCATAGGCCAACGCCCACACCACCGCAAACATCAACAGGCACAGGTGCGTGCGACGCTGCGTCCGAAACGTGCATCCGGCGAGCCCGTGCGCATACGCATAGCCCGCCAACAGCAACATCTGATAGGCCGCCAGGCAGATGCTCCAGACAGCCGCGCTGCCGCCGAACGTCGGCAGCAGCGTCCGGCCCAGCATCGGCTGGAGCAGGAACAACAGAAACGAACCCAAGAAAACGGCTCCAGCCGACAACACCTTGGCTCTCTGGCGTACCGCTCCCATATCGCCACACCTACCCTTTGGCCGCATCGTTCTGGCGGATCGCGACCCGGCGGATCTTACCGCTGATCGTTTTGGGCAACTCCGCCGCAAACTCCACGATGCGAGGATATTTGTAAGGTGCCGTCACGTGCTTGACGTGATCCTGCAGCGCCTTGGCCAGAGCGTCGGAGGCCTCGTATCCTTTGGCCACAACGACGGTGGCCTTGACCACCTGGCCGCGGTCCTCGTCCGGCACGCCCGTCACCGCGCACTCCAGCACCGCCGGATGCTCCAGCAGCGCGCTTTCCACCTCAAACGGTCCGATACGGTATCCCGAACTTTTGATCACATCGTCCGCACGGCCCACAAACCAGAAATACCCGTCCTCGTCACGCCACGCCATGTCGCCCGTGTAATACGTGCGGTCATGCCACACCTTGCGCGTCAGGTCGGCATCCCGGTAGTAGCCGCCGAACATGCCCAGCGGCTTCGAGATCCCCGTGCGCACAACCAGTTGGCCTTCCTCGCCGACCTCGCAGGAGCGGCCTTCGTGATTGATCAAGTCCAGCTCATATCCGGGGGCGGCGCATCCCATCGAACCCGGCTTGGGCGTCATCCACGGGAAGGTTCCAGCCACCACGGTCAGCTCGGTCTGGCCATAGGCCTCGTAGAGCTTGAGCCCGGTGCCCGCCAGAAACTTCTGATAGACTTCGGGGTTCAGCGGCTCCCCCGCGACCACGCAGTGCGTCAGACGCGAGAAGTCATAGGCCTTGAGGTCCTCTTTGATGAAGTACCGGTACATGGTGGGCGGCGCGCAGAACGTGGTCACCCCATACTTGGCAACCACGTTCAAAACCGCGCGGGCGCTGAACTTCTCCATGTCGTATGCCATCACCGCGCTTCCGCACATCCACTGTCCGTAAATCTTCCCCCAGGCGGCTTTGGCCCAGCCGGTCTCGGCGATCGTCAGGTGCAGGCCGCCCGCGGCACAGCACTGCCAGAAACGCGCGGTGACAAGGTGCCCGAAAGGATACAGGAAGTCGTGCTGGACCATTTTCGGCATGCCGGTCGTGCCCGAGGTGAAGTAGAGCAGCATCATATCGCCCGCGCCGGTCTTCCGCGCGCAGTCCGCCTCGTCCAACACGTCAGATGCCGCCGCCCGCGCCGCGTTGAAATCCAGCCAGGGCGAGCCGTCTCCTCCGCCGTTGACCAGCGCCCGGACGGCGACCGGCACCTCCGCGACGGCCTGGTCGACCGCCTCGCGGATCGACGGCTCATTCACCGAAAGGATCATCTTGACCCCCGCAGCCTTCACGCGGTAGGCGACATCCTTCCTCATCAGCTGATTTGTCGCGGGAATCGCGACCGCACCCAGTTTGCACAGCCCCATCAGCGCAAACCAATACTCGTAGCGCCGCTTGAGCATCAGCATCACCGCGTCACCGCGCCGGATTCCCAGCGACTTGAACACGTTGGCCGCCTGGTTGCTCGCGCGGGCGATCTCGCGCATCGTGAAGACCCGCTCGGCGCCCTGATCGTCGCACCAGACCAGCGCGCGCCGCTCCGGGTCCTTCTCCGCAACCGCATCCAGAACGTCAAAGGCGAAATTGAACGTCTCCGGCAGCTTCACTCGAAAATTTTTATAGAAATCCTCGTACGATGCGAAGGTCGTTCGTTCCAGCCAACGGCATTCCATAAACCAAGGCCCCCTTCATCTTAAGCGGTGATCACAGCCAGAAAGGTGGCAGGCCCAGGACCTTCGGACTGCATGCCGTGCGGCGTGGCGGCGTCGAAATAGATGCTGTCCCCCGGCGACAGCACCACCGTGTTCTCCCCGACCGTCAGCCGGAGCGTGCCGGAAAGCACGTAATTGAACTCCTGCCCGCGATGGGTGTTGAGGTGCAGTTCCTTCAGCGAGGGCTCGACCGTGACGATGAACGGCTCCATCACCTTGCCCGTGAACTGCGCGCCGAGCGCCTCGTAGTGGTAGACATGGCGGCGCTGGACAACCGGCCCGGACCCGCTGCGCGTCACGTGAAACACTCTCGCGTGAGCGTCTCCGCCCGTCAGGATCGCCGTCACGTCCACCTTGTAGAAAGCGGCCAGCACAGAAAGATAACTCATCGGAGCATCCATCGCGCCCGCCTCGTACCGGGTGTACGCCTCGACCTCGATTCCGGTCGCCTCAGCGACGGCCGCACGCGTCAGTTCCGCGGCGTCCCTCAGCCCCTTGATCCGTACGGCGATCTCGCGCCTCTGGTTTTCCATGCGTGACCTTCCTTCCTCTCAGCACGTGCGTCACCGGATGTCCAGATTCTTCTCCATCCAAGCCTCGGCCTCGCTCAGCAGCAAACGGTTCTTCTCCACCAGTGCGGGCTTTTTCTTGAAACTCGCGTCCAGCGCCTCCAGCAGATGCTCGTTCTTCAGCCCCGTCACATCCAACTTCGCAAGGGCCGCCAGCATCATGGTGTTCGCGGCCTTGGGCACCCCCAGCTTGATGGACAGGTCGATCGCCGGCATGGCGACCACGCGAACCCCTTGGGGAGCCTTGACCGTCAGCGGCACCGTCGCGTCCACAATCACCGTGCCGCCCGGCTTCACGTCGCGCACAAAACGCTCGTAAGAGGGCTGGTTCATGCAGACCAGCACATCGGGGTGATCCACCGCCGGAGAGCCGATCGGCTTTCCGGAAATCACGACGGAACACGCGGCGGAGCCGCCGCGCTGCTCCGGCCCGTAGGAGGGAAACCAGGTGGTGAAGCGCTTCTCAAGCCGCGCCGCTTCCGCCACGCAGATGCCAAGGCTCAAAATTCCCTGTCCGCCAAACCCGGTGAACTTCAGGCGCAGCTCGCGGGCAGCCTCATGGACCTCCGCGGCCGGCGCCTGATGCTGCTCCGATTGCCGAAAGAACGCCTCCACCGAAGGTGCGGGCGGAACCGGCGCGCGCGGGACCGCCGTCGCGCTGCTGTCGCGCATGCACCCCAGCGGGAACTCCTTCTCCATCTCGTCGATGCAGAAAGCCGCCGCCTTGAGCGAGTCGACGCCCATGTTGGTCGGGCAGGGGGAGATGAACTCCACAAACGCGTATCCTTTGCCGTCACGCTGGATCTCGAGCGCCTTGCGCACCGCGCGCTTGGCCTGCATGATGCGCCGGGTGTCCGCCACCG